>CBFGNI010000020.1:0-22323 GCA_965650105.1 uncultured bacterium | reverse complement strand
TTGGTATTATCAGTATAGTTGAAAAAGTAGCTTCCCGAAACTGACAGGCGTTTACAAAGGAGCGAAACCTTTTCATAGTAAAGGAAGATTTGGAAACCTTTCCCTGCGCCCGATTGAACGATCCCATCATTCAACCTATAATTACCCATTATAAGCCAGATATATTGTTTGCCAGATTGTGGTTGCTTCGAATAACAGCTTCCTTTTTTCTAAGTCGTTGCCCCCAGCAATTGGCCTTGCAGGAGTCGGCTCCATGCCTGCACCTCTACCGCCTACCCCATTCCCGGATTCTCCTATTCGACCGGGTCTTCCTATATCGCCAGGCACACGATTTATCTCAAAACCAACCCTCAGCTTCTTACCCAAGTCATTCTTGGTTAGCGAGTCTCTTAAAAACGAAGAAAATGGTATAGAGGCTTCCCATACTAGCTGATGGTTATTAGTAGCAATACGTACTACAATACCACATTTATTAGACTGCTTTAGCAAATAGGCACCTGCGCAACCAGGAAAACCTTGTAATGCGTATTCTCTTGCAGAACTAACAAGCTCCAGTAATCTATCATATTCCCGCGCATCAGGTCGATTGAGATGTTCATGGTCATGTAGTACCGCGGAAGGCCCTATAGAACCCATTGGGAATACAATGCCACTACTCTTCTGCTTTTTGCCCGATACGTCTATCCACAATTGCATGCCACCTGTCATCATTTTTAAGATAGTTGCCTGGTCGCTCGTTTTCAGAAGCACATATAGCCGCTCTTTGTCGTTGGCGAATGAACATTGCACGGGTATCCTAGCCTGCATATTATGATCTATAAAAGACCAATCTTTAGCATCACCATCAGCAATAATCGGGAAAACCTGCCAAGTGTTTAATCGAACTTGTTCTGTCACTTTTTTAGTACTACTGCACGAGATGCACAGGCATAGAGAAACACTAATAAACAGTACACGGTTGGCAATCATTACACAACTTTAAACAAACCTACATTTGCTATGAAAGCGGGATGCCCCTGTTGCGATGTATAGCCAAAATGTTGCGACGTTATAGTTTTCTCCCGGTCAGCTTCGATAAACTTTCTTTGTATTGCTCACTGACAGAAAGTTCAATATCATTCAGGAAGACACTGTTTCGTCTAATTGCAGTAACCTGCGTGAAATTGATAATGAAAGACTTGTGTATACGTATCATATAAGGCTGATGTAATAGCTCTTCTATCCCTTTCATGCTCATTCTTACAAGAAGATCTTTTTTAGAAGGAGTTACAAAATGGATCTTTATATAATCTTTAAATGCTTCAATATATTTTATTTCAATAATATTAAGTTTAACAAGGCTATAATCTACATGTACAAAAAGGAAACCTTTATCTAATGTGTTGTGTTCAATAACAGGGGCTACCTTGGATGTAAAACGTTCCCGCGCCTTGTTGCATGCTTTAACAAAGCGCTCAAACGGCACAGGCTTTACGAGATAATCTATAAGGTCAAGGTCATATCCTTGAAGGGCAAACTGTTCATATGCAGTAATGAAAATAAACATGGGCCGAACAGTTAAACTCTCAACTAGCTTAATGCCATTTAAGCCAGGCATTTGGATATCGCAAAATACAAGATCTACCGCCGTTGTTTGAAGTATAGTAAGTGCCGCCATAGCATTTTTGCATATACCTACTAGTTGTAAGAAGGGTATTTGCTTGATATTATCTTTAAGTAAGTCGAGTGCGAGCGGCTCGTCGTCAACAATTATGCATCGGATCATTTAACGTATATATTCAGATTAATAACAAACAAATCCTCATTCTCCAGTATATCAAGTGTGAAATTGTCACCATACAGCAAATTAAGGCGGCGGCGTACATTTATAAGTCCTATACCATGAGCTTGCTCATCATCTTTTGAAAGGGCGGGTACAAATCTATTCCTTATTGAAAATGATAGTTTTTCATTAGAAACATTCATTAGCAAATGTATAAAGGGCTTTGCAACAATGCCGGTACCATGCTTGAATGCATTCTCCACAAATGGAATAAGCAACATCGGCTCAATAAGGACGTTAACATCATCCTGCACCTGTATATCGCAAGTTATGTCCAGTTCAGATCCAAATCTTATGCTTTGCAGATCGATATAGCTTTGAAGGTATTCAATTTCCTTATGTATTGATACCCTTTTTTCGTCAGTATCATACAGCATATAACGCATAAGAGTAGAGAGTCTTATCAACATCGGTTCAAGCTTATCTGATTTAACCCGGGAAAGCGCAACCATATTATTAAGTGCATTGAACATAAAATGCGGACTGATTTGCCAACGTAAAAAAAGAAGCTCCGACTTTAGGCTCTCATTTTCCCGCTCCTTCTGTTTTTGTTCATCGTCAATATTTTTCCTTACTAAACAGTAACACACTGCAAAAGATGTAGTCAAAATGTAAAGAAATATGGGAATACCCATTTTCATTCCCGGCATTTCAGGAGTAAACAAAGTATGTAACCAGTTGCTGATAAAATTAAGCACGATGACAACACCAATCTGCAGAGCAAAAAATGCCGCATATTTTCGCTTAAGAAATAGCCTTGGTAGCAGATAAGCAATATTCATATAAAATAATGGGATCATTAATAAATTAAAGATCATTGGCTCATAATGCATCTCATTAAAATGTTCAGGCTCCATAAGAGGGAAGCCAGCAGGCGTCAGAGGCAGATGATGCTTAGGCGTAGCCATCCGGTTACTACGTAATATATAAGGTAATGTTAGAAAAAGCATCCACCCTGCAATATGCAGCAGTATCTCTATCCATTTTTTATTGCGAATAATACGTAGTCCTTTTATCATACAGAAATTTGTCCTGACTTGTACAATTAGAATGTAGATGATTTCGATAGTAACATCCTAATAATATTAATAGATAACAGAGGCAAATATCTGCCATATACGTCTCACCGCGGGTAGAAAAACTGCAAAAGGCAAAAAAATATCGACTATCTACTAAAATCTTACGTGTAGCATGACCGTCTACTTATATCGCATAATTTAATCCATTTATCGCGGCATTTATGCTTTACGTCTTAATTGGGAAAATTGAATATGCTAAACAAAGAAGTTTGCAGTCTTCTACTTTAAAACGATGAGGATATATCTAATTATTGCCGTCTTAATTTTAAGTATACCAGCTTCGGGTCAGTTGATCAAGAAAAAGACGGTCATACCTCCTTCACCGCTTGAAAAAATAGGGGTTAGTGACAGGTTTAGTTCAGCTACGCTACATGAAGTCTATCAAAAATTTATGGCCAGGTACCATGTGACAATCGTTTATGATTCCAATTATTGTAAAAAGCGATACTTTACTTATTGGTTCGCCAACACACCGCTGCCATTAGCTATTGAAATCACCACGCGCGATCCGGAAACTTCTCTACGTCCGTTGGATAAGATGAGCTTCAACATAGATACCGCTTTGGTAATTACTATAAAGCGCGATAGAAGATCCTTATCTTATTCCGATGATGGCGTCCTGGTCCAGGATATGCTCGTTCAGAAAAAGTTTGAAGGGCCACCACAAAAAAAGAATTATACAATATCCGGAAAAGTTGTTGATGTAACCTCCGGCGAACCGTTACCTTTTGTAAACATTCAGATCCAGGGTACATCAATAGGTAGTACTAGTAATGCTGATGGATTTTTCAGCTTGATGAATGTACCAGCAGATACGTCAACAATCGTAGCAAACTACATGGGATACCTTTCGCAGGAGATATACTTAAATCCCGAAATGCAGACAAGTGATGTAGAAATAGAACTATATCCAACTTCGGCATCCAGGCTAAATGAAGTAATAGTCACTGCAAACCGGGATGATGTAATGCAGATGTCTTCCGATAATCTTAGTATGGTCAAGTTATCTCCGGCAAAGCTTGCCAAGTTACCAAATCTTGGCGAGAAGGATGTAATGCGTGCTTTTCAGTTGATGCCGGGAGTAAGCGCATCTAACGAATCTTCAGCTGGGTTGTATGTGCGTGGCGGCACCCCTGACCAAAACCTTGTAACATACGATGGCTTTACAATATACCATGTAGATCACCTCTATGGTTTCTTCAGTGCGTTCAATGCCAATGCTGTGAAGGATGTGCAATTGTATAAAGGTGGTTTCGAATCCAAATTTGGTGGAAGGCTCTCAAGCGTAATGGAACTTACTGGCAAAGAGGGCAATCAAAAGAATTTCAATCTTGGCGGCGATATCAGCTTACTGAGTGGCAACCTTTTTACTGAAATACCATTAACTGAAAAAGTCACAATTATGGCCGCATGGCGAAGATCCTGGAAAGGGCCAATTTATAACTGGATATTCGATTCTTTTAATCAAAGTGATGACCAAACCGATGAGCAGCAGCAACCTGCAATGGGCGGTCCTGGCGGTGGCCCTTCAGTACAAACGAAAACCACATCTTACTTTTCTGATATAAATACTAAAGTAACATTCAGACCCACCAATAAAGACAATATTTCCTACAGCTACTTTTACAGCATTGACAAGCTAGACAACAGCAGCAGTTTTACTGCTCCCAGCGGATTTGGCGGTAGTAATTTTGCAGGCCTCAGCAATGGCACAACAGATCTGACGCGTTATGGGAACGTAGGCATGAGCCTTAAATGGTCGCGAAAATGGACCGAAAAATTTTATGGTAACACTCTTATGAGTTATTCTAATTATTATAGCAAGCGTGACCGATCAAATGAGCGTACAACAACGGATAGTTTGGGTGAAGAGTCGACTGTGAAAACCGGCATCCTCGAAAACAATGACTTGACAGACCTAAGTGTAAAAATGGATTACGAATGGAATTTATTTAAAGGCAATGACCTAAGCTTTGGTTTATTTGGAACCAACTATGATATTAACTATACTTATAGCCAGGACGATACTTCAGACGTACTTAACAGACAAGGACAAGGAGTGGTAGGAGGTGGATACATACAAGACAGGCTAACGTTTTTTAATAAGCGCCTTGAAATAAAGCCCGGAGTACGGTTAAGCTACTTCGATGTTACAGAAAAAACATATTGGGAGCCACGGTTTGCAACTGGGTTAAAAATAACCGATAGACTTTCGCTGAAGGCTTCGTACGGGCGGTTCTATCAGTTTGCAAACAGGATAACGCGCGAGGATATTCTTTCAGGAAGTAAAGACTTCTGGATACTATCTGACAAGACAAAAGTTCCGGTTAGTTCGGCCACACACTATATTGCTGGCCTAAGCTATGAAACTTCAAATTATCTGTTTAGTGCTGAAGCATACAGAAAAGATCTAGCGGATATTAGTGAATATTCATTGAGATTTTCTTCCAACCGCTTTTCTACAACCGTGAACGAGAGTTTCTATACAGGCAACGGGTATTCTAAAGGGTTAGAACTGCTGGCGCAGAAAAAAACAGGCAAACTCACGGGTTGGATAAGCTATTCGCTAGGGCAGGCAAGAAATCACTTTGATGTATATGGTGAAGGTTACTTCGCGGCGAACCAGGACGTAACTCACGAATTTAAAGCTGTTGGCATTTATAAGTTTAAACGCTGGGATTTTTCTGCAACATGGGTTTATGCAACCGGCAGACCATATACAGCGCCTGCAGGATCGTATTCAATCACACTACTCGATGGAACTACTGAGGATTACTTTACCGTTACCACAAAAAACTCTTTGCGTTTGCCAGACTATCATAGGCTAGACCTCTCTGCAAGCTATCATATCTTCAATGCAAGCAAGAAGGATATTGGCTACATGAGCTTGTCCATCTTTAATGCTTACAACCGAACAAATGTTTGGTATAAGCAATACTATATCTCCGATGGAAGTGTAATAGAATCAAATGTAAATTATTTGGGTCTTACGCCTAACCTCACACTTTCTCTTAAAATCCGCTAGTATGAAACAAGCAAGATCTATACTTATTTTATCTCTTTTGACATACTTGTTTATCAGCTGTGAAAAGCAGTCTGCTGTACCCGCATATAATGAAGAACCTGTTATTGAAGGTTATTTATTCGTAAATAATATTGCCTCCATCAGAGTGATATCTCAAATTGCGGTTTCAAATGCAACCGACGGAGAGGGTGAAGGCATTGATACACTCAAAGTCTTTATCGATGATGAGAACAGCATTCACCAACTTGTAAATATTGGTAACGGTATCTATGAGGATAACACGCTGATAATTGCTGAAGGGAGGCAATACCACCTATATTTCGAGTATAGAGGAAAGATCGTTAGTGCCACCACGACTGCCCCTACCCTTCCCACCAGCTTCACTGAATCTGCCACAGAGATATCAGTTACCAAGATCGATTCTAATACCACGTTTTCACCAGGCAGTTTTCAAATGAATGATCCGATTGACGTTACATGGGATAATAACGATCATTCCTATTATATGATAGTAGTACAGAATATTGAAAACGAGCCTGAATTGATCAGGGATACAACCAATGCGCGCTTTCGCATATCTAATTTCAGAAACGAGCCTTCTGTAACTGATGAATATCAAATTAGAGATCAGCAGTTTCAGTATTTTGGTACGCATACCATCATCCTCTATCATCTTAATACCGATTATGCAGCCTTGTACAATAGCAATAGCAACAGCTCTCAGAACCTGACAAACCCAACTTCGAATATTGCAAATGGTTTGGGTATATTTACAGGTATTGGAACGGATACCTTGTTTTTTGAAGTCAATAAGAAATAATATCCGGATATTATCAAACTGCAGTTCGCAATTGAATAAAATAGCCGTTTCAACGCCGTGGAGTTACAGTCTATAATCAACAAAAATTTACTGACAAACACCTCTGGATATTTACGAACGGAAAGTAGACGATAAACGGATGATACCAAATTATTCGTAAACAGGCCAAGGCCCGTTCCAGAAATGGTAGCAGCCTCCTTAAATAAGTGCTTCAAAATCATATTTCCCTACCATGACAACCATTTTATTTTAGGCTCTTAATTTTAGGTAAAAACGAGTTATGCGCGTCATACTCCTATGTTTGAGTTTTGCTTACATGTTGCTAATGCCAGGCATAGCTTCAGCTCAAAAAGAAAATAATAACTGGGTATTCGGATTTAATTGCCGGCTCGCATTCAATACAACTCCGCCGTCATCTTTTAACAGTAAAAGACGCACAACTATAATTCCGCGGCGGCAAGTGATGCTTCGGGTAACCTGCTGTTTATACCAATGGGATCGATGTGTGGTATCGAAATAATAATATAATGCCCAATGGCCAGCATCTTGTTCAGAGCTATGGACGATTACCGTGCATAAAAATGGGTGTCAATAAAACACTGTTAATTAAACTCAATCCATTTGTAAGCGAAGTTGTCCGCCAAGCGAACTAGCTTCACAATAACCTACTAGTAGTATCGCGCAATTTAAATCGCTTATAGCTTGAGATCCTTAAACAAAGCTTTAGTGCACGGTCAATAACACAAACAAAGGCATATTTATATGCCTTTGTTTGTGTTTGCATTTAAAGATTGCCTACTGCTGTATGGTTAGCTTTTCGTGATGGATCAACTTTTGGTCTGCGTATATTTCTATGAAATACATGCCCGGCACAATATTAGGTAACGATACATCAATTCTCGGTTGCCTCTTAACATTAAATAAACCACCTATTTCCTGTCCATATATGTTTCTGACTTTAATCGTGAGCATAGCATTTTTGCTTACATCCTCCGACAATTCTACGGTTACCCTATCCGTAGCAGGATTAGGATATACGCTAGTTTTACCTCGTGTCAGTTCCTGCATTCCCAATTCTTCTTCTTTATATGAACCATTTCCTGCCAAATCTATACACGGTGTGGGATTATTAATCGCATAAGGCTGGCTTTTACTGGCCATTGGATACGGTGTTTTATCAAGTTTCAAATTCACAATCTGTACTTTCGTACCTACTTTCATAGCATCCTCTATTATAAAATAAGTACCTCCATTTGTACATGGTTGCTGGTTTGCATCAAAATCACCCCCACAAATGGTATTGAATCCAAGATCGGGATTCATGTATTTAATATTCAGAAACTGATTGTTCATGTATTTGGGTGCGTTAATCACATATTGATTAATACCTAATGCCGCAAATGTAGGGCTGACATCCATAAGAGAAAGGCTGCCCCCAAGTTCATAAAAAGAGTTGCTTACAGCGGAAGGGTCGCCTGTACCTGTACTTGTACGGTAAATTATATTAGGCCCGCTCGCTACCGAGCCATAGGGCCAGGTGCCGAGATCTGCAGTAATAAGATCCACATTTACATTATCGTAACCTGGTGTATAAGGGAGTGGTATACAGGTAGAATATTGATCCCTGATAAGTGTTGCAAGAGTAACTTTTGTACCACTTGTGCGAATAGCGTGTGCAGCCCAGTGACCCCATATATTTCCGAATGTATTTCGTTGTGACTGTACACTAAATGGAGCACCGGCATTTAGTGGTTGGATAAAGAATATCTTGTGCCACCTGGGATACATATCTATTTCTGAGGTATTATTCCAATTGGTAGCAGTTGTTGAAGTAGTGTTCCCGAGGATGAAGTTTTTACCGTTTATCTGAATTAGGTCTACACCATATTCATGCGGGCCACTTAGATCATCGCTACCTTCGTTCTTAATAAATGGAAAATCGGATACTACATTTAGCGTATTCGGATCAACAACTAAATTCATTGTTGCGCTACGTTGATGTGCCTGCGATTGGGGTATGATACCATTGACACTTCCGGTAACGAATATCTGATTGGTCTGTTCAACTACTCGTGTACGCATGGCAATATCATAATCATACGGCCCATTCCAACTCCAATCATACGCCATACTATTCAGCCGCAGTAGGTGGTTACTGCCCATGTTTAAACCGATACTCAATATAAAAGCGTGTTTACGGCTTAAATAATCAGGCATTTGCGGAAAAGTTGTCGGGCTGCCAAAAGTTGTGTACCCACATATATACAGACGATTATCATTGTTCTGCTGATCGGTCCATACGGTAGAATGCATAGGGTATAAATGATATTGTCCACCAGCTATATCTTCATACTCACGTTGATCAACAAGATTGCCGTTATTGTCCAAACACAAGACTTTAATCATATCCTGATCATTACCCCCGGCCCTTCTCGATAAACAAACGATATACCAAAACTGCTTTCCATTTTGAACCAATCCTTCTATATCAACCGCTCTTTCATCCTTATATCCTGAGATATATTCTTCTGATACTAAAATATTCCCTTGATTATCCAGCCTCATAAAATGAATTGTATTTGTACCGCCGGATGTACTATGAAATATAGTACCGGCCATAACACTTTCGTCATTACTGCCAGGTACTATTTGGGTGGTATAATGTTTCATATCATCATGCCCTTCATAAGTCATTACATGATGGCTACCACCAGGAGGAGGTGGACAGCTTTTAATATAAATCTGCTCCTGAATTGATAGTGAACAGCCTGAGCTGTTTACATAGTTGTAAGTAATGGTTTGAAGGCCGGTTGTAGATGGTGTATAGGTGTACAATCCTCCTGTATAAACTACACCAGTACCGGAAAAGCTGCCACCTGATGTAAACGCAGGGAAAACATATTGGCTCAAATCTGCAATACTGGCATTATCGCATAGTGAATCAGGCAATTGAAAAGTTGCGGTATTATTTGCAGGCGTGAGAACTATGTCATCCAAACCAACATAGGCTGCATAATTAGGGCTGGTATATCCAGAAACACCAATCAAAAGATTTTGTAAAGGTTGTGTTCCTGTATTCGTAAATGGCAATGTATAGTAATGCCATTGCCCATCGTCAGGCACATCCACATCAGTATATTGCTGGCCTACAGTATTATAAGGTACTGACCATGGTAAAGGTGCGAGAGTTCCTGTTGCACCGCGAAACATCACATTTGCCGTGCCGGCAGCAAATATAGTACCGTGGAAAGTCCGGGCCCAGAAACTTATCACGTATGGCACATTCGGCTGGATAGGCGATGCAAGCATGGTCTGTATTGCTTCCATGCCAGATCCCGGGGTATTATTATAAAAGCCCATGCCCAAAAATTTATCATTTGTACCAGGGCCGTTCCAGGTATCGGCAGGTGGATTACAATACGTAGTAGGTGTCGGAATCCCACCAAACCCGCTAGGTGGCGTGCAATTTCGAACCATGTAGTCGGGTGACATATGCAAAGGTGTCCAGCAATAAATATCTGGATTATCGGTTTGATAGTATTGACCGCAATTAAGGCCATTCTCAAAACCGCCATTGAGTACCATATTACAAGGGCTGGCAACGCAGTTTGCTGAATTGATATAGACGTATGCGTAAGTGATATTACCCCTCTTTCCTGTCGTTGTATTTACAGGAACATACCTGAGCAATGCCACACCTGTATTTGTACCGGCTGTAAAAGTTATGGTGCTGGATGACGTTCCGCTGCTGATATTTACACTCCCCATCCCATTCATCACTCCCAGGCACTCAAATTGGTTTGCACTAAAATCATTACTTAGTAAACCACTGCCCGGTATATTGACTATGCCGCTTGTAAGCGCTGTCCAGGAGTATGTCCCCAATGTGGTGATACCATCATTCACACCGGCTACCGATTGACCAGGACATTGCGAACCACCGTAGTTGTAATTATTGGCGGCATATAAAGTATTCCCATAAGTTGTATTTACCTTATATCCGATATCACAGAGCACAATGCGTTCTTCTGGTTTCAAATAACGTTTCATGTAAGCGCTTCCGGTGCCATTAGCGTTAGACATGCAATAATATAAATTATTGCCATAAGGAGCTGGAGCATGGCACTGATCTTCAAGATGGCTAAGGCTTGATGGTGGCTCAAAGCAATCGGGGGTATATACGGATTGATTTACACTACCCGTGAATTTAATTGCCGTAGCGCATGTAGTATTATCAAGGCTACCGTTATAAGGAATAGTGTTACCACAGGTTGCAGGATTGGGAGAAAGAGTTGTATTAGCATTTAAGCCAGGATTGAACTGAAAATTGTAAAGGTTGCAACTTCCTGTATTGGTAATCAGGTTTTGGTTGCCCTGCGTCTTTAAAAACAGGTCGTACCGGGAATAATAATTTGTAGTACTACCAAATTTGGAAACTCCATTGTAATCGATGAGCGACGCAAAGCCCAGCGCGTGGGTCATCTCGTGTAAGGCCACGCTATATAAATCGTACAACCCCGAAGCGGTAGCCGTAGTTAAATTTGTATGCCAATTAATGGAAGTATTAGCGAAGTTGAAGGCCATCATTCCGTGATAATAGGCGCCTCCCGGCGAGGAATACTGACTGCCTTGAGATACAAGTGGCGTGACGGTATTTTTATATCCGTCTGTGCCGGAATTGATAGT
Source organism: uncultured bacterium (assembly GCA_965650105.1). Lineage (GTDB taxonomy): Bacteria > Bacteroidota > Bacteroidia > Chitinophagales > Chitinophagaceae > Polluticoccus. The sequence goes on along the minus strand of CBFGNI010000020.1, from coordinate 10,891 downwards.
TTCCCAGACTTCTCCATCTACGATACCGGAACTGGCAGTGGATAATGCAGGCATACTATAAAAAGAAGTAGCCAATCCGAGTACGCCACTACTCGACGGATTTGAAATGATATTGCTGATATCCCGCACCCAGATATTCACTTTAACGGACGGATTGGCGGGGACGATATGGTTGGATAGGTCATTGAATAACTGGCATATCACATCGCGTCGGGCAATTTGAGTTGAAGTATTTTGCTCAAACCCGCTACCGTTCTCAAAATAGACGTTGAAATACCCTGTGCTGGTACATAGAATTTGAGAATATGCAGTTGAATTAGGTTGAGCAACCGGGCCGTTTAGTTTTGACTGAGAACCTGAAGGTTTTTCTAAAATTCTGATATCATTAAGATCATATTGTTTGCCAAAACGGTCGTAGACCTTGTCAAATGTACCATTAGGCGAGCTGTAAGTATGCGGTTCCGGTAGTTTCTGCGCATACGCGATGGTGCTGCTACACAACAGAGTTGCGAACACACATGGCAATAGGATGTTTTTCATATAGTGATTCAATTGGTGACAAGTGGTAGTAGAATAAATATACAAATAAAATAATTACTTATTAAAATAAAATAGTATCAGATTGTAGATAGGTTGCATCGACACTTAAAAACTGCGTATAGCATTTGCTTTTGTCAATATTGACTCTCAATAAGATTTACTGCGATTCTTAGTGCGGTTAAATGAAAAAAGCGTTACAAATGAATGCAACGCTTTGGTTTTGAGTGCTCCCCCTTTCAGGACTTGAACCTGAAATCATCTCATTTAGGTCATTTGACCTCTTCAACTGTCTAAATAATCTATTATCTATTATTGGAATTGACACTCCTCCTTAGCTCAGTTGGTTTGAGCATCATTCACGCCTCACTTCAAGTCCTACCGAGGGACAATATTGACAAAACAAGAAGGAGTTACAAATAAATGTAACTCCTTTTATGGCTAAAATAGCTTATCGAATTTTATTAAGTTGACCACAAAACATTAAGCCAACACACATATTATAAAAGCGACATAGCGACCAAGTACCAATCTAATAATATTGAATTTATTACAAGAAAATTATAATGTTCCATTAGTTTTCCTTCTTTACTATTCTTATAGCCTTAATAAGTTCTTTTTGTTGGTTGTACAGCCTAACCATGTACACACCATCTGCTACATTGCGTATATCAACCTGAGCCTGGAATTTAGATATATATACTGTTTTTCCGCTTACATCACTTATTTCAATATAGGCAGCATTATCGGCCATAATATTTAGAAGTCCGCTAGTTGGATTTGGCCATAGTTCTGCAACCTTATCAATGGCTAACTGGTTAGACCATTTAGGACAACTATTGGCATTAACGATATACAATTTATAATATCCATTATGCGGAGCCAGGTAACAGTTATTTATTTCTCCTGTTAAGGTTGCGCCGTTCCAATACCATTGATATTGTTTTGCTTGCTGGTTGGTGCACATCATCAGGTTATCTGTAATTATCTCAGGGTCAGATAGTTTATCCAAATCAAGATACTGAGGCTTAGACCTTAGCATACAATTATAATTATTGGTCACTAATAAATCATACAATCCTTCTTCAAAAGCATTATAATAATAGCTGCGAGCATCTGCAATTATTTCACCATTTTTATACCACTGATAGCTTTCCTGTGTAGCATTGAATGCAGTAATAGTAACAAATGAATCTGCACATATTACAGGTCTGCTGGTAATAAAGATACCTGCTTCGGGTAGTGGATGCACAATCACCTGTAGTGAGTCGGGGGTAGATGTACAATATTGTGTTGCCACTATAAGCTTGTATATACCTGGTTTCTTAGCTATGTATTTACCGGCCTTCGATATTGGCATACCATTCAGTTGCCATCTATAAGTTACATCGGCTGCCGGCTCACCAAGTAGTAAAACGCTATCCCCTTCACAGAACGTAACCGAGCCTTGCGGCGTTATACCTGCAACCGGCATGATACGTACACCAAGGGTAGCCTCATCTGTTGTATCTCCCGGATCACAGTAGCCGTTTATGATGCAACGATATTTGTAACCATCTTCTGCTGTAGTTACAGCATCCAGTTTTAATTTGCTGGAGGTAGCGCCTGAGTAGATACCCCCGTTCAATACGTTTTGAAATCCGCCCCCCGAATTTACCTGCCACTGATATGTTAATCTTGAACCTGTGGCTCTAGTGTTAAACGTCAGACTTTCACCGGCGCATACTTTTATATCAGCCGGTTGTGTAATAATAGCAGCTGGCGTGAATACAGAAAGCGTTGCTTCGCCAGATGTATCGGCTGGTGCACAAATGCCCGTAACAATACACCTGAACTTATCGCTATGCATAGCAGTAGTTACACTCGCTATAGTCAGGATATTAGTCGTAGCGCCACTGTAATCAACAGTGTTCATTATATCTTCATACCCTCTGCCGGTATCTATTTGCCACTGATAATTAACAAGCGATCCACTGCTGATTATGCTGAACTCTGCAGTATGGCTTACACATATTATCGTATCTGATGGTTGTAGTGTTATAACAGGTGAAGTATGCACTGTAAGTAAGCGTTGCAATGAAGTGTCGGGCGGGTTGCAGGCACCCGATACGATACAGCGGTATTCATATCCGTTCATAAAAGCCGGTGGTGACGCAATATGAAGTGTATTGGTTAAGCTACCTGTATAAGTTCCATTATCCGCCAGGTCTGCGAAGCCGGCACCATCATTTTGCTGCCATTGATAGGTTATTGCAGTACCTGTTGCACTTATAGAAAATTCAGCGTCTATTCCTTCGCATACGGTAGAGTCTTCGGGTTGAATTGCAATGGCAGGTAAAGCATTAATAGTCAGTAACACAGCTGTAGATGTATCGTTAGGCAGGCAAATACCACTCACAATACAGCGATAGTATTCTCCATCCATGCCAGTATTAGCAGTCGACACGCTAAGCATATTTGTCGCAGCACCACTATAAGTAGCGTTATTGGAAACATTCCGGTATCCGGCACCATCATCTACCTGCCATTGATAGCTGATGCCTGTGCCTATTGCTGCTACCTGAAAAGAAGTATTATCACCATCGCAAATAACAGATGGCAACGGTTGAGTGGTAACAGACACCAATTGATTCACCGTCAATGTAACAGCAAGAGATGTATCTATGGGTGTACATGAGCCTGAAACAGCACAACTGTATAACCACCCGCTCATTGAATAATCAGTATTAGTAATTACCAGTTTGTTGCTTGTAGCACCGCTGTATTCACTGTTATTTACCAATATAGTCCAGCCACTGCCATTATCCACCAGCCATTGGTATGTAATATTGGTACCAGTTGCCAAAATCTCGAATGCTGCATCTACTTGTTCACATACTACAGTATCTCTTGCCTGCATTACAATATCAGGCCTTCTATTTACAGTGAGTATTGCCTCGGCCGATGTATCCGGAGGATTGCAGGTACCTGATATAATACACCTGTATTTATAGTTGCTCATGTTAGCAGGTGCGCTTGACACTTGCAATACATCTGTATTTGCTCCTGAATAAATAGTACTATTAGTTATGTCAGTATAACCAGTGCCAGCATCGACCTGCCATTTATATTGAATATCAGTGCCAATGGTCTGTATGCTGAATATAGTAGTATCATGTTCGCATATGATACTGTTGCCTGGTGAAGTCATTACGACCGGTATTGTATCTACAGATAATATTACAATACCGGATGTATCATATGTATTGCAGATTGCAGAAACTATACAACGGTATTTATAACCTTGCATTGAGAGTACTACATTAGGTACTGACAATATTTCGGTGTTGCTGCCGGCATATGCAGGAGATGAAACCGGAATATCTGTAAATCCGCCACCATTATCTTCCTGCCATTGATAGCTGCGGTTAGTGCCTTCAGCAGCTATAGTAAATGATATAGGGGTTTGTTCGCAAACTATGCTGTCTTTAGCTTGTTGCAGCACGGCGGCCAGGGTATCAACAGTCAAGGTTACAGGTGTTGATATAGCATCAGGCAAACAAACGCCTATCACCACACACCTGTAGTGGCTGCCACTTATATCTTTTGGCGCTGAAGTTATATTTAGCGAATCGCTGTTGGTGCCGCTAAATATAGCATCATCAGCAAGGTTTACATACCCGTTGCCATTATCTGCCTGCCATTGGTAAGATATACCCGTACCCGTGCCTTTTATGGCGAATCTTGTATTGGTGCCGGCACATATTCTTTTATCGCCGGTCTGCGCTGTTATTACAGGTTTAGTAAATACCGTAAGCATAAGTGTAAGCGCACCTGAAGTAACTGCGGGCGGACAATCGCCTGATACGATGCACTGGTATAAATATCCGGACATTGCCGATGTTACACCGGTTATGTATAGCGTATTAGTGTTTACCCCGCTATAAAGCATATTGTTTGAAATATTGGCATAACCGCTGCCATCATCTACCTGCCATTGGTAGTAAAGATTGGTACCGGTTGCTGTTACGGAAAAAGCAGCATCGCCTCCTTCACATATTTGGGTAGCATGAGGTGCTACACTTAGCGATGGGGGCGTGCTAACATGGAAAATTGCAGTGGTAGAAGTATCAGGTGGGGTACATACACCGGTTACTATACAGCGGTATAGGTAACCATCCATTGTATTGGGTGCGGCGCTTATATTTAACACAGATGCTGTTGCGCCTGAATATATAGCACTGTTGTTAACATCACTAAACCCTGTACCTGTATTTACCTGCCATTGATAGGTTATTGCAGTACCGGTTGCAGTTATTGAAAAGCTGGCATCTCCGTATGCACATATCGTACTATCCGATGGTTGCCGTGTTATATCAGGCAGCTCTCTTACGGTAAGGGTTGCAATAATAGTTGTATCAGGCGGTGCGCAGGTACCTGCTATAATACACCTGTATTGATACCCACTCATAGGTACATTAGCACTTTGCAGTTTCAACGTATCGCTGTTCACTCCTGAATAAACAGAATTATTCGAGATGTTCCGGAAACCTGTTCCGTCATCTACCTGCCACTGATAGGTTATTGCGGTACCTGTTGCGCTAATGCCAAATGCCGTGCTTTGTCCATCGCACACAATACTATCGGTTGTCTCCTGGGTTATCGACGGCAGATCCAGTACATGAAGCATAGCACTTAATGTAGTATCCGGTGGTGTACAAGATCCTGATACAATACACCTGTAAGCATAATTATTCATCGCAGGGGTACATGCTGAAATATATAGCGAAGCGGTAGTTGCTCCATTATATACAGTTCCGTTCGATAGGTTTACAAACCCCGTTCCTTTATCTACTTGCCATAAGTAAGCAGCATCAGTGCCTATGGCAGATATAGTAAATGAAGCATTATTTTTATCGCATACTGTAGTGTCAACAGGATTGGCAATGATCTGGGGCAGCACTTTAACGTTTAATACCGCAGCCATTGAAGTATCAGGAGGTGTACATATACCATTAATGATACAGCGGTACAGGTAACCGTTCATAGCTAGTGTACTGCTACTTATTCTTAACAAACTTTTTGTTGCGCCTGTGTACAAGGTATTATTGGTAATATTAGTATAACCGCTCCCTGTATTTATCTGCCACTGGTAGGCAATATTCGTGCCCACAGCTGTTATTTTGAAAGCTGAAACATTACCATCACAAACAGTACTGTCATTTGGTTGTACAGTTATATCCGGGCGTATATGAACGGTTAACATCGCCACATTGGAGGTATCTTTAGGTGTGCAGTAGCCAGATACAATACACCGGTATACATACTTATTCATACCGGCAACTGTAGTAGCCAATTGTAATGTATCCGCCTGTGCGCCACTATAAATAGCATTATTGACAATATCCGTAAACGTTGTTCCGGTCTTAACCTGCCATTGATACGTAAGATTTGAACCTGTTGCCGCAATAGCGAACATCGTAGCATCGCCTTCGCATAGAACAACCGAATTGGGATCGTTACCTATGACAGGTAAAGTCTTAACGGTTAGCGTTACTGCATCAGAAGTATCTCCATCACAGGTTCCATGAACAATACATCTGTATTCATTACTGTCCAGTAATGATGTAGCTGCTAATACTTTCAGCGAATTGGTGGTGCTGCCGGTATATTGTATACCATCGGCCAGGTCATTATACCCGGCACCATTGTTCACTTGCCATTGATAGGTAAGTGTGCCGCTGCCATATGCCTGTATGGAGAACGAGGCTGTGTCACCTTCGCAAACTATATTGCCAGCAGGTTGGTTCGATACTACCGGTATTGTATCTACAGTAAGTACTGCATTGGTAGACGTATCGTTGGGAAGACAGGCGCCCGATACAATACACCTGTATGTATAGCCGGTCATACTTGGTAAAGACGAGGAGATTTGCAGGGTGTTTGTATTACTTCCGTTGTATGTAGCATCGTTTGAAACGGGGGAAAATCCACTACCGGTATTTACCTGCCATTGATAGCCTATATTACCGGCTTCAGCACTTAGACTAAACGATGATGGCAGATCCGGGCAAACATGTATACTTACAGGGTCGGTATTTATCTTAGGTAACTTATGCACAACCAGCGTAGCATTAGGAGTAGTATCGTTAGGTGAACATAAACCACTTACTATACACCTGAATATTTGGCCACTCATAGATACCGTAGCCGCCGTTATTTTCATAGAATCTTTGAAAACCCCGGTATAAGGCCCTGTATTTATCAGGTCGCTAAAACCAAAACCATAGCTTATTTGCCATTGATAAGTAAGGTTGGTACCTGTTGCCTGTACTACGAACAGGGCATTACCTCCCTGGCAGATAGAGTCGTTTACCGGGTTGGCAGTAATATTAGGTTCGTCAGCAATATTCAGCGTGATAGGGGAAGTAGTATCGTTGGGTGTGCATTTCCCTGATACTATACATCTATAGTCATTTCCATCCCAACTAACACTAATACTTTTAAGTTTTAGCGTATCTTTTGTTACCCCATCATAGTCAACCCCATTACCTAAATCATTATATACGCCTCCCGATTTGATTTGCCATTTATATGTTAGGTCATCGCCTGTAGCTTTAATAGGTATGAGCACATCTGTACCAATACAACCATAAACATTCGTTACCTGGCTGGTAACGTTAGGCGATTGCGACATCATAATATTTATGACATCATGAACGGTATCGCAAGTAGAACCTGGTAATGAAGCTGTAAGATAATAGGAGACATTTGCAGACGCAGTAATTGATGGTGTTCTTAAAGTAGTATCATTTATCCCTGATTTTGGCAACCATGCAAACCGAAGGCTGGTATCTATAATTGTTTCTAATGTCAGCGAAGTTCCGGGACAAATACTAGTATCAGGTGTAATAATCCTTGCATATATTGAATCATATATTGTTACAAGACAACTATCAGCAATAATAGGGCTGGTACTACAAGCATAGGGAGAATATACCAATAACTTTATGGTCTTAGTGCCACTTGCAGTTGTTAGCGGTATAATAGTTTGGGCAATCACCGAATCACTGGCAGGTATAACAACCGAGTCCGCAATAGTAGCATAATCTACCCCGTTAGAGGCGTCACCTGCTATTTGATACTTTACCGTAAGCGGCAGACTAGTAACTTTTTGCCTTTTAAAAGTAACCACCCCATTTTTACAACCCCTTACACAGTATGGTACAGGCGCCTGGAGATTTTCAGAAGTAGAAACAGAGAGATCATTCGAACTGAAACTTCCAGCCTCGATAAAAACTCCGGAATCATATGACTGGTCATCTGCATCACCTATTGTTAGTTTTAAATGATAAGTAGAGCACGGGACAACAATTGCCGTAGCAGTTAACACGCTTGTAAAGCCGTTATAAGCTACGGTTGTACCAGCACTGTTATCCACGTAGTATTGGGAAAAGGGAGAACCAGTACCCATAGACTGGCACTTTACGGTATCATTAGGGTTAGTGGGTGGTACACCACTAGTACTGTTTATAGCAACAGGAATACTAGTGCCCGGAATCAATGCAATATTTTGAGGAACTGTATATCCGGGACCTGAAATAAAGAAACCGAATGCGTCATTATAGTCAGTGCAAGAGAAAGAAGTATATTCTTCCGAACCAAATACATATCTGAATTTCATCGTGTCACCTAATGGAACAAAGTCAAATTCCAGTATACATGCATCGTTGGTTGTTGTAGGGAAAATAAGAGCATCTAAACTAGTATCTCCGGGCCTGTAATATGCTGTAGATCTAAAGTTTGAGGCGCTGCCCACAGCATTAACAGATCGTCCCGTACTCAAAATTATTCCTTCCTCTAATCCAAGATTACTGACAGTAGTAACGAATGTACCATTTGCACTATCGGAGCAAGTTAAGGTGGCATTCGAAACTGAGACACCAGGGCCTGCTAAATTTTGAACAAGTTGTAATGCCGTCCTTGCATCAGTAACAGCAATTTGTGCCTCCACTGTACATCCTAGGCATATGCTTATCCATAACATAATGGCTTTGAGCCATACATTGTTCATAGGGTAATTATTATTGAACACCAGAATTTACCTGTGTTCATTGTTTACACAAAAGACACATCTCTTGTTATTAAAATATAGTTTGCAGTGACATAACTGCGCAGCGACAATCACATGATAGACAGAATGAATATTAAAACGGTTTGCTGTAATTAATAATATTTCGTTGGTTATTACCTGAATTCAGGATATTAATCGTAATTCTATAATTAGGATTCATATCGGTGCAACAAAATCTTGAACTTTCATAAACTGCTCGTACCATAATGGTCCAACTAATGCCTCCCATAGGTAGGTCTTCTGTAAATAATAATTATCTTCACTAAAATAAGCAAATTGTCAGCTGTTGTATATTATTTGGTTTTACCACTTATCTATTTAATATCTATACTACCCTTTGGTATATTATATAAGTTTTCAGATGGATTGTTCTTTTTATTGTACCATGCATTAGGATATCGTAAAGAGATAGTATTTATAAACTTGCGTAATTCGTTTCCTGAAAAAAGTGAAGGTGAAATAAAGAAGATTGCTAAAGCTTATTATGGATATCTGTGCGATCTTTTCCTGGAAACATTTAAGACCTTAACTATAAATAAAGAAACGATGCTGAAGCATTGTTATTTCAACCCCGAAGCCAAGGCTTTGTTCGACAAGCTTGCAGCTGAGAATAAAAGCATAGTGCTGGTATTGGGGCACCTTGGCAACTGGGAATGGGCTGGGAATACAGTCAGCCTTCAACTAAGACAACAGCTGTACGTAATATATCACCCTATCAGCAATAAATATTTCGATTGGCTGATGCATAAAATGCGTAGCCGTTTTGGCACTAAGTTAATAGCAATGCAAAATACGTTTCGTGAGATGCTGGAGAACAGGAACGAACTAAATGCAACGGCATTTATTGCAGACCAAACACCTGCGCCGGAAAGTGCATATTGGACAACCTTTTTAAATCAAGATACGCCTGTATTCAAAGGCACGGAGATAATATCACGAAAGATAAACTATCCTGTTGTTTACGCTACGGTAAAACGAGTGCGCAGAGGGTATTATGAACTATTTGCAGAAGTACTTTATGAAACACCTAAAGCAACGACTGATGGGGAAATATCTGAAATGCACACACGTATGCTTGAACGTGATATAATAGCTCAACCTGAAGTTTGGTTATGGTCGCATCGCCGTTGGAAACATAAACGTCCTATACAAAACCAATGACCGGCAGAGAACTGATATTAGCAACAAAACCTTTCGCAAACGAAGACCGGAACAAAAGCTGGATGTACTTATTATCCACCTTATTGTTGCTTGCATGCGCATTAGCCGGTAGCTTGTTCATGCCATTTCTTATACTAAAATTGATTTGCAGTATACTGGGCGGATTGTTGCTTGTGCGTATGTTCATTATTTATCACGATTTTCAGCATCACGCCATTTTGCACCGGTCTGTGTTAGCAGATGTGATCATGTCTATATATGGCTTGTATATATTGGCACCTGCAAGTATCTGGAAGCGTTCTCATGATCATCATCACAACCATAATTCAAAATTATTCAGCGCAAGTATCGGCTCTTACCCTATTACAACTAAAGCCAATTTCCTTTCCATGTCGCCTGGCGAACGAAGGATGTATTTATTTATACGCCATCCTCTTACTATTTTGACGGGTTATTTTACGATGTTCATTTTTGGCATGTGTATAAGTTCCTTTCTTAGTTCACCTAAAAAGCATTACGACTCGTTATTTGCTTTAATAGCACATGGACTACTTATTTACTTTGTTATTGCCTTGTTGGGCTGGCAGGCATGGTTGCTTGCTATTTTTATACCCATGTTCATTGCTTGTGCAATAGGTGCCTACTTGTTCTATGCCCAACATAATTTCCCTGGAACATCATTCAGTTGCAAAGAAGAATGGAAATATGAGGTGGCCGCACTTGAGTCGTCAAGCTATATGGTAATGAGTCCATTTATGAGGTTTATGACAGGTAATATTGGCTACCATCATATTCACCACCTGAATTCACGCATACCCTTTTACAGGTTACCGGAAGCAATGGCAGCAATACCTCAGCTACAGATGGCACGGAAAACATCTTTGGATATAAGAGAAATTGCAGCTTGCTTACGTTTAAAGGTCTGGGACCCTGAGGCAAATAGAATGATCGGCTTCAGGGAGCTAAACAAATAAGTCATGCTTCCATAGCTTAGTACCTGGTGGCATACAAAGAAGTGGTATATATGACTGTGACAAAATCTTGCCAGGATATCGTACGAATTGAGCTTTACATATAATA
>CBFGNI010000019.1:0-22590 GCA_965650105.1 uncultured bacterium | reverse complement strand
GAAAGCGCTGTATTACCTTTTTGTAATTTTACATTATCCAGAAACAGATCGCTGCCCATAAACTTAAGTGTCGCGCTGGCATCTTTAAACGTCATAGAACGAGGCACATAGGTCATTGCTGCATTAGTAAGTTTTATGGTACCGTATATGTATGGCTGCGTGGTGTCGTTATTACGGATACCTGCTTTATACAACAGGTTAACATCTACATTTCCTTTATCAAAATGAAAAGTATTGCCGCCCAATAAAGGATTGATCTTTGTTACAGGGAATTTTGAAAGGAACCTGCCGTGTAGAACAGGACTTATCAGATCTGTTATGCGTATGGTATCGGAACTAAAAGGTATTTCCGCCCATTCACCTTTCAAGCCTGTAATTGTGATGATAGCATTGTGATCGCTGCGGCCATTACCTGCAATATGTTCATTGAAGAACGTACCATTAAAACTGCATTTCTTTATTTCGCCACCAGGTATTTTAAAAGTATTGTCCTTTATCTGCCAGTTAACTTTTACTAAAGGGGTATCGCGGTATTTCATACTGCCTTTCAAAGATGCCTGTATATCTATAGGGTCTTCGAAATCGAGTATGCCTATTTTGCCTGAAATGCTTTGTGACAGTAGTGATGTTGCATTCTTATACTGAATATTATTTGCCTTGATATTCAATTCGAATGTAGATGGCGTTGTAGCGAAAACAAACTTACCCCCTAACTCTATATCATCGTCGTCTATCCCCAGCTCCTGGTTAGGTATGGTGAGTGTTTGTGCTGCTTTATCGTAAGTAATGTTAAGCTCACCCTTTAGTTTCTTGCCTTTTAAGAAGCTGCCTTTATCGGTGTTGAAATTGAATTGTTTTACAACAGCATTAATATCTATTTCAGCATCCCAACCACCTTGCAGGTTATAATCGAGTACTGTTTCCAGGTTCTTTATATCAAGGTTGAACAGTTTATTCTTTGTCTTATTCTCAAATACCAGGTTTACATTATTGAAGTAAAGATGGTTAATGCGCGGCTGGCCTTTTTTCTTTGTTGTGTCGCGCTGTGCTTTGGGTGCGAACAGACGGGTATTTGTATAACCATTGCTATCGGTAAACAAGTAAATATCCGCATCATTGATACTTACATCGCGTATACGTGGCGCACCTCGCAATATTGAAAACGCATTTACAGATACATATATTTCTTTAGCACGCAGCAGGTCGTGCTTATGCTGATCCCATAAACTATCGCGCAGCAATACGTTTTGTAAGGATATAGAAACACCCGGAAAGCCGCGTATAAGTGTAGGCTCCATATTCTCAATACTTAATGTGCCGCTTATGTTTTCGTTCAGTTGTTCGGTAACAGCTTTAAGTACTTGTTTCTTATTAAGATTTACATAACCTATAACACATGCAAATAGTATAATTACAAGTAGTATAAAGCCACCAATTATTTTCAGTGATAATTTCAGCCAGCGCATAGAAATAAGTTTATTAGGTCAATTTATTTTTCTTCCTCAAATTCTGCTTTATACACCTTAACCAGCAAAATAAAATATGATATAAACAGGGGCCCAAATATCAGCCCCATAATGCCAAAAAGCTGTAAGCCCAGCAATACACCAAATACAGTTATCAACGGATGCACATCGCCAATTCTTTTCAGTATAGTAAAACGAAGCACATTATCGATATTGGATATTACAACAACACTGTAAAGTGTTAAACCGATAGCATGGCCGGTATCGCCAACAGCAAACATATATACAACAATGGGCACCCATATGATCATAGTACCTACTACGGGCAGCAATGAACATACACCGGTCATTAACCCCCATACAAGAAATTCCTGCACACCAAATATCCAGTAACCCAGTGCCGCAACAATAGACTGAAGGAATGCCAATACCGGGATACCGATAGCATTTGAAACAACAAGCTTATGCGTTTCTCTCCAGATAGACATTTTGCTTTCGGGCTTTAACGGCAAAACTTCTAATAGCTCATGCTCCATCTTTCTGCCACCAATAAACATGAAATATACAACGAACAGTGCCACAACAAAATTGGTAATAACTGAAGCGGTAGTGCCTAGTATACCGGGCAAAAGCATAGCGGCCCTCTGTATACCTGCCTGCAATTGCGCCTGGCTTATTTGTATCTGAGGAAACTTTTGTTTGATCTGCGTAAGCATGAGCGTTCCCTTAGCTATTAACTGGTTTGAATTTGTGATCAGGTAATTGACTTTCGGTATCAGTACTTCTACAATAGCCCAAACAGGTATAGCCAATATGAGTATGGTAAGCAGAATGAGTATAAATGCCGCCAATGGCTGTTTCCAGCCGCGTTGCTCTACTAAACGGAAATAGGTTTTCCGTAACAGAATATATAATGTAACCGCTAAAAGAAAACCGGGTACGAAGTAATACAACTGCCATACTACTACTACGCCTATGAGCAGTATAAGCAGATAAAGGCTTATCCTTTTTATATTGATTGCATTCATGTTTCCGTGGTTGTGCTGATGATTATTTGTAAACAATATTATACCAACCAGTTATGATAGATTTGTCACAAAAACAAAGCGGCTTAATTTTTGACTATTAAACTACTAAACAAACTATAATATTTTGTTGAAAAGGGCCTATTTACTATGTTATTTATCGCTATTAGCTTGTGTAAACACGCTACAGGCACAGATACTCTCAAAACTAAACCCCGCGCCAGACAACGAGTATGTAGCTGACCTATCTGATATGTTCGCTTTCAGGATATATGGTTCAAATAAATTTACTGGGTATAAATTGGGACATAATGGCTACAATGAGCGACTTGTATATCGCCCCAATTCAAATATGAACATTGGTTTCGGGGGTACTTATAAGTTCCTTACAATCAATATAGGTTTCCCAGCTCCATTTATTAATAATGACAAAGACAAGTATGGGAAGACGAAATTTTTAGACTTGCAGTCTTATGTGTACATGCGCAAGATAACTATAGACCTTTATGCGCAGTTTTACAATGGTTATTATTTGGCTAACAGGGATGCTTTAAGTACCTACCCAGGTATTGACAGCTATATGCGCCGCCCCGATATTAAAACTAAAACACTGGGCGCTACCGTTGAATATATTTTCAATAATAAAAGATTCTCTTACCGCGCTGCATATTTACAAAATGAATGGCAAAAGAAAAGTGCAGGCTCATTCCTTGCAGGTGGTGGTTTTCATTATGTGAATATGCAGGCCGACTCATCGGTAATACCCTCTGCAATTGCAGATAAAACTTTTTTTGATGGTGTCAATTTCAATAAGACAGGTTTTGTGAACCTTACTGCCAATGCAGGTTATGCGCACACATTTGTTATAGCCAAGCACTTTTTTATAATGGGTGAATTGCTGGCGGGAATAGGTGGCAACTATACACAGCTAAAAGATACCAGGATTGATGCCACACGTACCGGTTTTGGCCTCAATCTTAGTGGTACAATGCGCGTTGCTGCCGGCTACAATTCAGAGAGATTTTTTATAGGCTTACACACTGTAGACTATATAACACATAATGCCAGTCCTACACCTAATACCTGGCAAGAATATGAAACAGGGAATATCCGTTTTTCAATCGTTAAGCGGTTTACTGTAAAAAAGCCGCTTCCAAAGCCACTTAATAAGGTGTTTAAGAGCGATCTGCCTCCTATTACCAATTGATAAATAAGTGATACTTTTATAACAATTGGCTCCTTATGAAAAAACTGATCAGTACCCTGCTGATAGCGGCTTTACCTGCTACATCCCTTTTTGCGCAGAAAGAAGAAAATACCCTTCCAAAGCTATCGCCCCTTACGCAATTGTTCTTGCAAAAGCAACATAAAAACGCATTACAAAACCATATTGACGGCTACGTATATAACTATGATGCGCAGAGCAATTTGAATGTATCCGGCATTATAAAAATGAAAGACAATGCAGGTAATGCACCGGAAGAAATGCAGCAGCTAGGTGTACATGTTGGCACTAAAGGCGGCAGAGTATGGACCGTACAAATACCCTATAACAGCGTGAGCAGTTTTTGCCAGATAAAAGGGATTGACTATATACAGCTAGATGAACCATCGGCACCGATGCTTGATGAAGCAAGAAAGCAAACACGCGCCGATTCAGTACAGCAAGGTATTGGCCTATTCTGCCCTTTTACGGGCGATGGTGTGATAGTAGGTATTGTAGATGCCGGTTTCGATTATTCGCACCCTACCTTTTTCGATACAACCAATAGCAACTACCGTATAAAGCAAGTATGGGAGCAGAAAACTACGGGCATGCCACCCCCCGGCTTTACCTATGGCAATGAAATGACTACATCTGCTGCTATGTGGGCCAAAGGTACCGACCGCAATATAACCCACGGTACACACGTAGGTGGTATTGCCGCAGGCTCGGGCTACGGTGGCAGTACCGATAACCGTAAGTTCAGGGGCTTTGCCTATCAATCGGAACTGGTAATGGTGGGTATAACACCCGATAAAAGCCAATGGATAAACACAGGCGCATCGGATATGATTGATGGTATCAATTATGTATTTCAATATGCAAGCAGCCAAAACAAACCTGCGGTTGTAAACCTGAGCTGGGGCAGCCCGCTGGGCCCTAGAGATGGCAGTTCGTTATTCAGCCAGGCACTATCGGCCTTAGTAGGTGAAGGAAAAGTTTTTGTTTGCTCTGGTGGCAACAACGGTGAGAATAATATTCATATAAAAAAGACATTCACAGGCACAGATACTATAGTCCATACCTTTTTAGATATTGCGGAGAGCCCGATAGGCAAGAAAACCTGGGTGGACATTTGGGGCGAAACAGGTGAAACATTTTGCGCACAGGTTATACTGTATCGCGACGGGGCAGCAATAGATAGTACAGGTTATATGTGCGCTGCCAATGTTGTATACAACAAATACATGATAGGCACTAACAACGATACACTTTTTGTTGACTGCGTAACGAGCAGTGCCGAATTCAATGGCAAGCCACGTATATTTTTAGACGTTTATAGCAAGGTGACCGATAGCATTGGTATAGCAGTAAAGGGGAACAGCGGCACCATACATTTTTGGAACAGCTTTGTGCATGAAACAACAGGCTATTACGGTTCCTTTGAAAGCTATGGTAAACCCTGGGCGGTAAATGGCAATACAGATATTACAATAAGCGATCTTGCCGCCAGCGAAAGTGCCATAAGTATAGGCGCCTATGCCTCGAAAGTACGGTTTACAAACCTCAATGGCAACTCGTTATCTTACACCAGCTATGTATCTAAAGGTGACCTGGTACCGTTCTCCAGCCATGGCCCCACTATCGACAACCGCATTAAGCCGGATATAACAGGACCGGGCCTTACCGTGGCTTCAGCAGTTAGCTCATACGACCCTACATTTACTCCCAGTGGCGATAGTTATCAGTATGCAGTACATACATTCAATAACCCCGGCAATGGCAGGGATTATGTGTACGCCATGCTAAGCGGAACATCTATGTCATCGCCAGCAGTATCGGGCATTGTAGCAATGATGCTTCAGGCCAATCCAAAGCTTACTCCCGCTATAGTGAAAACCATTCTTTTTGAAACTGCTATACAAGATAATTTTACCGGCAGCCTACCCGCAGCAGGCAATAGTACATGGGGACATGGCAAGGTGAATGCTTATGGTGCGGTAAAACAAGCATGGCAAACTAATAGTGTAAAAAACATTATTGCCGAACAAAACAGTCCTTACACATTATTCCCTAACCCTGGCAATGGTTCTTTTGTTATTGACTATGCTTCAAAAGGCAACGAAACAATTACTATTACGATGCACGATGTAACCGGTAAGTTGATAAAAGTATTTACATGGCATACAGAAGCGGGACTAAACACATACCCGGTTAATGTAACCAATTTGCCTAAAGGTGTTTACTTCACCAAGCTGCAAAACAAGGGTAACACAACCACTTTGAAAACAGTTATCGAGTAAGATATTAACGAGCAATAAAAAAGCCCTTAGAATATCTAAGGGCTTTTTTATTTAATATTTTTAAACAGGCTTATTGTAAAGCTTGCTTTTAATAAACCCAAGCTTATGAAGGAAATGGACCAGGGAGACACGCAATACGCCCCTGCCATATTTCATACTACGGCTAAAGTTGATGCTGGATGCTTCTTCAAAATATTTTGTAGGGCAAGTTATTTCCGCTATCTCGAAACCATTCATGAATACCTGCGATATCATTTCATTATCGAAAACAAAATCGTCGCTGTTGTAGGTAAAATCAATAGAGCGCAATACTTCCTTCGAAAATGCACGGTAGCCTGTATGATATTCACTTAGCTTCTGCCCTATCATTATGTTTTCAAAAAGTGTAAGAAAGCGGTTGAATATGTATTTATACATTGGCATGCCACCTCTCAACGCCCCTTTACCTAATATACGCGAACCAAATGCAACAGGATATACATCGTAGGCAATTACAGCGGCCATAGCATGTATCAGCTTAGGCGTGTACTGGTAGTCGGGGTGTACCATCACCACTATATCCGCACCTATTTCAAGCGCAGCTTTATAGCAGCTTTTCTGATTGCCGCCATAACCCTTATTGGTTTCGTGGCGCACAATGTGCCTGATGCCCAATTCACGGCCTACCTCAACTGTATTATCGGGGCTGTAATCATCCACCAATACTACATCGTCCACTATATCAAATGGTATCTCGGCGTATGTGCGTTGCAGTGTAAGCGCAGCTTTGTACGCAGGTAATACCACTACTATTTTCTTTCCGTTCAGCATTTATTCAAAAACTCAAAAATAAAGTAAATTCTTAGTTAGCCACTTTCGGTTCACCATCAGCGGGCCTCATACTGGTAGCTATCAGGTTGCTGGTAGATTTACCCAACAATCTTTCCTGCATATCATATACACGGCACTCTACATGCACTATTTTTTTACCCGCTCTTACAACTTCAGCTACTGCCTTCAATCGTTCTCCCTGCTTTATTGCATAGAGGAAATCAACATTCAGGTTAAGTGAAGTATAAAAGTTTTCGCTATCCAGGCTTATTACTGCCCAACCTATTACTTCATCCATCACCAGGGCCATCATACCTCCATGTATATTGTGGTAAGGGTTGGTCATTTCTGCTTTTACATCAAGCGATATTACCGCTTTACCCTTTTCTATGCTATTTAAAGTAAAACCCAGCCAGTTGCCTGCAGGCGAACGTGATTCTGTAACCAGCTTACCTTCGAAATTGTCTTTTATAAACTGCAGTACTGCACCCGCGGGTATATTTTTGTAACTCATTATTTTTTATGCTTTTTTTCTTGTAACGCCAGCACCATTTCTATCATCTTATCTATGCGGCGCTGTCTTGTTTCAGGCTTTTTTGCCTCCACTATTGCTTCTACATATTCTTTTTTATGTGTAAACGACATATCATTAAAAAATGCCTCAAGCCCTTTGTATGCTTCCATTGCTTTCTTTGCGTCGGCCGGTAATGCTACTGTACGCTTTGCATAGTCTATACCTTCTACTGTACGTTCAGCAATAGGCGTACTGCGTTTATACACCTTATTAGCGTCTATCTTGCTTATACGCACTGCCGACCAATCTTCATTAATAGCTGCTGAACTTACTATATGATATTGGTATTCAGCTATTTTCTCCCAACCTTCATCGCGTATCAGGTCAGACTGTATTTTACCGCTCTTTTTGGGGTAAGCCACCCAAAACACAGCTTTTTCAGCAAGGCGAGGGATTATTTTATCCAATTTAGGGTTGAGTGCTTTACGGCTTTCAGCAAATAACAATATCTGCGATATTAATTGCTTGCCCGCCAGGCTTTTTTGTAGCTGTAAGCCTTTAGCCGCGAGATCAATATCTGCCGGCACATCTATCAGCCAAACAGGCAACGCGCTATCAATTTTTAGCTTAGTAAGCATGTGCAAGTACTATAAACAGCGCAAAGTTAACTGAATTGCTAAAAGAATATCTTTCTCATCATAATCTATTAGGTTTGCATAATAATCTACACACATGACCATAACACAACTTGAATATGTTGTTGCCGTGGCTACTTATAAAAGTTTTGTAGCAGCGGCAGAAAAATGCTTCGTTACGCAGCCCACCCTCAGTATGCAGATACAAAAACTGGAGGAAGAGTTGGGTATAAAGCTGTTTGACCGAAATAAGCACCCGATAGCTATTACTGCAATAGGCGAGGCAATAGTAGACCAGGCTAGGATAGCCCTATCGGAAGTAGATAAAATACACGAACTGATACAAAGCCAGCAAAACAATATGATGGGCACTTTTAAAATAGCTGTAATACCTACAGTAGCTCCTTATATATTACCTGGCCTGCTGGAAGGCTATAGCACTAGCTTTCCCGATGTAAAACTGCAGGTAAAAGAACTGGAAACAGACCAGATAATAAAAGCCCTGCGCAATAACGAGATTGACGCTGCGCTTATCAGCACCCCAATAGAAGAATCGGGCATTAAAGAGTATCCTTTATTCTACGAACCTTTTGTGGCTTATTTTTCTCAGGAAGAAAAAGCATTGAAGAAAAAACTGGTAGCAGCAAGCGATATAGAACTGGATCGTATCTGGCTGCTGAATGAAGGCCATTGCATGCGCAACCAGGTACTTGACCTATGCAGCGACCAAATACAGCGCTTGCAGGCCGCACGCCCCTTCCGCTACGAATCGAGCAATGTGGAAACGCTTCGCAAAATGGTTGATAAAAACAAAGGCATGACTGTATTGCCCGAACTGGCTACTTTCGAATTTAATGAAGACCAGCAAGACCGCGTGCGCTATTTTGAAGATCCGGAACCGGTACGGGAAGTAGGACTGGTAACCAATAGTCATTTTGTGAGGTTAAGCCTGCTGCAAAGCCTTATGGATGAAATACTGAAACTGGTACCCGAAAAAATGCGTGTACAAAAGAAGAACAGGAAGGTGCTTCGCATACAGTCGGCTAAACTGTAGCTATCAATATGCGATTGACGCCAATTGTAATAACATCGTGTTCAGGGAACACATCGCTGAAAGAACGCAATGAACCTTGCCATTCAGCCTCGTTATTCACCATATAATTCAACACTAAAATTGCCGCGGGTTTCATACACCTGCGGCAGTTTTGTAAAAAGGCATTCGTCATAACGAATGACGGCACTACCCTTCCTTTAAAAATATCTATCACAACAAGGTCGTATTTCCCATCGTTTGTTTGGACAAAGTTTTCGGCATCACTCAGTACAGGTATTGTTCTGCCAGCTGCTTTTTGTGGCAGCAGTTCCACAGCCCACCTGAGTGTAGCTTTATCATAATCTACCAGGGTATATGCTGGGCTGTAACCTTTATTATTCAATATATGCACTGCACTACCCAGCCCGGTGCCTAAAACCAGCACATTATTTACCTGCACCAGCTTTTTCTCTATGCGCGCAAAAGCGATTTTCAACGGGCGGTAACGGGTACCATCAGAATACAATGCATCGTGGGTAGCAACCTGGTATTGGCCCCGATATAAATAAAGTTGCGGAAGAGGGTGTCTGTCACTCTCTTCCGCAGTTTTTACAAGCACAGGATAAACCAGGCTCAGTATTTTTTTATATAGCGGTAGCGGTTGCAATAGGCTATTGTGGTTTATAATATTTCATTGCTTCAGGTATCCATTTTTGTATTTGGCTGATGCGCGTCGCATCACTTGGGTGTGTACTTAAAAACTCAGGTGGCTTCTGTCCGCCACTCTTTGTGGCCATTCTTTGCCAGAAAGGGACAGCTTCATTAGGGTTGTAACCTGCCAGTGCCATGAATATCAAACCCATTTGATCGGCTTCACTTTCCTGCTCGCGCGAGTATTTCAATATACCTAAAGACGACCCAACGCCGTACACACTATTGAATATATTTTGTGTAAGAGCGGGTTTGCTGGATATGGCTGCCGATAGTGCTTCACCACCAGCCTGCACTGCCAATTGCTGGCTCATGCGTTCATTACCATGACGTGCTATAGCATGCGCTATTTCATGCCCCATAACCACCGCAAGGCCTGCCTCGTTTTGTGTAAGGGGCAATATACCTGTATATACTACTACTTTACCACCAGGCATACACCAGGCGTTTGCTTCATTTTTATTTACCAGGTTAAATTGCCATTGGTAACCTGATATCAGGTTTTGCTGCCCTTTTTGTGTAAGGTATGTTTGTACCGCAGCAGCCATACGTGTACCAATACGTTGTACCATCTCCGCATCGCGCGTACCTTTTACAGGGGTACTGGTGCTTAAGAAAGTTGCATATTCCTGGTTGGCCATTTGCCTCATGGTACTCTCATCTACAAGATTGAGAGAACTACGACCTGTAACAGGATTTTTATAGCAGGAGTATAACGTGGTAACTAAGGCTAAAGAAGTAAATGCGAATAATATTTTTCTCATTGGTAAAGCAATTTAAAATATTCGCAAACAAGTATTATACCAAGGGGAGATTTAACTATTCTTCTTCGCCGCGCCTTCTCATTCTTCTTTTACGGAATAAAGGCACTTTACTTTCATTACCGTTAATGAGGCGGTTGATGTTTTTATGATGTGTAAGCACTACTAAGCAGGCCGTTGCGATAGCAAAAACGCGGTAGCTTAATTCGGGCTCCCGAAAGATGAACATGATGAGCACCGGGAAAGCTATACTGGCACATATAGAACTAAGTGACACATAGCGCGTAAGAAATAACATTAGCAGGAAAACTACTACCAGGCTTACTGCTACAAGCGGTTGTATGCCCAGTATCATACCAAATAAGGTGGCAATACCCTTACCGCCGCGAAAATCAGCCCATATGGGGAAGATGTGCCCCACCACCGCAGCCAGCCCTAAAACTATCTGCAGGTTTACAAATGGTTCGCTGGTCCAGGCGAAACTTGAAAAAATAGAAAGCTTGACCGCTAAAAAACCTTTAAGCATATCTATCAGCATTACTGCCGATCCTGCTTTCGAACCTAATATTCTGAAGGTATTAGTAGCGCCTGCATTACCGCTACCGTGTTCACGGATGTCTATTCCGTATATTTTTTTACTTACCCATACAGCCGTTGGTATAGACCCTAGCAGGTAAGCCAGAACAATAAGAAAAGCTATATCCATTCTTTCTTTCCGGGGTTAAGCTGACAAAATTAAACTTTACAATCGGTAAATCCTAACATACCAATAATCTCAATAACCTACTGTATAATAACAGATTACAATCAGGTATACAGATTGACAAATCTTATTATTTACGCCTACGAAAACAATAATGCTATCCAATTATTATCTTCTGTTTTTTGCAAAAGTTTTAGTTGTGTGCTATTTGCTGCTTCAACAATTATACCCTCATCTTCCACCAGTAGCCCGCTCATTAATAATTTACCACCTGGCAGCAGCATATTTTTTAGCTGTTGCATATACTGTAATAATATGTGCCGGTTAATATTAGCCAATATGATATCATACTTTTCCTCCGGTATCTCATCTAATACTGCTTGCTTTACTACCACGTTGCCAGCCTCATTAATTGTAATATTATCCTGCGCATTTAAATAGGCCCATTCATCATTGTCAATAGCCAATATAGCTTTAGCACCCAATTGCCCGGCAAGTATGGCTAAGACGCCCGTACCGGTACCAAAATCAAACACCAGCTTATCCTGAAAATCTATCTCGCGCATTGCCTTTATCATAAGCCTGGTAGTGGCGTGGTGGCCTGTACCGAACGACATTTTAGGGGTGATGCGGATATGGTGTTGGGTAGTTACATCTATCTTATGGAAATGTGCTGTAATGCTGCAAAAATCATCAATGATCACGGGTTGAAAATTTTCTTCCCAACTGGCATTCCAGTTTTGTTCTTTCACTACCTCAGTATGGTAATTTATACCGTGCTCACCTGCTATTTGCTTTATATACTCTTCATTAAAGCTATCGTCAGGTACAAACGCTTCAAGGGCTTCCTCCTGCTGTTCAAACCCCTCATAGCCATGCTGGCTTAGCATAGCTATAAATATATTTTGTACCTCTTCATCGTTTATGCTGAATACAACCCTGATATAACCCATCTGAACAGAGATTTTTTTGAATGCGCAAAATAAGGCAAAAAGAAAATGGCCGCATTACTGCGGCCATTCATTATCTAAAAAAGATGTGTATTAGTTTTTATTTACTTTACTACCAGGCTCAGAAAAACCTTCATCAGAAGTACCTTCTTCTTCGTCGTTCAGGTTTTCATTGATCTGCAGGTTCTTCTGCTGTTCGTCCATAGAACCTGGCTTAGCGCTGTTGAACAGGATACGGCGTGTAGGCACATCTGTTACTATACGGAATTCTGTACGACGGTTTAGCTGGCGGCCCACAGGGTTATCCTGGCCATTTTTGCTGTTAGGTGCTGCCGGCATCGATTCACCAAAACCTTTGCTTTCCATACGGCTTGCTTCAATACCTGCAGTTACCAGGTAATCGATAACTGCTTGTGCGCGGCGCTCAGAAAGTTTCTTGTTATACTCATCAGTACCTTTAGCATCGGCAAAAGAATAAACCTCAGCAGTAAGTGATGGGTTATCCCTCATGAATGCAACCAGGGTATCCAACGCAGTAATTGATTCAGGCCTTAGTTCTGCTTTATCGTAATCGTAATAAACGTTGCTTACGCGGAAACGATATTCTTGTGTCAATTCATCAAGATATAAAGTAACAGATACAGTATCATCCGGATCAGTACGTTTTACATCCATTGTATTGATAGAAGCTCGCGTAGAAGCATAGCCTTGCTTATCGCCTGTTATCACGTAAGATTTACCACGATAAAGACTGAAAGCGAAATTGCCATCTTCAGAATTGTACGTTTTCAGGTCACCTGTTTGGTCAACCATTTTAGCAACTACATCTGAAACAAGTTCATTATTTTTTCTGTCCACTATTTTACCTATTACAGTAAGTTGCGGCTCGTATTGTATACGCCAGATATCATCGCAACATGTTGGGTTTTTCAACGCTATTGAACCTATCCTGTTCGATACCACATAAGCATCTGGTTTACCAACCGGATCTTTAATGTAATACAGTTCATCGGCTGAAGTATTGACAGGGTAACCTAAGTTTTTCAGGTTAGTGTAGCGAGACGGTCCGCCATTAGCAGAGAATACGTCAAAACCACCCATTGTC
Organism: uncultured bacterium; assembly: GCA_965650105.1. Lineage (GTDB taxonomy): Bacteria > Bacteroidota > Bacteroidia > Chitinophagales > Chitinophagaceae > Polluticoccus. The sequence goes on along the minus strand of CBFGNI010000019.1, from coordinate 9,370 downwards.
ACCCAGCCATCAGAAGAGAAATATAACTTACCAACGCGAGCATCGTAGTACGGTGTCACCTCGTTTCTGTCGGTATTTACTTGTTTACCGGCATTTTGAGGGCGGCGGTAGGTGCCATTACGGGGATCGATAACGGAATACCATATATCATAACCACCACGGCCTTGCAACGTACGGTTTGAAGAGAAGAACAATATTTCTTTCTTACCAACTTTCGCAGCCATTGGTTGCGTATTAGAGCCACCTTCATTAATGCCGCTACCCAATTCTTCAGGTTCTGTCCATTTCGATTTCTCAAACTTAGAAACGTATATCTTACAGATAACTTTCATTGAATCTTCTTCAGTACATTTTGTAAAGTAGAAGCGATCGCCACCAGGGCTATATGAACCGTTACCTACGTGTACTTTGTCAGAGTTGAAGTTGCCATCATTGAACTTAATAGCCCATTGGAAAGAATCCACCTGGTCTACATGGTCTTGCTTACGAGACGTCATAAAACGAGCCATATACTCATCGCGTTTTGCCTTATCTACTTCTACTACGTTATTCTGGCGCATAGTAGAGAAAAGCAACGCAGTATCACCTAGCGGATAAGGAGCAGATTCAGTATAGGCACTATTTACATTAGGGCCGGCGTTTATTACGTTTACTGCTTCCGGATTCTTAACCGAGTTCAACGCCATTTCAGCACCTTCTATTTCACGTTTAGCGCGTATTTTTTGCTTTTTAAACGTTTTAGGGTTGTCTGAAATGAATTTATTGAATTGTACAATACTGGCTTCGTACTCACCTTGTTTCTTAAGGTTCAGCGCGTAGTAGTATTGTGCTTCAGGATATATTTTGGGTGCAAATGAATATGCCTCGGCGTAGTACTGAGCAGCAGGCTTATAATCCCTTGTCATTGAATAACATTCTGCCAATTGATAGGCCAGATATGGATTACGCTCTTGTTCTTGTTTCAATTGCTGATAGTATTCTATCGCATTAAAATAACTTCCTTCACGGAACAGATTGTCTGCCCAACGCAACTTTTTGTAGTATGGAAGTTTCGTAACGGGGTCGTTTGCTTTGTTTCTGTATTTGTCTTTACGTTGTTGCTGTGCGTTTACATCATACTGAAAACTTACAAGAACTGTTGCCAGAATCAGGAGCAGCCATTTTTTTCTCATGTGCGTGAGCGTTGTTAATGGGTATAAAAATATAAATTGGTTTAAAAAAAAGAAAGGGCTTTAAAAAATTTTTTGCCCTTTCTTTTTAAAATTTTTCGCTAAGTTAGAAACGAGAGCACGGATATGTCAACTTACGAGCAAAATCCAGGGGATCAGCCGCTATGTAAGTAAGTGATATTTCGAAGCCGCCTCTACCGTTAGAAGCTGCATTAAGCGCTGATGTATTGTAATCGTAACTAAGGCCCAAACGGAAACCTTTAAACTCAAGGCCTGCGTTTATCAGTACGGCGTCATCCATACGGTAATAACCACCTAAAAACACTGCTGTAGCGAAGCTGCGTATTTCAGGGTTGCCTACTATCAGGTGAAACTCATTACCTGCAACTATTTCGTCAGCAGATGTTTGTGTTTGATACAAAACCGCCGGGCGCAGGCTCAGTTTTTCACTAACGTACGCTATAGCACCTACCTGGGCGGTATAACGCATACCCAGGCCTACATCGCTATTCCTTTTCTTTTTAAGAGATTCTTGTGGTTGGTTCAGGTTATTAGCACCAAGGCCTATTGCATAACCAAAATTGTCGGATACGCTATGCGCCCAGCTGATACCTGCGTTAATAACGCCGTAATCAACTTTAGGCTTAATACCCGGATATTCGCCTGAAGTGCCCTGCTGGAAATTACCATCAGAATATTCATCTCCCCATATCAGCCTGCTTATATCTACACTTTTTTGCGTATAGCCGCCTTGAAAGCCTACTGAGATGACTTTATCTTGCCTTGTTCCTAAAAATTTGTGGTAAGCAATAGACCCTAAAACTGATAAATTCTGAAAATTCGCATCACCGGCGCGGTCGTTATATAATTGAAGGCCCGCAGCCAGGTAATCATCGTGCGAAAGATCGTTTATGATCGGGCCATCTACAGATACAGCATAAGTTCTGAAGCCATTTGTAACGCTATTCCATTGATCGCGATAAATAGCAGAAGCACGGAATTGCCCGCTAAAATTACCCGTAAAGGCCGGATTTACAATTAGTGGCGATGCTGTGAACTGAGTAAAGTGAATGTCTTGAGCCTGAGCAGCCTGCATTGTAAGTGCAAATGCAGCAGTTAACGCTACCCGGCCTATTGTATTTTTCCTGATCATATAACTATCCTTTAGGGTATTTTATCTGATTGTTTTATTAGTTTTTCTTGTTTGAAATCTTATAATTTCCTGTTAATATTTGAGGCTTAAATACCAATTACCCCACACTCAAAAAACTCCTGCTTTACGCCACAACGGTTGAAAATACGCAAATATTTCAAAGTTGCAATGCCTGCGTAAATAAAAATTTTGCCCCAGGCCTCAAAAACCCGCACCTGTACTAAGACGGCATCAAGATACACAAAGGTTTGTAATTGGGTGAAATAAAAAAGCCGTGTAAAATTAATTACACAGCTTGCATCTTCTTACTATATATATCAGTTTAAAAATCTCCTTCACAATGCTGGATAACAGGGGCACTATTATAATCGGCCTTTAGCTGCCAGGCACTAAAGCCTTGTTGCTCGCGCAATAAATTAATTTGCCTGCTTGCCGGTTCAATACTTCTTTCTGTATATGAGTTATCACCTGCACCACTGGTGCGTTGCTTTTTATTTGGTATGCCCAGTATTATATTAAAGTATCTAATCCATTTACGTTTAGTGCCCTTCATGATGATAGCTTTATACAGAAAAAGATATAAATATTATGCCTCTATAAGCAACCAACAAATAAATATATCAAACAAACATATATCATTTAAAATAAAATCATTTGTATTTTCGTAGTCCACATTACAAAGCATACTGGTAAGTTTAAATGGAAGGGGTTTTCATATTAATAGCAGAAGATGATGCTGACGACAGGTTTTTGCTACAGGCAGCCTTCGAGGAAAATGGGTTTCAGGACAAACTACATTTTGTAGAAAATGGGGTTGAGGTGTTGGAATATCTGTATCTATTAGAGAAAGATGAGCAAACATCACTACCCAAATTTATACTTCTTGATCTTAACATGCCTAAGAAAGATGGCAGGGAAGTACTTAAGGAACTAAAACAGCATCCGAAGTTCAAAAAAATTCCCGTTGTCATATTTAGCACTACTAATAATGAGCAGGAAATGCACCGTTGCTATGAATCGGGCGCCAATTCATATATTACAAAACCGAATAGTTTTGAAAACCTTCTGAAAACTGTAGCTGCCCTACGTAGCTACTGGATGAATGTGTCAAATACCCCATCTCAATCACAGTAGAATAGCCACAGCAAACACTGACGGCATCGTTTTTGCATATTAATATTGTATTACAAATACATAATCAATATAAATATTGAATGCTTTTGTAAAATACCCCAACAATTAAAAAGTGGAGATGGTACGGCCAAAAAAAGTTCTGATAATTGATGACGAGACCGATTTGTGCTTACTGCTGAAGAGCTATCTGACAAGAAAAAACTACGAAGTTTTTTTGTCGCATACATTAGAAGATGGTATGTCAGCACTACGCACCCTTCATCCAAACATACTGTTTCTTGACAATAACCTGCCCGATGGTACGGGTTGGAGCATGGCACCGGAAATTGCAGCTGCATTTCCTGATACATGTATCAACATGATCAGTGCTTTTCATCCGCAAATACCCGAGATGCCTCCGCAAGCCAAATATAATGTTATTGAGAAACCTATAAAGTTATCTGACCTTGACCAGCAGCTACAAAAACTTGAAAGGACTGCTTAAACAAGTTGTTGTAAAAAAGTATATAGCAAGAAGGCGCCATAATTATGGCGCCTTCTTTAATTAGTTTACCTATACTCATCAATCTACGTACCCCGCCTTATAAGGCCAAGAAGTAAAGAGATGATAGCAATAACAAGAAGTATGTGTATCAAGCCTTTCAAACTATATACAAACACACCCAATAGCCAACCAATAAGCAGGATAATAGCGATAAGATAAAGAATGCCTCTCATAGTATTTAGTATTTAATTACACATTAAAAGGACTATGCCATATATCAGGAAACACTTACTGAAGAAATTGCCTCGCTGACTGAAAATGTCAATGCAAATGTAGTACCCTGCCCCGGTTGCGATATCACTTCTATGTTACCTTTATGCGACTGCACAATGTTGAGCGTAAATGCAAGCCCAAGGCCTACGCCATTTCTTTTTTGTGTAAAATATGGCTCGAAAAGGCGTGCTACGTTTTCTTCCGAAATGCCACAGCCATTATCAGAGATACGCAACATAACTAATGTATCTTCCTGCGTAAGACTTATATCCAGCACACCTTTCCCTTCCTCCATAGCCTCTACAGCGTTTATCACAATGTTCAGCAATGCCAACATCAGTTTTTCATTATCGGCCTCTACATACAGCGGTTCATCGGGGTAGTTTACACTAAGTTTTATATGTTTTAGCGTAAGCCTGTCGATAGATGCATTGATAACACTATCCAATATATGCTGCAGTGGTACAGGCACCAGCACTATTTCACTGGGTTTCGATGAGTTTAAAAGCTCGCCAATCAGGTCGCTGATGCGGCGGCTGTTACGGTAAATAATATCAAGATATAATAGCGAATTATCATCCTGCTGCTCCTGCTGCATTTGTTCAACAGATAGTGTAATATTATTTAGCGGATTTCTTACCTCGTGCGCCAATGTACGTACCAGGCGCCCCGCAACGGCTAGCTTTTCTGATAAAATGGTTGCCTTTTCCGCCTTCTTAAGGTTGGTTATATCATGTATGATGCCTTGTATATAATCCCCGTTATAGCCGTCCTCCAGCGTTGCGGTGATCATGCAATGTTTCTTATCGCCATCTTTCGTACTAAGGGTTATTTCCCAGTCATCCACTACTTTTCTTGTATGCAATAATTGTGTAAGGAATTTTTTATGCTGCGCCTGCTCTATAAAATCGCACACATTCATTTCCAAAGCTTCTTCGCGCGTATATCCCAGCAAAGACTGTGTTGCATCATTTACCTCTTTTAGGTTCAGGTCTCTATCAGCAAGAAAAATTATGTCCTTCGATTTTTCAAAAATCCCTCTAAACTTACGTTCATTTTCTTTCAACGCCTTTAGCGTTGCAGCATGCTCCAGGGCGTAACGCACGCAGCGTTCCATCTTCTCAACTGTCAGCTCACCTTTTACCAGATAGTCCACAGCCCCTAGCTGCATGGCTTCAAGGTCCACATCGTAATTCCCCTTCCCGGTAAGCAACACAATAGGCTCTTCGCAATTGGCCGATATGGCCTCTTTAAGCAAATCAACACCAGACTTTGCACCTAAGCGGTAGTCAACAAAATACAGATCGTAATCAGCATTTATCATGTGCTTCAGTGCTTCGCCATACTTAGGGCACCAGTCTATATGATAAGAAGATTTAGGTATGTGCTTTATATAGTCGCTGGTAAGGAAAAAATCATCTTCATCATCATCTACTATCAATATTCTGGTAACGCGGGGCTTCATGAGATCTGAAAATTATTGCATAATGAATTATAAATGTTTTTGAGGCAGAATAGCTATGATACACGCACCTTCATCCTCATTGTTCCCTGCAAACAATAACCCTCTGTGGTAGGCAACTATTTTTTTACAAATAGCCAGGCCAATACCTGAACCGGGGTATTCCGACTTGCCATGCAGCCGCTGAAAAACTTCAAATATCTGCTCTTCATAGCCGCTTTCTATACCTATGCCGTTATCGCATATCATTAATTTATGATAAACATTGCCATCAGGCAAGCCATACTGCACGCGTTCGTAATCACTTATTTCATGTGCCGATATTTTGATGACGGGGTTCACATCTTTTTGCCTGAACTTGATTGCGTTGCTGATGACATTATTGAAGAATTGTTTCATTTGCGAAGACACAGCATCTATCATTGGCAATTTATCAAAAACAACCTGCGTACCAGTTTCTTCTATTTTTAGTTCAAGGTCAGCTATTACCTGTCTTAATACAAATGCAAGATCAGTTGGCGCTACGGTATGTGCGATCCTGTCAATGCGCGAAAACTCCAGTAGGTTATCTATAAACATACGCATGTTGGCAGATGCCGTAAGCATACGGTTGAGGTACATTTGCCCTTCTTCATCCAGCTGTGCAGAATACCGTTCGTACAACCGGCCACCGAAAGTGCTTATTTTACGCAAAGGCTCTTGCAGGTCGTGCGATGCCACATAAGCAAAGTCTTCCAGCTCCCTATTCGATTGCTGCAATTTATGTATCGTATAGTTTGCCTGATTCAGGTTAGATTCTTTCCCTTTACCAATAAGTGAGGATTGGCTAATGAATGTGATCAAAATATCGCCAGTAAGCGAGGGCAACGCAGTAATAGCGTAGGACAGGTATGCACCATTGCCTTGCATAAACCTTACCATTGCGGGCGTTATAGCCCTACCCGATATTAATTCCGACATCAATGAATTATATGTTTCCATATCCTCAGGGTGCAGCAGTTGCGGCAAATCAATATCTGCATCCAGGTTATTATGGCCCAGGGCCACTTCAAGCTGACCAATATTGTATTTTAGGGTGTTTGTAGCTCTCTCGAATACAACTACAAACAAATTCATAAGCGACGTAGTTAGCTGCAGATATTCCCTGTCGTTTAACCGCTCGTTATTAATTGTAAGATCACTCATTTTATTAGCCAATATCACTATTAATCTAATTTGAAAGCTTTGAATTGCTTCATTTTATTGTACAATGTCTTACGGTCTATATTCAGTAGTTTGGCAGCCTTACTTTTATTAAAGTTCGATTGCTTTAGTGCATCTAATATCACTTCATATTCGGCATCAATATTTGCCGATTTCAGTTTGTTCTCAAACGGGATATTGGCCGCCGGTTTTTCAGCTCTTGGCTCTGACATAGCAGTTAGTTGCTGCGACGATGATGCAGGCGCATCGAACTGAAGCTTTGAATAATTGCTTATTTCAAAAGGCAATGAACGCACTTCAACATAATCACCATCAGTTAAAAGAGTTGACCGCTTCACTACATTCTTCAGCTCGCGCAGGTTACCATACCATACGTAGTTGTTCAGTATGTTTTGTACCTCGGGCGAAAAGTCTTTTACATTCTTACCAAGTTCTGCATTCGTTTTCTCCAGGAAAAAACGTGCGAATAGCATAATATCGCCCTTACGTTCGCGCAGCGGCGGCACTTCAATACTAAATTCATTGAACCTGTGATAAAGATCTTCGCGGAATTTACCATTCCTTGCCGCGTCCCACAGGCGCTCGTTACTGGCTATAATGATACGAACATCTATCTCAATGTCTTTATTACCACCTACCCTTCTTATTTTACGTTCCTGCACCACACGCAGCAACGATACCTGTATATCGTACGACAGGTTGGCTATCTCATCTAGAAATATTGTTCCCTCGTTAGCAATTTCAAGACTACCGATCTTTTGATTGAGCGCACCGGTGAAAGCACCTTTTTCGTGGCCGAACAGCTCGCTACCAGCCAACTCTTTCGATAAGGCTCCGCAATCTATTGCTACGAACGGCTTATTTGCACGTTTGCTGTTCTTGTGTATCTGCTGTGCTATTGCTTCTTTGCCACTACCACTTTCACCGTAAATAATAACACTGTAATTAGTAGGGGCAACTAATTCTATTTGCTTAATGATATTGGCAAACTCAGGACTATCGCCCATAATATAGCTGCTATCGCCGGTGCCTTTAAGTTTTGTTTGCGATGGGCTTGACTTGGTGGATCCGTTTGTAGCCGCCGGTGCCGATGAGTATGTTTTAGAAGGCTGCGCAGATGCACCACCTTCCGATAATGCTTTCTTTATTGTTAGCAATATTTCATCGGGGTACAGAGGTTTGGTAACATAATCGTACGCACCCATCTTCATTACTTCTACAGCATCTTTCACATCGCTATACCCAGTAATAATTATTACTATGGCCGATGGATGTATTTCCTTTATTTTAACCAGCATTTCAGCGCCGGTAATATCATCCAGCTTAAAATCGCACAGTACAAGGTCGGGCTCGTTCTTCTTCATCCATTCTGATGCTGCGACGCCTGTATTAACCGTAGTTACTTCGTAACTGTTACGGGTAAGAAAACGGTTAAGCAGCATGCACATATCATTATCATCATCTATTACAAGTATTTTTGCCATTTATGTTGTTTTTCTGTGTGTGTGTGTGTTTAATTTTTGACAACCCTTCAAAAATAAGTTAATATTTATGCCCAAACCGACCTTATCTGCGCAATAGGAATGCGCAATTGTTCGCGGTATTTGGCTACAGTACGGCGGGCTATGTTATAACCTTTAGCCGATAGTATATTAACCAGTTGCTGATCGGTATAAGGGTGCCGCTTATCTTCTCCGGATACGGCTTCCTCAATAACTGATTGTATTACTTTATTACTGATCACCTCGCCTTTTTTATCAGCTATACCTTCGCTGAACAGGTCTTTCAGATAAACCAGGCCAAAGTGCGTTTCCGCATATTTATTACTGGTAATACGCGATATGGTTGAAATATCAAGACCTGATTTTTCAGAAACATTGCGCAATACCATTGGCTTTAGCAAACGTATATCACCTTCTATAAAATATTCTTCCTGCATATCTACAATGCATTGCATAATGCGCATCATGGTATCTTCACGTTGCTTCACTGCACTTACAAACCATTGGGCCGATTGCAATTTGCTTTTTACATACTGGTTCGATGATTTGTTGCGCGAAGTGATCTGCTGCGATAATTGATCGTATAAACTTTGGTTCACGAAAACGGAACCGGAACGCGAAGATGCCAGGTTGATCTGGATATTTTCACCATAACGCGTAATGATAAAATCAGGGATGATGGTATTTTTTGGCTCAATGCTGGTTGCTTCATCCGAGACAGGATAAAATTTCAGGGTGCTGATAAAATTCAATACACTTCTCAGCTCTTCCTCATCTACATTCAGCGCATGGTGTATTTTTTCAAACTGGCGGTGTATAAGATCGTTATAATGGTCTTTCAGCAACCTGTACGCTTGCGCTATTTCAGGCCTGGTCTTATCTATTTGCTGCAGCTGCAACATAAGGCATTCCTGTATGCTGCATGCGCCAATGCCAATAGGTTCCAGGGTTTGCACAATAGCCAACACTTCCTTTATTTCATCAACCTCA
>CBFGNI010000018.1:0-23016 GCA_965650105.1 uncultured bacterium | reverse complement strand
GCAGGTTCAAGATTATATGTGCAGGAATCAGTGGCAAAAGAAGTAATAAGAAAAAAAGCGCAGCAATATTTTAAAGACCCGATAGTAAACGTGAAGTACACCAACTTTACAGTTATGGTATTGGGCGAAGTGAATAAACCCGGCGCTGTGAATGTGACTAACGAAAAAATAAGCGTGGTTGATGCTATAGGTATGGCATCGGACATGACGATATATGGCCAGCGTGAAAACGTATTGCTGGTGCGGGAAGAAAATGGTAAGAATGTATATGTACGTTTCGATCTTAACTCAAGCAAAACATTCGAGTCGCCCTATTTTTACCTGAGAAGTGGCGATATTGTATACGTAGAGCCTAACAATATAAAGAAGAAGGGAGCTACTTTGGATACATCGAAAGAGCGTTATATTGGCTATACTGTCAGCGCCCTGTCTTTGTTGCTTACCATTTACGCATTATTCCGCATAAAATAACCAATGGCAAAAGAGCTGCAACCGATATTCTCCGATAATAGCAACCGAAAGAAGGGAGACCCTCTTTCGCTGGAGAAGCTGCGCGCCAAAGCCATCGGCTACCTGCCTATGTTCGTGGTATTTCTATTGTTGTCTTTAGCAATAGGCATCGTTTACTTATACACTACTACACCTGTGTACGAAGTGACTGCCAAGCTGGTAGTAAACGAGGATAATAAAGATGGCATGACACAGGGACAGATATTCCAGGACCTGGGCGTGCAAACGGGCAAAAGCAAAGTAGATAATGAAATAGAGATATTTAAAAGTAAGTACCTTATGAAAAAGGTGGTTAACGACCTCTTATTAAATATAAGGTATTACCGCCCGGGCAAACTGAAAACAACTGAGCTGTATTATAATGATTGTCCTTTTCGCATAGTGCCTCTGTACGATAACGCCGGTATAACAGAAGCGGCCGGCTATACCTGTACGGTAAGTGGCAATAATTTCACCATAGCCGATGCGCAACAACATACGTGGCAGGCAAAAAGCGGCGACACGCTATCGCTGCCAACAGGTAAAGTTTTATTGTTAACCAATGTTACAGATAAGCCTGCTGCTAACAATCAGCAACTTTCCTTTGCTATTAACAGAGTAGATAAAACTGCCAAGAAGTTTTTGAAAGCACTATCGGTAGCCAGGCTCAATAAGCAAGTAAGCATACTGGAGCTTTCGATAAACGATGTATCTGCCAAAAGAGGGGAGGATATCATAAATAAACTGATACAAGTATATACCGATGCGTTTATTGACAATAAAAACCGCACGGCAGATGGTACGATAGCATTTATTGACGACAGGCTCAAAATAGTAACAATTGAATTATCGGATATAGAAACAACAATAGAAGGATTTAAGAAAAGCAATTCACTGACGGATATTGAAGCGCAATCGAAATATTTATTAGAGAACAGCGCCGATGCATCGAAGGAATTGACTCAGCAGGAAGTACAGATAAGCATTATAGAGTCAGTTGAAAATTCTTTGAATAACGCGAGTAGCAAAGTAGTGCCTTCAGTGTTTTTTATGCAAGACCCCGCATTGGTAGCACTGATAACAAGCTATAACCAACTTGTGGCTGAAAGGGAGCGCCTATTGCTGACCAATGTAGAAACAAGCCCCTATGTAAAAAACATAGATGAACAACTGAAGAATACCCGCAACACCATGAAGCAAAACCTGGCGTCTTTGAAGAAAAGCATGCAGGTAAGCCTCAATGAACTATACCGGCAACGCGGGCTTTATGCCAGCCAGATAAAAGAAGTGCCCGCAAAAGAAAAAGAATTCTTAGAATATTCGCGCCAGCAAAATATAAAGCAGGAGCTATACCTTTTCTTACTAAAAAAACGGGAAGAAACGGCCATTAATAAATCGGCAACCGGCAGCAATACACGTATTATAGATCCTGCTGAAAGAGAAGACAGGCCCGTAGCGCCGAATAAGCTGGCTATTATAATGAGTGCCATAGCTATTGGCCTGATAATACCGGGTACAAGAGTGCTGGTGAAAGAGCTGTTCAATGTGAAAATATCGGGTAAAGATGAGTTAGCTAATCTAACATCGATGGCGGTGATAGGCGAAATAGGTCATAATAATAAGCAGGAAACAATAGTAGTGACCAAAGGCAACCGCAGCAAACTGGCTGAACAATTCAGGGCCTTGCGTACCAATCTTCAGTTTTTACTAAGCGGCGAAAATGAGAAGACCATACTCATCACATCCAGCATGGGTGGCGAGGGCAAATCATTTATCTCTGTTAACATTGCATCAACTTTAGCACTTCAGGGTAAAAAAGTAGTATTGCTGGAATTAGATTTGCGCAAGCCAAAAATTTCAGAGGGTTTGCAAATAAACCAGAGCATCGGATTTTCAAGTTATGCCATTGGTAAGGCTACGCTAGATGATGTGATCCTGAAATCAGGCATACACGAAAATTTTTATGTTGTGCCATGTGGTGCATTACCCCCCAACCCGGCTGAACTGCTTACTGCCCCGCAGGTAACAAAAATGTTTGAAGCTTTGCAAGATCATTTCGATTATATAATAATAGATACTGCACCTGTAGGTCTGGTAACCGATGCGCAGCTATTGGCAAGTTATGCAGATGTTACACTATATGTGGCCAGGCAGGCCTATACTTATAAAGAGCAAATAGAAGCTGCTGACGAACTGCATATTCAGAATAAAATGCCACGTATGAATGTTGTGCTGAACGATGTAAGATCGGGCGGTGGTGTTTATGGCTATGGTGCATACGGTAATGGATATTATGAGGAAGAGCATAGCTGGGCAGGCCAGCTGAAAAACAAGTTTCGTAATTCATTCAATAAAAAATCTTAAAAAACTTACCTTAAATAAATGGAAAATCAACAGCACCGTATTGCAGTAATTGGTTTAGGCTATGTGGGCCTTCCGCTTGCAGTAGAATTTGGTAAAAAATTCCCTGTAATAGGTTTCGATATAAATGCGAAAAGGATACAGGAATTGCAGGCAGGCAACGACTTTACGCTTGAAGTAGATTCACCCGCACTGAAAGAAGTAATATGTGAAACCGTGCCTGCTGGTAAAGGGCTGCACTGTACCAATGTACTGGAGAGCATTGCTGACTGCAATATTTATATAGTAACGGTGCCCACACCTGTAGATAAATACAACAGGCCCGATCTTACTCCGCTATACAAATCGAGCGAGACGGTTGGTAAGGTTTTGAAAAAAGGCGATATAGTTATTTATGAATCGACGGTGTACCCTGGTGTAACTGAAGACGAGTGTGTGCCTGTATTGGAAAAAGTGTCGGGTTTGAAATTCAATGTTGATTTCTTCTGTGGTTATTCACCGGAGCGTATCAACCCGGGTGATAAACAACATACAGTTACCAAGATCAAGAAAGTAACCTCAGGCTCCAACGACGAGATAGCTGAAGTAGTTGATAGCCTGTACCGCAGTATAATAGTTGCCGGTACACACAAAGCATCAAGCATAAAAGTTGCTGAAGCTGCAAAGGTTATTGAAAATGCACAGCGTGATATCAACATCGCATTCGTGAATGAACTGGCTAAGATATTCAACCGTATGGGTATCGATACGCATGATGTATTAGCAGCATCATCAACTAAATGGAATTTTCTGCCTTTCAAACCCGGTTTGGTGGGTGGGCACTGTATAGGTGTTGATCCGTATTACCTGGCGCAAAAAGCACAGGAAGTAGGTTACCATCCTGAGATCATCCTTGCAGGCCGCAGGTTGAATGACAGCATGGGTAGCTACATAGCTAACGAAGTAGTAAAGGCAATGATAAAGCGCGATAAACCTGTGAAGAATGCAAACGTTCTTTTACTGGGTATCACGTTTAAAGAGAATTGCCCTGACGTGCGTAATACACGTGTGGTAGATATCATCAACGAACTGAAATCGTACGAGATGAACCTTACCATACATGATCCCTGGGCTAGTGAAGCTGAAGTGAAACATGAGTATGGTATAGATACTACGAAAGAAATGCCAACTGAAAAATTTGATGCAGTAGTACTGGCTGTGGCACATAATGAATTTGTAGATAAAGACTGGAACAGCAGTTTGAAAGAAGGCGGTATTATATACGATGTGAAAGGTTGCCTTGATAAAACAAAAGTTCACGGCCGTTTATAAGCTATAAATGAATTTTTTCGCACACCCCACCGCAATAATAGGTGATAACATAAGCATTGGGAATAATGTCAGAATATGGCATTATTCCCATGTCATGTCAGGCTGTGTCATTGGCGATGATTGCAATATTGGACAGAACGTATTTATTGCATCGGGCGTAGTATTGGGTAAGAATGTTAAGGTGCAAAACAATGTATCCATCTATGCAGGTGTTACCTGCGATGATGATGTGTTTCTTGGCCCGTCGTGCGTGTTTACCAATGTTATAAACCCCCGTAGTGCAGTGAACAGGCGTGGGCAGTACATGAAGACATATATAGGTAAGGGCGCTACTATAGGTGCCAATGCTACTATAGTTTGTGGTAATGATATTGGTGCGTATGCTTTTATTGGCGCGGGCGCGGTAGTAACAAAGGCGGTACCTGCTTATGCTTTATTTGTAGGCAACCCCGCCAAACAAACCGGCTGGATGAGTGAATACGGCCATAAACTCAAGTTTGATAGTAGCAACGAGGCTGTTTGTGAAGAAAGCAACGAACGGTATAAGATAGATAACGGTGCAGTTAGCAAAATGACCTACCACTAAGTGAATATGCCATCCCCGGCATATTGATATGAGTATAGCCAAAAAAGCAAGTAAGGGTTTTATCAGTTTATTCTACAGGAACATGCTGGAGAAGAGTGTGGGTATGCTTGCTATGATAGTACTGGCACGCAAACTTACTCCTTACGATTTTGGTTTGGTGAGTATAACAGATGTGTTGCTATCGCTCATTGCGATATTCGGTACAACGGGACTTACAGAATTTTTAGTTGCGTATCGTAAAGACGATACGGAAGAAATATTTAAGGCAGCATTCTGGTTTAACATAGTTATTACGCTGGCTATTATTGCTGCGTTTTTGATAGCAGTACCATTTTGGAGTGAGTTTCAGAAAGACCCACGTATTCTCAGGATATGCGGGTTTTCGTTAGCTATTTTCTTTTTCTCGCAAATGCAGGGAATACCCAAAACATGGCTGAATAGAAATTTGCAGTTTGATGTACAGGTAAAAATACAAGCACCATTTATACTGTTAATAGCAGCAGGTAAAGTAGCAGCAGCCCTATACGGACTAGGCGTGTATAGTTTGCTGATACCAACCATTATCATTCAACCCATACAGACCATACTGCTGTATCGTGCAGCAAAAATGCCTGTAGGGTTTAAGCTGTATACTAACAGGTGGAAGGAGATATATCATTTCACCAAACACCTGATAGGTGCAGGCATATTATCGCGCATTGCTGAGCAAGGCGATAAAATAATATTGAGCAAAGTATTTGGGCTAGCAACTTTAGGCATCTATAATATTGCTATGCAGCTTGCTGATTTGATTACCTCGCAAATAGTAATGGTATCGAATAATATACTGGCGTCGGTTTTACCTAAATATGTAAACGATAAAGAACGTTTCTATACACACTATTCTAATTTCCTCAAACTGTTTTCGTTTGTATTGTTCCCTGTTTTTGGTTTGTTGTTTGTAGCCGCAAAGCCGCTTATCATTTTTGTATATGGCCCGCAGTGGATAGATGCGGTATTGCCTATGCAAGTATTGCTGCTGTATGCGGTCTATCGTTCCGTTACCAGCTCTTATGGTAGCGTAATGAACGCTTTCCACCTGAATAAAGAAAGCTTTAAGGTTATACTTATTTATACGCCATTCCATTTACTGGCGTCTTATACGGGTTCGCATTTTGGTATAGTAGGTCTGGCGGCAGGTGTGGTAATTGTAAAATCAATTTTTGTAAATATCAATATCGCGCAAATGATGCGTGCTATGGAAAAGCCATTCATGCAATGGTATAAAAACCTTGCACCGTATTTCATTACTACTATTGTTATAGCAGGCGGATTGTTTTTAGTGATACATAACACGCATGCATACATTTATACAGCACCAATAGTTGCCATTGCTGCAACGGCTACAACAATTGCAGTTTCGTATTATATAGCAATGAGTATTTTCTTCCAGGAAGAATTGAGAAATTTATCCGCATTTATTGGTGCACTATATCCACGTTCACAATCAGTATTTAATTTCCTGTTCAGGATATGAGTAAGAAAAAGATTGCCCTTATTGGCAATGTAAATAATAACCTGTTTGCGCTCATGAGGCACTTGCGCGACCTTGGTTATGATGCGCATTTATTTCACAGGCCTGAGAACGATCACTTTCAACCCAAAGCAGATACTTATTCGCTCGATATACTGGAATACTGCCATGCTGTAACCTGGCTGAATAAAGGTTTTCATTGGGTAGATAGAGAAGAGGTGAAACGACAGCTTACAGGTTTTGATTTTTACATTGGCCAAAGTGATGAAGCAGCGGTTGCATTTAAGTGCGGGTTTATATTGGATGTGTATTATCCATACGGATCGGATGTTTATAAATATGCACAACTCCCCACTGAATACACTTTCTTAAACAGGGTATCCGCTTTGCTAAGAAGAAACAGGTGGACATTATTAAAGCAAATGCAGGAAGGTACTGTTGCAAAATATTTGAAAGGCGCGATAGTTAACTCAAAATATATTTTAGAAGAAAGCAGGAGTGGGGGCTATAACGAGAAGATGCAGGCACTGCCTTATAAAGGCAGATATCAAAATGTAGCATTGCCCTTTATTTACTACAAAGAATATGAGCAGGTAATGAATGAGGGCAATGCTGATGTGCATTGGCGAAAAGAAATAGATGAGCTAAGGAGGCAAAATGATTTCCTTTTGTTGTACCACGGCAGGCAGGAATGGAAGACAGTTCACAACGCTTTCACAGGGAAAAATACCCACCACATAATTATTGGTTTTGCTAACTACATCAAAAGGCATCCTACTGCTAAAGCAAAGCTATGCATGCTTGAATATGGCACGGATACTATTTACTCAAAGCAATTGATAAAAGAATTGGGTATTGAGGCGCATGTACAATGGTTCCCTAAAATGTATCGTAAGGATATAATGTACCTGATACATAATATGGATGTATGTAGTGGCGAATTCAAATTGGGCGATCTTGTATTTGGTACAATAGTAGAAGCTATGCAAATGAAGAAGCCTGTTATACATAATAGGGCAACCGAATTGTTTACTAAGAAATATTCAGACCTATACCCAATGCTACAGGCTGTTGAACCCGAAGAGATAGAAACGGCTATAGAATATGCGGTAAACAATCCTGGAATAATTAAAGAGATGGGTGTGCAGGCTAATGCTTGGATCAAACAATATCTGGTACAAGAGCCTTTGCAGCATTTGGTAAATATTATTGAAGAGAAGAATTGAGTAAAGATTGACTAAGAAAATCAGGATATTATTTACCATTCCAAATTTCATTACCGCAGGTAGCGGGCGTGAAATGTTCAATATCATTGAAGGGCTTGACAAGAATATTTTTGAACCCATGATAGCTGTGCAACAAGCAGGTGGTAAGTTGTATGATGAAATAATAGCTAAAGGCTATACTATAGTTGAACATAAGTTTATTGAAGAAAGTCAAAACGGTTTAGCTAATAAACTAAGAGCAGCGGGTAAGAACAGCCACTTCTTTAAGCAATACAATATTGATATCTGGCAATCATTTCATTGGTCGTCCGACTTTACAGAAGCACTAACAGCCAGATGGTGCGGCGCAAAATATGTGTATGTAAAAAAGAGCATGAACTGGAACAGGAAAGCCTGGAAGGTGAAAAGCTTTTTGGCTGCCGCTATTATTGCACGCAATACAACGCTTGCAAATAATAATTTTAATCATTGGCTATATAAACGCAAGACTCATTTTATAACCGCGGGTGTTGATATAGATCATTTTTCTCCGGATAATAATAATGATGATTTGCATGCGAGCCTAAAGATTGATCTGCAAGCCTCAATAATAGCCTGTATAGCGCAGTTGATACCAATTAAAGATCAGCTTACATTAATTAAAGCAGTAGCTAGGGTACCTGATGTATATCTTTTGCTTGTGGGTGCTACCAGGGATAAAGCGTATTTGGATAAAGTGAATGCACTGGTAAAGGAATTGGATATTGCTAATAAGGTAAACCTGTATGGATATGCTAATGATACCGCCACGTTATTGAATGGTTGCGATATGTTTGTACTGCCTACCTCAAAAGACGGTGGGCATGAAGAAGGTTGCCCTGTATCTTTGCTGGAAGCTATGGCTTGTGGCCTTCCATGTATCGCAAGCAATGTTGCGGGCAGCAACGATTTGATTCAGCATGATGAAACAGGATTGCTATTTGAACCTGGTAATGAAAATGACCTTGCAGATAAGATTACATTATTACTGAAAGATAAAACCCTTGCGCAAAGGCTTGCCTCAGCCGCACGCGATAGAATACAGAAACTGCATAGATTGGAAATAGAAACAAATGCCTTTAGTAACGTATATAAAAAGCTCATGTTAAGATAGTGAGTGCTTTTTGCGATATATCAATAACCACGGGTACAAATAAATTACCGCTGATAAGAACAGGTAACAGGGAATGGATAAATGTTATTAGTAATGAGCAATTAAAATTAAATATTAGCAAACCTGAGGAGGAGCGCAATACATTTTACCAGCACTATACTCATGAGGGCAATACGCTTATTGTGATAGGCCAGTTTTATGAACCCGTAAATTTAAACCAGCTTCTGTTCGATTGCCTGGCGCATGTATATAAAGACGAGCACTTTAAGGATCCCGCAGGGCACTATATATTATTTGTACACGACCGTAAAAATAACATTCATGTCTTTACTAATCGTTTAGGTACCTACCACGCCTATTGGAAAAAAGAGGCTAATAATAATATGGTTGCAACCTCGTACATGAATCTTATAAACTGTACGAATAACAAATCGCTAGACTGGGAGGCTATTGCCGGATTTTTTGCAATGGGTTATTTCCCTGAAGATAAAACCTACCTGCAATGCATCAAGGTATTCGAACCGGCATCGTGTTATACATTTGATTATGACTTGAAGCTTCTACATCAAAAAAGGTACTGGCATTGGTCTTACCACCCATCTTCGTACACGCAAGGTGAGAACATACAGCGGGTTGATAAAGTCTTGAATCAATCATTATCTCATTCACTTAGAAATAGAAAAGTGGCCCTTCCTCTGTCCGGTGGCCTCGATTCCAGAACTTTAGCAGGTATAATTACCAGGCAAGAAAGTAAAACATATAGAAGCTTATGGGCTTATTCATACGGTTATAGCGGTAGCTCTATAGAAACACGTATTGCCGGCCAGGTGGCCAAAGCCAGGCAAATAGATTTCGACAGCTATGTAGTGCCGGCTTATTTGTTTGATAAAATGGATACGATAACTGAATCGATCGATCTATTTGCTTATGTGGATGGTGCAAGACAGGCAAGTATGCTTGAGGAACTAGACCGGCATGCAGATGTTGTAGTTGGCGGCCACTGGGGCGATGTTTGGTTTGACAATATTGCGGTCAATACAGAAATGGATATGACTGATTATTTCCACAAGAAAATACTGAAACGCGGTAGCAATTGGTTGCTGAATGAAATATGTGCACTGCACATACACGAGCCGCAAAAGAAAGTAGCGGCATATTTTAATGCTTACCTTGATCGGTATGAGCATATAAAAGATAAAGCCTACAAGCTAAAGGCATATAAAACCGATCAATGGTCGTTTCGCTGGGCGGCAGTTGGTGTACGTATGTACCAGGCTGCAGTAATGCCGGTTTTGCCGTTTTATGATAACCGTATTGTTGATGTATTTGCAACTATAAATAACGAGCAACTTATTGGCAGGAAATTACAGATAGAATTGCTGAAGAGAAACTACCCTGAACTAGCAGCCATAAAATGGCAAGACTACGAAAGCAATTTGTATCTATATAAATACCTCAATAACCGCAATCTTATCTATCGTGCATTTAAAAAAATTAAACGCATGCTGTCTAAGCAACCCGCCATTATTCGAAATTGGGAATTGTTTTATTTAAACCCTGAAGGTCGCAGGCAATTGCAGAGTATATTAATAGATGAGGGTGTACTGGATAATATAGTTGCCAAACAAAAGGTGCAAGCTTTGTTAAATGATTTTTATAAACATCCTACCGCTGCCAATGGTTATACTATTTCAATGCTCCACACATTTGCTCAATTCATGAAACGGTTGAATGGCTGATAAGTTGAAAATATTATCTGTAATGCACCATGTGCCATTACAATCAGGTTTCCTGGCTGAAAAGTTTGTCCGTTTAGGTGAATATGCAGATATGCATATGTTAGTTTGGGATACAAAAGCGCATGCAAGCGAATTTGAAAAACGGTATAAAATTTCTCAAAAAAAGGTACATACCGGTATATATAATAAAACAGGGGTAACCACTAGCATCTTATCACTCCTTTACCTGTTTATTTTCAATGCGCGCATCCGTACTTATATAGCCAAAGGTTCTCTTACCTATAACATAAAAAAGATACTGAAGTACCTGCCTGTTTTTTTTGTAAAACCTGATATTATACATTTTGAGTTTGGGACACTGGCAAAAGATATCATTATGCTAAAGCGACTGACAAATGCCAAAATGGTTGTTAGTTTTCGTGGTTATGATATGTACTATGTAGGGCTGGATGACAGAGACTATTATAAAGATGTATGGGGTTGTGCAGATGGCCTTCATTTTTTAGGAAATGATTTAAGACAATATGCAGCAAAAAGAGGCTATTCAGGGAATACTCTTGAAGCCATTATTCCTCCTGCTGTAGATGTAGATTTCTTTCAAAGCAATGAAGCGCCAATTGCAACTAACGAAATAAAAATAGTTAGTGTAGGAAGATTAACATGGCGAAAGGGGTATGACTATGCATTGCAGGCCATGAAGCTGCTAAAAGAGAGGAGGATTCCATTTCAGTATACAATTATTGGTCACGGTGAACATTTGCAGGCCATACAATTCATGATAGCAGAATTTGGTTTGGAAGAGCATGTACATTTAAAAGGTTCGTTGGATAAGGCACAGATAAAATCAGAATTGAATAAGTCGGACGTATTTCTTCAAGCATCTGTTTCCGAAGGTTTTTGTAATGCAGTGATAGAAGCACAAGCGATGGGACTGCCTGTTGTATGCACAGATGCAGGGGGATTGCCTGAAAATGTAGAGGAAAATATAACAGGCTTTATCGTTCCTAAATGGGATGCCAAGGCTATTGCAGATAAAATAGAATGGTGTCATCATAACAGAACTGCATTAACTGAAACAGGTAAGCATGGCGCAAAACGTGCTCATGAAAAATTCAATATTAAAGACCAGGTGAAATCATTCATTGATTTGTATAATAGCGTTCATGCATACTGATAACATAGCTATAGCGTCTTTCCCTTGTACTGAAACTAACCGGCAATATCATTTTTCTGAGCAATGGAGCTTATCCTGTGATGTGTCTGTATTTATACAGCAGTTGAAGCAAGTAGTAAATGATACTAAGTGCGACTGGTTGCTTGTATGGGATATGGCTAAGGAATTGCCATCATCTGAATTACTGAACAAGCTGATACAGGCCAAAGTAGATGTATGGCATACAGGAATAAAGATGGGTTTAGCAGGATTGCCCGATGTAATGAATTATGTTGACCCAACCTGGATGTATAATAAAGACGCCGGCGAAAACGTTGAACATTCATCTTTTCGGCTGAGTATAAAAGCATGTTTGATACGAGTGAATATACTTCGCGTGTTTATTCAGCATCTGGAAGTTTATTCATCGGTTGAAGCACTGGGGCTTGCATTAGGATATGCGATGTTCAAGTCGGGTTGCATTATGCGTTATCATCCACAACTTATAGGTGACATAAAACAACCTGTCATTCTTAACATCAAAGACGAGTGGATATTCGCTAGACAATTCTATGCTTCAAAATGGCATGTGTGGATATTGTTAAACAGACCGGGATTTGCCAGTAATTTAAATGCTTATCTCAGCACTTCAAATATTTCGTATAAAAAACTAAAGCCTTTTATACATCCCTCCGATACTTCAACAGCAGATACTTTTTATAAATCGGTTTCCGTATTAGCACCAACACTAAAGCGATATCCATACTTAATTAGTGAGTTAAAGCAACTGAGTGTACAAACAATACCCCCTCATGAAGTATTAATAACAGACCAGACGGATATTGAAGAGAGGCAAACTTTACCAATCGAAGATTACCCTAAACTCAATATTAAATACTATCCACAGCAAGAGAAAGGCCAATGCTTAGCATGGAATAAATTGCTTACTGAAGCTACTGGCGAATATGTACTATTCTTCGGCGATGATGCAGATCATATTACACCCGATTTTATTGAGAAGTTACTATATACAGCACAGCAGTTTAATGCAGATATGGTGGCGTCAAACGTAATAGAGATAGGTACAACCGAACAACCGGTAAATCCATACTATTATGTCTCAGATACCTTCCCTATTACGCTTATAAGAAAGAGTGTGCTAGATAATACAGGCTATATGGATATGTTCTTCAACAAAAATATCCGTGCCGATCAGGATCTTGCCATGCGCTGTCACTTACATGGTACGCTTATGATATTCAATCCAAGTGCAACCATACATCATCACCGTGCACCTGTTGGTGGTCTCCGGGCACATAAAGCAAGAGTGATTACGAATTTTATGTCGAAGAATTCCATTACAAAATTTGTAGTACCTACCTCATCGGAATTGTATCTGGTAATGAAATATTTCAATGCTAAACAGTTCAAAAGTTTTGTACGCATCAAATATTTCAACCAGCTAATGGTGAATGGAAATATACTCAGAAAACTGGCGAAGCTATTTGTCTTTGCTTTTAAATATTCTGTTATCAATAAACAATACCGTAAAAACCTGGAATCGGCTGAGCAAGCATTTACAGCATCAAAATCTGGTAATATGCAGTTGCATACTTATGAGGGTATTACAAGTAATTGATACTTTAAACATCGGTGGTGCTGAAAAAGTTTTAGTCACCATAAATAATTTGTTGGCACAAAAAGCCATTTATAGCGATGTATTGTTGTTAACAGGTAATGGGCCATTAACAAACGAGCTAATAGAAGGCACTAAAATTTTTTCGCTGCATAGGCGACAAAAATTTTCGTATAAAAAAATGTACGAGGCACATACTATATGTAAAGGTTATGATCTGATCCATGTACACATGCGGCACTGCTATGCATATATCAGGTTATTGCAGTTAATTTTTAAAGGCACGTATAAAGTTATCCTTCACGATCATTTTGGAGATATAGAAATAAATAAGGATGTACCTTTCTCGTTATCGGGTATCTTCAAACCAAAGTATTACATAGGTGTTAGCCCAACATTAGTACAATGGGCTAAACAATTTTTAAAGATTACTGATAAGAACTGCTTTCTGTTGATGAATACAGTTACCCCTTCAAAATCAAAAAAAGCGAATAAATCTAGACGCACCAATAAAATAATGTTGGTAAGCAATATAAGGCCAACAAAAAATATTGAGTTTGCTATTAAGTTAGTAGCAAGTGCAGGTTATAAACTTACTATTTACGGCAATCGCGAAAGTGAAGGCTATTTTCATGCTATTAAAGAACTGTGCGATGAGCATAGATTTTCTATACGGGAGGGAATAACTGACCTAGCTAACGAATACCCTAAATACGATATGGCCATACATTGCAGCAGATCAGAAACCGGGCCATTAGTTTTGCTGGAATATATGTCGCGTTCCATGCCGTTTCTTTCATATAACACCGGTGCAGTTGCTGATGCTATCGCCACACAGCTACCAATCTATTTTATTGATAATTTTCAAACCGGTGAGTGGCAGCGTAGCATACAGGCAATACTAGCTAAAGAAGAGCACGCTGAACTTGTTGATGCGTTCAATAAATTTTTCTCGCCTGAAAAGTATATAGATAATTGTCTGCACATTTACCAAAGCGTAAACTCTTAGTAGTTTCTGATACCGCTTTGTATAAGCGTGGCAATAGTGTATATGGTTTTGGCCCCGTTGTTCGCGAGTTGAAAGAATTGAGCATGCTGTTCGATGAAATTGTATGGCTAGGTTGTATTGAGCAAGAACAACTATATGCAGATACGCCGGTAGATGACCCCAAGATAAAATGCGTATTGATGCCGTCGGTAAGGAACAATCAATTCAATGCATTGCATGTGTTATTTGCCTATCCTATTTTCCTTATAAATATTTTCAGGTATCTAATCACCGCCACATACGTTCATACGCGCGGCCCATCGCATCCTGCCCTTATAAGTATCCTATATTCTTTCTTTGATAACAAAAGAATATACTGGCATAAATACGCAGGCGATTGGACAATAACTAATGCGCCATATACATATAAGTTACAACGGTCTTTATTGAAAAAGCTGCGTCGTAAGAATGTGCGTATTACAATAAATGGTAAGGAAAATAACAGGTCTGCAAATATTCTTGTATTCGAGAATCCGGCTATATATAAGCACGAATTAAATGGCAAAAAGTTCGAAAAAATTTTTCATGGCAAACTCAACATACTATTTGTAGGGAATCTTACGGAAGCGAAAGGCATATTAAAAATATTAGAAGCATTTGCAGTAAACAGCATTTCAGATCGTTTTGGAGAATTAATAATAGCTGGTGATGGTGAACTGATGCCGGTTGTGAAGGCAGCAGCCAATGCTTCTGACAGAATAAAAGTGCTTGGTTATCTAGATAGAAGTGTATTGCAGGAATACTATAAAAGTTGTCATCTTCTTCTATTGCCGAGCCGCAGTGAAGGTTTCCCAAAAGTGATAGCCGAGGCGGCGGCGCATGGTTGTATACCCATTGTGTCCGATATTTCAAACATATCTGTTTATGTTCATGACAATAGCAATGGTTTTTTAATGAGGGATACTTCGAGTGAGGGAATAGCAGCGATGCTCAATAATATTGCAGGTAGGGATGGAGAAACATTAAGTCAGATAAGTAACATCGCAATATCAATGGCGGGGCTGTTTACCTACGAACGATTTGCACAACGGATAAAGGAAGAAATATTTCCAATACAATAACATTGCAGAAAACGACAGAAGATATTAAACCCGCTACTGGTTTAACCCCCTTGCAGGTGGGCCTGGTTGTGTTAGCAGGTTTACTTCAATTTATACTGCCACATACACTCACAGCAATTTGGGTATTGGTTATTATACTCTCATTTACCGCACTTGTAAAAGACAGGCCTGAATGGATATGGTATTGTATAGCAGCATCGCCGGGCATAGAAGTATGGGCGCGTATGAGCCGGGCGCCATATATACCCGATGAAGTTGGCAAATACTTCCTGGCTTATGCTGTATTACTGCTATTCATTCATCATGTTTTCAGGCGGTCGGAGAAACCGGTGTACCATACAGGCCTCATTGTGTTTCTATTGTTAGTACCCAGTCTTATAGCCGGTATCGCAACCTTCGATGTACAGCAATGGGAATTTAATGTTTTAGGCCTGCTCGATTTATGCGCGCTACTTTTCCTTGCAGCACGCGAGCGTTGGCACATAGAACAATTTTGCCGTGTACTGCAAATGGCCTTATTGCCAATAGTGGCAATGGTTATATATATTACTATCAAGTCGCCCGGTATAGATGAGATGGAATTTGCATTGAAGTCTAATAGCGGTGCGGCAGGTGGTTTTGGAAGCAACCAGATCTCAACAATACTCGGTGTAGGTGTGGTACTAACTATGCTGTTACAATTGCTGCACCGTCCGTTATTCGCTATAAAATGGGCAAATTACTTATTACTGTTTTATTTGCTGTTTCGCGATTTGCTTACTTTTTCAAGAGGAGGGGTGCTGGTAGCAGTAATCAGTATTCTGGTAGCTTTATATCCATTCATATTTCAAAGCGTACGCTCGTTCATACGTTATTCAGCATTGTTCATATTTTTATTACTGGCCGGGTTTTTAGTGTTCACTAAGGTGAATGACCTGACCGATAATATGCTTTTATTAAGGTACGAGGGCGAAACGCAGGGTACCTTAAGTGGCTCGCGCGAAAAAACATGGGATACTTTCCTGTCGGGCAGGGGTACGATTGTATCATCGGACATTGATATTTTTCTAGATAATCCTATACTGGGTGCCGGCCCCGGGGGGGGCAGAAGGCTAAGGGAAAAGTATGGTTACGCTGCATACGCAGCTCATACAGAATTTTCAAGGCTGTTAAGCGAGCATGGCTTAGGTGGATTAATAATAATTTTTGTGCTTATTGCTTTCCCTTTTGTTTGGATACGAAAGCAAAAAATAACGGTTTGGAAAGGTGTGCTTTCTTCGCTGTTTGTTATGGCGGTACTTACTACTTTCCATGCGGCCATGCGTACCAATGTTATGCCGGTATTCTACGCATTGGCTGCAATACCTGTTCTCTATTACATAGAACGTGAAGAAGACAAGAATACTTTACCTGGGTAATCGTTTATCTCATAAAGGGTTTACCCCAACTGCTATCGAGCAACTGGGCCCATTACTGGAGCAGGAAGGTTATGAAATTACTTATGCCAGTAGCATGAGTAATAAAGTGTCACGCCTTGTAGATATAATTTCAGCCATTCTGAAAAACAGGAATAAGGTAGATGTTGTGCTGATCGACACTTACAGTACTGCTGCTTTTTACTTTGCCTCGGCAGCAGCACTTATTTGTAAAAAAATTGGCTTGCCGTATATACCTATTCTGCATGGTGGTAATTTACCTAACCGAATGGTTAATTCACAGCAGCTTTCTAAACAACTATTTGCAAATAGCTATACCAATGTGGCTGTTTCACCTTACCTGCAAAAGCAATTGCAACAACATGGGTATGCAGAAACGTTGATACCTAATAGCCTGCATTTGGCAGATTATCCTTTTTATGAAAGGATAAGCCCCAGGCCCAACTTACTATGGGTGCGGTCGTTTCATAAAATATATGATCCGCAGATGGCTTTACAGGTGTTAAATAAGATAGTAATAAAATATCCTGAGGCCAGGCTAACTATGGTTGGCCCCGATAAAGATGGCACGCTTCAAAAATGTAAAGACATGGCCCTGCAACTTGGCATATCACATAAAGTGAAATTCACAGGTATGCTTACTAAACAAGAGTGGGTAGGGCTTGCTGCCGGTCACGATATATTCATCAATACATCTACCGTAGATAATATGCCTTTCAGCATTATTGAAGCAATGGCAATGGGTATGATAATAATTAGTACTAATGTAGGCGGCATTCCTTACCTGGTCAATAATTCAAATGGCTATATGGTTGATAGCGGAGATATTGACGGAATGGTAAAATGTATTGGAAATATTTTGGAAAAGCATGATGATGTAATGCATAGTAAGCATGGACGTGCAACTGCTGAACAGTACGATTGGGATACAGTAAAAAAAAGCTGGGTTGACTTATTACATAAAATAAAGGATGAGCATGAAGCCTGATTGGTTTCAACATGTACTATCACTAAAAGGTTACCCTATTGCGCAGGCCAGGGCTGAACTAAAGAGAATACAATCTTTAGATGCAGGTACTTTTGCAGATTGGCAGATGGCGCAAGCCTGGTCTATTGCGAGGTATCATTACGAGTACAATCCATTCTATAAAAAGAAAGTAGGCAAGATATTTCCTGATAGGTGGGAGGATCTTCCGGTTATAACTAAGAAGGATCTGCAACAACCATTGGCAGGTATTATTACAAACAATACAAGACTTAGGGATTGTTATATAAGTAGTACCTCCGGCTCTTCCGGCACGCCATTTTACTTTGCAAAAGACAAGTATGCGCACGCCATCACCTGGGCGGTCATTGCCGATAGGTATAGTTGGTACAACCTGGATGGCACTGCATTGCAGGCAAGGTTTTATGGTATGCCTAAGGAAGCAATTGCACATGCCAAAGAGCAATTGAAAGATATATTGATGCACAGGAAACGTTTCAATGTATTTGATTTGAGCACGCAAGCACTACAGTGGTACGTACAGCGCTTTGCCCAAAATAGGTTTAGGTACATATACGGATATACCAATGCATTATTGCTTTTTGCAAGGCATCTGAATAGTATAGGCGTGCATCTGAAAGAAGTCTGCCCTTCACTTACACTATGTATTAGTACATCTGAAATAGCTACACCGGAAGATCACTTTCTTTTTCAAAAAGCCTTTGGTGTGCCGCATGTCCGGGAGTATGGAGTATCGGAAACGTGCCTTACAGGGTTTGATCATCCGTCAGGTAATTGGCTGCTTACCGAAGAAACATTATACAATGAAGTGGTAGATTTTAATAATGAAATAGTGCCGCCCGGAGTTACCGGATCTTTATTATCTACCGCTCTGTTTAATAAGACACTGCCAATGGTACGTTACCAGGTTGGCGATACTATTCAATTGCTGCCATCCACTCCCGGTAGTAAGTACAGAATTATAGAAAGCATGCAGGGCCGTACCAGCGATACGATAAAGTTGCCAAGCGGTAAGGTGGCCGCTGGCCTGACATTCTATTATATATCCCGAAGCCTTCTAGAAAAAACAGATTGCCTGAAAGAATTTGTTATCCGCCAAACGGCGCTTAACAGGTTTGTTTTCGATATTGTATCCGATAGGCCTTTGACAGAAGCAGAAACAAATGAGATAAAAAATAAAACTGCTTTGTATCTTGAGCCCGGGCTGGATGTAGTTATCAATCGCGTGTCACACATACAGCGCACCGCGGCCGGTAAGCTGAAAAACTTTTATTCGGAATTAGCAGAATTTGAAAAAGATAGTAATACTAACACAATATTTCCCTCCTGAAACGGGTGCGCCGCAATCAAGATTATATGAAACGGCACTTGGGTTGAAAGCAAGGGGTTGGGATGTGAGTATTATCGCTGCTATGCCCAACTACCCCACTGGCAGGGTAAGCGATGAATACAGGGGCAAATTTTCGGTAAATGAATTTATAGATGGGATGCATATTTACCGTTATGCGCTGTATGCTTCCAATTCTAAAAATCGGCTGCCGCGTATAGCAAGCATGCTTTCTTTCAGCTTTTCTTCATTAGCGGCGCTCGCAAAATTACGCCGCTTCCGTCCTGATTATATTCTTACAGAATCACCACCGCTTACATTAGGCCTTACAGGTATTTTCCTTGCGCGCATGTGTGGCGCTAAGCACATACTCAACGTATCAGATCTTTGGCCATTATCGGCGTATAAATTAGGGGCAGTTTCGCATGGCTTTTTATACAAGCAGTTAAAAAATATAGAACTGTTTCTTTACAGGAAGTCATTTGCCTGCACTGGTCAATCGCAGCAAATAATAGATCATGTAAAAAAGAATGGCGCCAGGCGTACACACCTTTTTCGCAATGGCGTAGATACACGAAGGTTCAAAAAAACAAATGAGGTAAAACCCGGCAACGGTGAAATAAAAATTGTGTACACCGGTCTTTTAGGTGTTGCACAAGGTGTATTGGATATTTGCAGGAATATTAACTTCAAAGAACTGGGCGTTAGCTTTCATATCTATGGCGACGGGGCTGAAAAAAACGACATCGTTAATTATTTGAAGGCCAACCCCGATAAAAATATTTACTATCATAATGCCGTGCATCGCGATGAGATACCCAAGGTGCTTGCCCAATACGATGCTATGCTGGTACCTTTAGTAAAACCTATATATGGTGCTATCCCATCAAAAATGTACGAGGCTATGGCAGCTGGCTTGCCGGTATTGTTTGCAGGTGGCGGTGAGGGTGCTCAGTTGATAAATAAGCTAAATGTTGGCTGGACCTGCAAACCCGCTAATTATAAGCAGATGGAAGAAAAAATAAAGCAACTGTCCCTGCTCAATAAAGCTGAACTGGCTGCCATTAAGCATAATTGCCTGCATGCAGCGCAAAATATCTTCGATAGAGATATACAAATAGAAGGCCTGCATAGTTTTCTAACAGGTATTAATCAATAATTGTCCCCTCCTTTTCTGCCATTTCAGGCACTTTTCCCGCTTCCTTTTTAAGTACTGGTTTTTAAAGAACTGTTTATTTATCTTAGCTGTCATTAGTTTATAAAGGGCGACTACCGAGATGATTGAAATAAACCCACGAGCGGTTGATTTGAAAATTGATTTTTCACCTCCGTATATTGATGAGGATGTTATAGCTGAAGTGACCGATGCACTGCGTTCGGGCTGGATAACAACAGGCCCTAAGGTGAAAGAGCTGGAAGCTTTATGCGAACAGATTATAGGTACAGAAAGAGCTGTATGTGTCAACTCATGGACATCAGGCGCTATACTTACCTTAAAATGGTTAGGTATCAGGCCAGGCGATGAAGTAATAATACCGGCTTACACCTATGCCGCAACAGCGCTGGCCGTATTAAATGCCGGCGCAACGCCTGTGATGGTGGATGTATTGTCGGATTTCTCTATCGACCCCGAAAAGATCAGGGAAGCAATTACCGGTAAAACAAAAGCAGTCATCACTGTAGATTTTGCCGGTTGGCCCTGCGATTACGATCGCATAGCCGAGGTACTGCAAACCAGCGACGTGAAAGATAAATTCACAGCTGCTAATGATGTGCAGGCGGGTTTTGGTAGGCCTGTGCTGATATCTGATGCTGCCCACGCACTTGGGGCGCAGTATAAAGGGAAAGCGGCTGCGCTGGCAGCTGATATTACCATCTTTTCGCTGCATGCAGTAAAAAATATTACTACTGCCGAAGGCGGCGTTATATGCCTGCACTTGCCAAAGCCATTCGATAATGTGGCCATACACAAATGGATGAAGTTAAATTCGCTGAACGGGCAAACAAAAGATGCATATACCAAATTGCAGAAAAACTCGTGGAGGTACGATATCGTGGAGCAAGGGCTGAAAATAAATATGCCCGATGTTTGTGCGGCTATCGGACTGGCACAATTGCGCAAGTACGACGATAAACTGCTGCCAGCCAGGAGGAGTGCTTACAATAAATATAAAGAGCTATTAGCCGATAAACAATGGGCAATTTTACCGCTTACAGAAGATGAAAAACGGGTATCGTCATACCACCTGTTCCCACTACGGATAGTTAACATAAATGAACTGCAGCGCGACGCCATCATACTAAAATTAAGCGAAGCAGGTGTAGCCAGCAATGTGCATTTTGTACCATTGCCAATGATGACCCTTTTTAAAGAAATGGGTTATAAAATGGAAGATTATCCTGTTTCGTATACAAATTATGTGCATGAAATCTCGTTGCCGGTATATCCCCAGCTTACCGATGAAGAATGCATATACGTGATACAGGAACTTGAAAAAGCTTATAAGGCAGTTATATAATGCTCAGGTTTTTAGATTGGATCCTTTCCCTGCTGCTACTTGTTGTATGTACACCTGTTTTCCTGTTGCTGGCTTTATGGATAAAGATCGATTCGCGCGGGGCTGTCATATACCGGCAAAAACGAGTGGGCAGGTATGGAAAGGAATTTTCGATGTTTAAGTTTCGTACCATGTACCAGGGCAACGATAAATTGCTGCTCACATTGGGCGATGATGATAGACGTATTACCCCAGTGGGTTATTATCTGAGAAAATTTAAGCTGGATGAATTACCGCAACTGGTAAATGTTTTTTTGGGTGAAATGAGCATTGTTGGCCCCAGGCCTGAAGTAAAAAAATATGTAGATCTATATACCGACGAACAGAAGACTATACTGAATGTTCGACCCGGCATTACCGATTATGCTTCTATTGCTTATGCCAATGAAAACGAATTGCTGGCGCGGCACCCTAACCCCGAGCAGTATTACATTGATAAGATAATGCCGGAGAAAATAAAGCTGAACAGGGTATTCATCGATCAGCCATCTATAGGTAACTATTTCAAGATCATTCTGCTTACCGCAAAAAAGGTTACAGGCAAAAAAAACAGCGCTTAATGCGCTGTTTCGGTTTACATATCTTTTAGTTTGTCCAGTTGTATCGATTCGTACAAAGCATTGGTACTTACAAATTCCGGTACCAGGTCTTTCATCAGCCCCACGGTTTCCAGCATATAGTGCTGTTTAGCGCTGGCTATCAGCCTGTCTATTTTAGCACATACATATTCAAAATTGTATTCCTGCACTTTTGCTATCAGTATCTTGTCGTGGTAAGTAGGCATCACGTTCTCAGAATCATTCAGCAATTCTTCATATAGTTTTTCACCCGGCCTTAAACCTGAGAAAACTATTTTGATATCTACATCGGGTTCCTTACCTGCAAGCTTAATTATCTTCCTTGCCAGATCTACTATTTTCACCGGCTTACCCATATCAAACACAAATATTTCATTGCCCTGGCCCATTACACCTGCCTCAATTACAAGCTGGCAGGCTTCAGGTATGGTCATAAAATACCGGGTTATTTCAGGATGGGTAACAGTTATTGGCCCACCTGCTTTCAGTTGTTGCTTAAATCTTGGTATTACCGATCCGTTCGATCCCAGCACATTACCAAAACGCGTGGTTACAAATTTGGTTTGCGGCATATTATCGCCTTCCATGCCGCTGCTCAGGTGCCTGTAATAGCTTTGTGTAAATATCTCTGCTATACGTTTTGATGCACCCATGATATTGGTAGGGTTCACTGCCTTATCCGTTGATACCATTACAAACTTTTCTACACCATTTGCTACGGCAAGCTCAGCCAGTATCCGCGTACCCAGCACGTTATTCAGCACCGCCAGCGATGGGTTGTCTTCCATTAGCGGCACATGCTTATAAGCTGCTGCATGGAATACTACATCTGGGTTATATATCTCAAACAGGTGTTCCATCCGCACCTTATCGGTTA
>CBFGNI010000017.1:0-23047 GCA_965650105.1 uncultured bacterium | reverse complement strand
CATAATCGTTAATTGCTTCACCCAGGAAGATGATGCGATCCATCATCAGGCGCGAGAATACATCCATAGAGGCAACGTTCATAGGGCGTTCCTCAATAATATAAGGCGTAAGTGCATTTGGGCCAAAGCCTTTCATCGAAGAAGTATAACTATCTAAACTCAGGCTGCTGATGCCATGATGTTTAATGGCATATTTGCGAAATTCATTTGAATTCATAAGTTGTATTTTTGAATTACGAAGTTTACTTGGGTAAGTCAATTTTCAATCCATAATAAATGTAATGCCATTAAGGCATAAAAAGAGCAAATGCCGCAGTTATTAGGTTAGAAATACTATCAAAACGTCATTCATATAAAAACTAATAGTCATTCTTGTATGGCAAAACTTACACAAATTGAGTTGTTAGCTATCTTCAACGAAGTAAAAAAACTGGTGAAGCCTTATGAAAAAGGCGCTATAAAAGCACGTATTGATATTGAGGGTAAGTATGACTTATGGTCAGAAAAAGAAATGACGGCTTTGGGTAAAAAAAGAGCAGAAATGGCATTTACTACTATTATACTTCAAAGTAGTTATGTAGGTTTTTACTTTATGCCTGTATATTGTTGCGAGAGTGTAAAAGAAAAGCTTGGGGAGGAATTAACGAAAACACTAAAAGGTAAAGCCTGTTTTCATATTAAAAATACCGATCCGCTTATAATGAAGCAGATAAAAGAAGCTATGAAATTGGGTTATGAAGGGTATAAAAAATTAAGCTGGGTATAGGTATGAAACTAATGCTTGAGCTGGATATTCCACAGCTACCTCAACCTATCACCTATAGCGATAAAATATTATTGATTGGTTCCTGTTTTACCGAAAATATGGTTGACAGGTTTTTGCAGCATAAGTTCAAAGTCCTCTCCAATCCGAATGGCATATTATTCAATCCGTTAAGCGTTGCTGAAAGCCTGGATAGTTACATCACTAATAAACAGTATACAGAAGCCGACCTCTTTCAATTGAACGAATTATGGAATAGCTGGGCACACCACACCCGTTTTTCTCATATCAATAAACAAGACGCACTTTCAGGTATTAACCACTCGCAGCAAGAGGCGTCAGCATTTATAAAAGAAGCAGGTTGGATAATAATAACATTAGGTTCCTCATTTCAGTATTATTTACAGGAAAACAATAAACAAGTAGCCAATAATCACCGCGCACCAGCGCAATGGTTCGATAAAACGTTGTTAAGTATTGATCTGATCGTTAGCACACTTAACGATACCCTTAAAAAATTATTTGCAGTGAACCCGGGTGCACGGGTTTTGTTCACAATTAGCCCTGTGCGCCATATACGCGATGGGGTAATAAAGAATAACCGTAGCAAAGCCCGTCTTATAGAAGCGGTACACACGTTGTGTGGGGAAAATACAAATACATACTATTTCCCTGCTTACGAAATTGTTATAGATATATTAAGAGACTATAGGTACTACGATATTGATTTTGTGCATCCTAATTATTTGGCTACAAATTTTGTTTGGGAGCAGTTCGTGAACGCTTGTATGGATGCTAATACACAACAAATAATGAAAGAAGTGCAGGAAATCGCTATAGCCAGGTCGCATAAGCCACGTTTCCCTGAAACCGATGCTCAACAACGCTTAATGTCAAATTATGCTGAAAAAACTGCTATGTTAGCTCAGAAGCATCCCTATCTCGATCTTTCTGAAGAACTGCATTATTTCGCCAATAATCGGTAAACAGGCTAATATATTAGGTAAGAGATGAATTTGTTTGCCATAGAGTAGGTTCATTTTACATACCTTTGCGCTTCATTTTTCACCTTTTCATGGATCGTAATTCAGTCATTGGATTTTTACTGTTAGCAGCTTTGCTGATAGGATATATCTTTTACAATCAACATTCGCAAAGTGAATACCTGAAACAAAAGCAGGCCGATTCAATTGCGTACGTTAAAGCACACCCAAAACCGTTAGCTAAAGCAATACCTGTTAAAGCCGCTGATACGGTTAGCGACTCTGCAATGCAAGCTATGCCACCCGCTTTTCGCGGACAGGGGCAAATGGTAACGCTTGAGAATAAAGACCTAAGCCTGCAATTCAATACTAAAGGCGCACATCCGGTAGCGGCCTTACTAAAAGATTATAAAACTTACCAGGGTAAGCCCTTATACCTGTTTAATGGTGAATCAAACCAGTTGAATGCTGTATTGCCGGCAAATAATAATACCATAGCCACGGGCGATCTGGTATATACTGCAACGCCGGGCAATGCTGCTAATGGTGACAAAACGCTTGACTTTATGGCCGATCTTGGCGGTGGTAAGCAAGTGCATATGTTATATACGCTGCCTAATGAAGGGTATATGCTACAATGCAAAATAAACCTGGTTGGTATGACTGCAAACAGTCTTCCACTTACTTGGCAAACAACTGCATTGCATACAGAAAAAGATATAGCAAATGAAAAATTAAGTAGCCAGGTATATTATCGTCTGCGTAATAAAGATCATGACTATTATACTATTAATAACAAGGAGAAATTCAGCATCGATGATCCTGCACACTGGGTGGGCTTCAGGTTGCATTATTTCTCTACGGCATTAATATCTGAAGAAGGATTTAATAAAGTAAATGTATCGGGTTCAACTAAAATGACCGATGTAAATGTAGTAGCCCAAAACCGCAACGTAGCTGACCTTGCCCTGAAAAATGGCAATGAAGCTAACCTGCGTTGGTATATTGGGCCAAACCACTATCAAACACTACGTGCATACAAAATAGATCTTGATGATATGGTGCCATTGGGCTATGGGGTCATGGCATTTGTGAAATATATCAACAAATGGCTGATTATACCCATATTCAATGTGCTGAGTGGTTTTATTGGTAACTATGGTATCATCATTATGCTGATGACCATTATTATCCGCCTGCTTCTTTCGTTCTTCACCTATAAAAGCTATTTATCAGCGGCCAAAATGCGCGTGCTGAAACCGGAATTAGATGAACTGCGAGCTAAATACAAGGATGACCAACAGAAATTTGGTATGGAACAAATGAAACTGTACCGTACAGCGGGTGTCAACCCATTAGGTGGTTGCTTGCCTAGTTTATTCCAGCTACCCATTCTTTTGGCCATGTACTATTTCTTTCCATCATCAATAGAGCTGAGACAGGAAAGTTTTCTTTGGGCGAACGACCTTTCTACTTACGATAGTATCGCAACGTTACCTTTCAATATACCTTTTTATGGCGATCACATCAGTCTATTCACACTGCTAATGACTGCCTCAAGTTTGTTCCTAGCACTGTACAACCG
Source organism: uncultured bacterium (assembly GCA_965650105.1). Lineage (GTDB taxonomy): Bacteria > Bacteroidota > Bacteroidia > Chitinophagales > Chitinophagaceae > Polluticoccus. The sequence continues at coordinate 19,716 of CBFGNI010000017.1, read as the reverse complement.
TAATATGACGGTGCAAGATCCTAACAACCCCATGATGAAATGGATGCCATTTGTTTTCCCGTTCCTGCTGATAGGTGTATTCAATAAAATGGCGGCGGCGTTAACGTTTTACTACTTCTTCTCAAATATGATAAGTATTGCGCAACAGTTTATTATACAGAAGTATATTATTGACGAAAAAGCTATACACGCTAAAATGCAGGAAAACAAAAACAAGCCTGCAACACCATCGAAATGGGCGCAAAAACTGGAAGAAATTCAAAAGACCCAGGCTGAACGTGGCAAGCAGCAGCCCAGGAGAAATAATTAAGATACACCATAGGGAAAATACAAACCGCGCTGAAAGGCGCGGTTTTTTAATGCCAATACTTATCATGATCACTACAAATTATAATGAACTTACTCCGGCAGAAGCCATTGTTATACAGCAGGAATTAAGGGATAAAATTCAACTAACCCCGTTAAATAAACCTGTTACAACAATAGGAGGTGCCGATATATCTTTTAATAAATACTCCGATACAGTATATGCAGGGATAATAGTTTTAAGTTATCCTGATCTAAAACCAATTGCAGAAAGCACAATAGTTGCCACTACAACATTCCCATATATACCGGGTTTGCTTGGTTTTCGCGAGGTGCCGGCATTATTGGAAGCATGGAATAAACTAAAAACTAAACCTGATGTATTGGTTCTGGATGGGCAGGGCATTGCACACCCCAGGCGTATGGGTATAGCCACCCATTTTGGTTTGGTAGCCCAAACACCAACTATTGGTTGTGCCAAAAGCTTGCTTACAGGTAAATATAATGAGCCGGAAGAGCATCCCGGCGCCACTATGCCGCTGAAAGACAAAAATGAAGTAATAGGTACTGTATTGAGAACTAAAAGGAAATGCAAACCCGTTTATATTTCTCCGGGCCATCTTGTTACTATGCAAGAGAGTGTAAGTATTATCATGAATTGTGTTGCGGGTTATCGAATCCCCGAACCTACAAGAATGGCACATCTGCTGGTAAACCGAATAAGGATTGCCGGTGCAGATAATAGCTTGTTTTAATGATTTTTTTGTATTTTTATCCCGTTAAATGCTCATTGCATTATGAGCTTTTCGTTTCAATAGGGGTAAGTTGTCATTGCTTTCGCGCAATGCAATAGAAATGAAAACCAGAAAGCCTTACATTCTTGTAAGGCTTTCGCTATTTAATACAGATTTCCTTTTAAGCTGTCAGTTCTACACCGTCTTCTATTTCCTTATATTTTTTTACTTGTTCCAGTGCATCTGGCACAACATCGCTTATCACTACTATAAAAGCGTCTTTTGTAGCGGTATTGATAGCATGGTCTATCGCATCGGCCTCTTTCCTGAACACAGTTATCATTTTGTTTGGGTCAACTTTATGTATTCCCTGCGTCATAAGGTCTATCATTTCATCTTCGGTACGCCCACGCAAATTTTTATCTTGTCTGATGATTATCTCATCAAATATTTTTGCCGATTCTTCACCCACAGCTATTATATCTTCATCCCGCCTATCACCTACTGCGGCTACTATACCTACTTTACGCGGGCTTTCCATCGTAGCCACAAATTTGCCAATAGCTTTTATGCCATGCGTATTGTGTGCGTAGTCAAGCATTACGTTAAAGCTTTTAAAGCGGAACATGTTCATTCGGCCCGGTGTCATTGCCGGCGATGGTACAAATGTTTGTAGCGCCTGGCGTATTTCCTCCGTTTTAAAATCGCGAAGGTAAGCTGCAAGCGTAGCCGCTAGTACATTGGCTATATTGAACTCGGCTTTGCCCGAAAACGTGAGTGGAATATTAGTTACTTTTTCTACACGGATCTTCCAGGTGCCTTTTAGTATTGTTATAAACCCATGCTCATACACGGCTGCAATACCACCCTTCGCACAATGCTCTTTTATGCGCGGGTTGTCTTCATGCAAAGAAAAATAGGCCACCTTACAATCAAGGTCTTTATGCATTTTATATACAAGTGTATCGTCTGCATTCAATACGGCATAACCTGTTGGTAATACTGTTTGTGTTGCAACAGCTTTTACTCGTGCCAGTTTTTCAATAGTATCAATGCCCTGCAAGCCAAGATGATCTTCCGCTACATTGGTAACAACGGCAATATCGCAATGATGAAAGCCAAGCCCTGCACGTAGTATACCACCTCGTGCACATTCTAATACAGCGAAATCTACTGTTGGGTCGCGCAAAACAAATTCTGTCGATTTAGGTCCTGTACAATCGCCCTTTACCATCAGTTGGTTTTGTATATATACCCCGTCGGTAGTTGTATAGCCAACTTTATAGCCCATTTGTTTTACCATGTGCGCTATAAGCCGTGTAGTAGTTGTTTTGCCATTGGTGCCCGATACAGCAATAATTGGTATGCGTGCGCTACTGCCAGGAGGGTATAGCATATCTATAACAGGTTCAGCTACATTACGGGGCAGGCCCTCAGTAGGGTCCAGGTGCATGCGGAAACCGGGTGCTGCATTCACCTCTAGTACTACACCTCCGTTTTCAACAATAGGTGTCGACAGGTCATCGGCCATTATATCAATACCGCAAATATTCAAGCCAATAATACGCGCAATACGCTCACACATCATAATATTGGTAGGGTGTACAAAGTCAGTAACATCGGTAGCAGTACCGCCTGTGCTAAGATTGGCAGTAGGTTTTAGCCATAGCTCCTCTCCTGCGGGTAACACTGTTTCCAATGTAAAGTCTTTTTTATCGAGTATGTTTTTGGTAAAGTCATCTATTTTAATGGCTGTTAATACCTTTTCATGCCCGTAACCGCGTCGTGGGTCACTGTTAACTTTATCAATAAGCTGCTGTATTGTACTCTTGCCATCGCCAATTACAGCAGCCGGTGTGCGTAGCGCTGCTGCAACAAATTTATAATTCACAACAAGCACCCTGAAATCCCGGCCGGTTATAAATCTTTCGCAAATAATAGCTTTAGAATATTGTTGTGCTGCCGCCAATGCTTCTGTGGCCTCTTCCCATTTCTTGATATTAGTTGTGGCACCCTTACCATGGTTACCGTTAATAGGTTTCGTCACTATTGGGTAACCTATTTTATCAACTGCATCTTTCAGTTCTTCTTCATTATGTATAATAAGCCCTTTCGGTACGGGTATTTCTGCAGTTTCAAGCAGGTTTTTGGTTTCTTCTTTATCACATGCAATATCAACAGCTATACTGCTGGTAGTGCTGGCCATTGTAGCGCGTATGCGTACCTGGTTGCAGCCGTAGCCCAGTTGCACTAGTGAACTTTTATTTATTCTTATATAGGGTATCTTCCTGCGTATTGCTTCGTCAACAATTGAACCCGTACTAGGCCCAAGGCGGTCCTCTTCACGTATTTCACGAAGGGTTTGTATATCTGTTTCCAGATCGTAAGGCTCATTATTAATAAGTGCTTCCGCAAGTTTTACGGCAGCATGGGCAGTATACACCCCTGCTTTCGCTTCGTAGTAAGAAAATACTACATGGTACACTCCCCGTTTATCGCTTTCGCGTGTGCGGCCGAAACCTGTATCCATTCCGGCTATAGTTTGCATCTCAAGCGCTATATGCTCAATAACATGGCCCATCCATGTTCCTTCCTTTACACGTTCAAAAAATCCGCCTTCCACACCCTCCGAGCAGCGGTGTGTATATAATGATGGCATCAGTTCCTTTAAACGTTCCAGAAATCCTGGTATCTTATTAGTGGGTCTTTCTTCCATTTCCTCAAGGTCAAGCAGCATCACTATTAATTTATGCCTCCTTGCCGACCAGTAATTAGGCCCGCTCATCACCTTGATATCCAGTATTTTCATATAGTTAAATTGCCTTTTAAGTTAATAAAAACTTACTAATCAACCTGTAATAAATATAATGCCGTAACTTTACAGGATTATCTTTTCATTAAATCGTACATACATTGGATCTTCCTAAAGGTTACTTGGTATCGGTAGGAGGTGCGGAAGATAAAGGCACCAATCTGGAAAAAGGTATTATCGAACGCAACCGGCTCAACTTTTTCGAGTTGGGCATTTTAAGCAACATTATTAATCTCACTAAAGATGGTGGGGAGCCTATAGTAGAAGTTGTGACAACGGCTTCGTCTATACCCGATGAGGTTGGTGAAAAATATATAGATGCCTTTGCTAAGCTTGGCTGCAATAATGTAAGGCATATGCGCATCCGCAATCGCGAAGAAGCAATGCGTAAAGAAAACATAGAACGTATTAAGAAATGCAATTGTGTCATGTTTTCCGGTGGCAACCAGTTGCGTTTATCATCCATATTTGGCGGTACAGAATTTCTGGATATTATTAAGGAGCGTTACCAGAACGAACATTTTGTTATAGCTGGTACCAGTGCCGGTGCTATGGCCATGAGCAATACCATGATATATGAAGGCAATGCTGACCAGGCGCACCTGAAAGGCGAAGTGAAAATAACCACAGGTTTAGGTTTAGTGAACAATGTAATCATCGATTCTCATTTTGATAAACGTGGCCGCTTCAACAGGTTAGCTCAGGCTGTATCGGCACAACCCGGCGCTATTGGTATAGGTCTAGGTGAGGATACAGGTGTTATTATATCAGAAGGTACAGAATTGAGGGCTATAGGTTCGGGTAGCGTAACAATAATTGACGGTAAATTTATTGACTACAATAATATTGCAGATATAGAAATAGGTAAACCTATCTCTGTAGAGAATATTATTGTTCATCTTATGTCACAAGGGGATGTGTACAATATCAAAACGAGGAAATTTGAGGGAAGAATAGTACCGGTAATAGTAGAAGATTAATCTTTGTAAATACTAATCACAGGTTTTTCTCCGCCTATCCAATAACCTCTGTACATGCCTTCGCTATTGAAGGGTAGTGCGATGTTACCATATTTATCAATACCTATCAGGCCACCTTCGCCACCAATTTTTATTAGTTTATCGTGCACCAATACATCGCATGCTTCTTGTAGCGTCAGGCCTTTATATTCTATCAGGCAGCTAATATCATAAGCCACAACTGAACGTATAAATAACTCCCCATGCCCGGTGCAGGATATAGCACAGGTATTGTTATTCGCATAAGTGCCTGCACCAATTATAGGGGTATCGCCTACACGGCCAAACTTCTTATTGGTCATACCACCTGTACTGGTTGCTGCTGCAAGGTTTCCTGATTTATCCAACGCAACTGCGCCAACCGTACCAAACTTTTTATCGCTATGGTCTAGCTGAATTGTATCACTATCTTTTATTTCCTGCCATTGCTGGTAACGGAAATCATTGAAGAAATAATCATCATCGGCAGTAGCTAATCCTTGCTGCCCGGCAAATGTTTCTGCACCTGCACCGCTCATCATTACATGTTCACTTTGTTGCATAATGGCTTTAGCAAGTTTTACAGGGTTTTTTATATTACTTACACCACTTACAGCACCCGCTTGCAATGTTTTACCATACATTATAGATGCGTCCATTTCATGTTTGCCAATATGGTTAAAAACAGAACCCTTACCCGCGTTAAATAGCGGGCAATCTTCAAGCGATATTACCGCAGCTTCAACAGCATCGAGGCTGCTGCCACCATTTTGCAATACATTATAGCCCGCTTTCAAAGCATCTTCAAGGCCTGTCAGATATTCTTTTTCTTTCTCACTGGTCATGCTGCTTCTTAGCAATGTACCTGCACCACCGTGTATTGCTATACCATACTTTGTTGTCATAGTTACTAACTGTTCTATAAAAATAAGAAGCGGTTGAAAAGATCAACCGCTTCCTGCAATAATTATATGATAAAATTAAACGTCTAGCTTAGCATATTTGGCATGCGATTCGATGAACTCACGACGTGGAGGTACTTCATCGCCCATCAGCATAGCAAATATACGGTCAGCTTCAGCAGCACTATCAATAGTTACTTGTTTCAGCGTACGTGTATCGGGGTTCATTGTAGTATCCCATAGCTGTTCAGCATTCATTTCACCAAGACCTTTGTATCGCTGTATATTCACACTGTCTTCTTTACCATTGCCAAGGCGTGCTATAAATGCCTTGCGTTGCTCTTCAGTCCATGCATATTCCTGCTCCCTGCCTTTTTTCACCAAATATAGTGGTGGTTGTGCCAGGTAAACATAGCCTTGCTTCACCAGATCTTCCATATAGCGGAAGAAGAAAGTGAGGATAAGAGTAGCAATGTGTGAACCATCCACATCGGCATCGGTCATGATGATGATCTTGTGATAACGCAGCTTAGTAAGGTTCAGGGCTTTAGGATCTTCAGGAGTACCTATGCTTACGCCCAGGGCTGTAAACATATTTTTGATCTCCTCATTCTCATATATTTTATGTTCCTGTGCCTTTTCTACGTTCAGTATTTTACCCCTTAGCGGCAGTATAGCCTGAAAGGTACGGTCGCGGCCTTGTTTAGCGGTACCACCGGCCGAATCACCCTCCACCAGGTATAGTTCACAACGTTCAGGGTCTTTATCCGAGCAATCAGCCAGTTTTCCGGGCATACCACCACCGGTAAGTACGCTTTTACGTTGTACCATTTCGCGTGCCTTTCGCGCAGCGGCACGTGCTTGTGCGGCAATAATTACTTTATCGATGATCAGCTTGGCTTCTTTGGGGTGTTCTTCAAGGTATGCTTCCAAAGCACGGCTTACTGAAACATCCACCACGCCCATTACGTCATTATTACCCAGCTTTGTTTTGGTCTGGCCTTCAAATTGAGGTTCAGGTACCTTAACAGAGATAATGGCGCTTAAGCCTTCGCGGAAGTCATCGCCCGTTATCTCAACTTTCGCCCTTTCAAATAATTTATTCTTATCGCCATATGTTTTAAATACACGTGTAATTGCCCTGCGGAAACCCGCAACGTGTGTACCACCTTCAATGGTATTGATATTGTTTACATAAGAGAAAATATGCTCGCTGTAGGATGTGTTATAAGACAATGCCACATCTACCACTACGTTCGACTCTTTATCGTGTGCTTCTACATATATAGGTGCACTTAGCAATGGGTCGCGCTTACCATTCCGATCCAGCATTTGCACAAATTCTACTATTCCGCCCTCACTAAAGAAAGTTTCTTTAGCTACATGCGCTTCTTCACCTTCTATATCTATGCGTTCATCTATCAGTACAATATTGATGCCTTTGTTCAGATAAGAAAGCTCGCGTAAACGGCCGGCTAATATTTCCCGGTTATATACAGCGTCTTTAAAAATACTATCATCAGGTACAAAATGCTGCAACGTACCGCGTATATCAGTGGTGCCTATTTCGCGCACTTCATATTGGGGTACGCCGCACTTATAGGCCTGCTCAAATACTCTGCCTTCACGGTACACAGTAGTGTGCATATCCTTGCTCAATGCATTCACGCAGCTTACGCCTACACCATGCAAACCGCCTGATACCTTGTAGGTATTCTTATCGAACTTACCACCCGCGTGCAATACGGTCATTACTAATTCAAGTGCGCTACGGCCTTCTTTAGCATTGATGCCCGTAGGTATACCACGGCCATCATCCTGTACGCTTATTGAGTTATCAGTATGTATGGTAACGGTTATACTCTTACAGTAGCCTGCAAGAGCTTCATCTATCGAGTTATCTACAACTTCATACACGAGGTGGTGCAAGCCTTTCACGCCTATATCACCAATGTACATAGCAGGGCGCTTACGCACCGCTTCTAAACCTTCAAGTACCTGGATACTGTCTGCATTGTAGGTAGTGGCAGTTATTGGGGTCGTTACAACCTCATTTTCTATACTCATAAATATCTTCGAAAACTATGTTTTTGGTGAACAGGAGCGTAGTGTTTAATTACTACTAATCTCCCTAATTATTACATTGCAAATATAACTTAAAAAAGCCGTTTTAGCAAATGAAAAGAGGGTATTTATACACACCTGAAACCCCTGTAAATACTGTATTGTTTATATTTATTCATATATCTAATAGCCGCATTACAACCATAAATCAAAGAACATGAAAATTGAAGTGATTCGGAGCCTGTTTGAATGTTGTTATGGATTTCTTCTGAAATTTATAAAAAGCCACTTTTATCTGCCTGTGAGCAGGATAAGTTCCATCTATACCCGCTTGCTAACTATTTAGTTTCAATTACCCTACCTTTGCCAGCGCATGCGTGCTAAAGTTTCAATACCCGCTCAAGTAATAGAAGCTCCGATATCCAGGATATTGGGCAGTGAGGCTATTGTGCTGAAGCGCGAACCTTTACAGGTAAACAACCATGTAAATGCAGAAAGCATTGAGGTTAGCTTTAAACAAGAGGTGTGGCCGGAAGAACATGCACGCCTGAATCTTTTTCCTGTTAGCGACGACCAGTTTTGTTTGCAACTAATGTATTTGCAATATGCCGAACAATCGGGCAATGCCACTATTCACTGGTTTGAGTTTTTGCCGGGTTTCTTCGAGCAATATCCGCTTGAAACGTTAATTGCTGATCTGCCTTTTCGCTTTGATAAAGTAACTGAGCAACAGTTCAATATCTGTACACATAGCATTGCACTATTAGCGCAACTGCAGCAAATAAATGCACCTACTGCTTTTATTAAAGCACTGCAACTGGCTGAGATAACCACACACTTGTTGCGCAGGGCGCTGGAGTGCATTAAGATGCCGTTTGCGGTTTGCCCTGTTCCGGCATGCCGTTTCTTGGCCAATGATAGCGAGCGTGAAAAAATAATGGAGGCGAAACGTGTTATTGAACTGAGCTACGACCAGCCTTACACTATTAAGGAACTATCCCGCAAAGTAGCTATGAACGAATGCTACCTGAAAAAAGGCTTTAAAGCTTTAATAGGTAAAACCATTCATGAATACCAGCAAGAGTTGCGTATTAGCCGCGCTAAAGAATTACTAATACAACCGGGCTTTTCAGTATCGGATGTAGCCAACTCTTTGGGTTACAGTAGTATCTCGCACTTCAGTACCGCTTTCAAAAAAGCAACGGGCCTCAAGCCTTGCGAATTGCTGCGCTGATAACTTAGCCTAAATATTTGCCAATCACTGGCAATCTTTTCAAATCATTTCTTTCTGCACGCACTATATACAACAAGTATATAATTACTAAAACTGTAGCTGCACCTATACGTATCATGCGTTCTTCAGTAAGCATACATATACCAGCATGTACAAAATAGAATAATAACATCAGCCCGAAGAAGCTGAGTAACTTACCCGTAGCATAAGGTACGGGATATACTTTCTGCCCCCAGAAATAAGAAATGATCATCATCGAGCCATAACAAGCTAGTGTTGCCCACGCACAGGCTATATAGCCGAAATAAGGTATAAATAAGGCGTTTATTAATAAGGTAATGCCGGCACCTATAAAAGTAATTGTAGCCCCTGCGCGCGTATTTTGCGATAATTTATACCATATAGAAAGGTTGTAATATACACCCAGGCACATATTGGCAATAAGCAATATCGGAACCACTTTTAGTCCTTGCCACATGATGGGGTTTGTTATAAAGTGTTTCCAGATATCAAGATATAAGGCCACTACTAAAAACATAAGGCAGATAGTTATGACGAAGTAATTCATTACGCGTGCATAAGTTTTGGGCCCGTCTTCTCCCTTGGCCTGCTGAAAGAAAAATGGTTCTGCACCCATACGAAATGCCTGTATGAAGAGTGTAATAAGTATGGATAGTTTATAGCAGGCAGAGTAAATACCTACCTGCGCTTTTGCTTCGGTTTCAGTAGCTACAGGGGCCCACCAGCCCAACATCAGCCTGTCGAAAGTTTCGTTGATCATACCACCAAAACCCGCTACCATCAAGGGTAGGGAGTAAACCATCAATTCCCGCCACAACTTCTTGTCCCATTCAAAACGTATAGAGAAAAATTCAGGTGCTAATAGCAAAAGTGTTAGTGCCGATTGTATCACGTTAGCCAATATTACATAGCCCGCACCCATATTTGGGTCATACCAACTGGCTAAGAATGACCCCGGATTTTCAGTAGCAATTTTTGGTAATAATGTATAAAAGAAAACAGTGAATGCTATGTTCACAATAATACCTGCCACACGTATGAATGCATACTTACGTGGCCTTCCATCGTTACGTAGTTTGGCGAAAGGCAGGGTGGACAATGTATCTAATGCAATGATCCATGCTGTCCAGGTAATGAATTGTGGATGAGCATCTACTTTCAACACATTAGCTAACGGGTCGCGGAAGAATAGTATGAGACCAGTGAAGAATAGTGTACTGAATATGAGCGATAAGCCTGCAGTATTAAATACTGTTCTTTCATCCACCCCTTTATTGCTAAAACGGAAATAAGCGGTTTCCATACCATACGTAAACACTACATTCATAAAGGGTATGGCAGCATATACCAAACTCATCTCGCCATAAGTGGCGGCAGTCAGGTAATATGTAAGATATGGGGTAAGCAGGTAGTTGAGAAAGCGGGCAAAGATGGAACTAAGCCCGTACCACATGGTTTGTCCCGCAAGCTTTTTTATCGACATAATACTAAAACTGTCCGTCTCACAGAGACGGACAGTGTAAAGATAAAGGTTCTATTATATGTAGAAGTATAACTAGACTTTTTGCTGCTCGGGTTTAACAATCGGCATTTCTTTTATGTCTTTTATTTTACCCCATCCGCCCAACACATTGCGAAGATTGTGGTAGCCCTGCCGTTTCAGCAGCGATGCGGCTATTACCGAACGATAGCCACCTGCACAATGTATATAGAGGTTGGCATCGCTGTCTATCAAAGCAATATTCAGCGGATCGGTCAAAGTATCCAATGGTACATTGCTGGCTCCTTTCACATGGCCATTCTCAAACTCGCCGGGTTTGCGTACATCTATTACTTCCAGTTTATTGTCGTGCGGTATGTCCATTGCCAGCTCATCAGCATCTATGTCAATAATCATATCTATTTCTTCGCCAGCGTTTCTCCATGCTTCTACGCCACCATTCAGGTAGCCTTGTACTTTATCAATACCTACGCGTGCCAGGCGAGTAACACTTTCTTTTTCCTGTCCCGGTTCTGTAACCAATATCAATGGCTGGCTGAACGGTAGTAAAATACCTGCCCATTCCGCATAGCGGCCATCCAGGCCAATGCTTATTGAATTAGGCACAAATCCTTCTGTGAATACAGTAGCGGTACGTGTATCCAATATCCATGCACCTGCTTTTTCTTTTGCTTTAAATTCTTCTACAGACAATGGTTGCATTGCTGTCTCCATTACTTCATCAAGGCTATCATAACCTTCTTTATTAATGCGGGCATTGATTGGGAAATATACCGGCGGTGTTGATAAACCATCCGTAACAGTCTTAATGAATTCTTCTTTAGTCATATCCTGCAAAGCATAGTTGCTTTGCTTTTGCTCGCCTATAGTGCTATATGTTTGCGGGCCAAGGTTTTTACCGCAAGATGAACCCGGGCCATGGGCTGGATAAACGATAATGTTATCGGCAAGGGTTTTTATTTTGTTCTGCAGGGTATCGTACATCATACCTGCAAGGTCTTCTTTACTAAGGTTACCGCTAAAAAGGTCTGGGCGGCCTACATCGCCTACAAATAGCGTATCGCCGGTAAATATGCAATATGGTGTGCCGTTCTCGTCATTCAGCAAGTAACTGGTGCTTTCTAAAGTATGGCCCGGCGTATGTATTACTTTCAGTTTCAGTTTACCAATTGCAAACTCTTCGCCGTCTGTTGCCAGGTGAAATTTGAAATTAGCTTTAGTATCAGGGCCATACACAATGGGTGCGCCTGTTTTTTTAGATAGCTCCAGGTGGCCGCTCACAAAATCGGCATGGAAGTGAGTCTCAAAAATGTATTTGATCTTCACGCCCTGCTCTGCTGCCATCTGGATGTATGTATCCACATCGCGTAGCGGGTCTATTACTGCTGCCTCGCCTTCACTCGAAATAAAATAAGCTGCTTCGCTAAGGCAGTTGGTATATAACTGTTGTACGTTCATTTGCGTTTCTTTTTATGTTGATAATAACTCTTAGTCCCGGCTACGGTTCATAAAGATAAGAATGTAATAAACTAATGTAGCTACTGCGCTGATGGCAGCCACCACATAAGTGCGTGCCGCCCATTTTAGCGCATCTGCAGCTTTGTCATGTTCAGTACGGCTGGTAAGATGGGTTGATTCCATCCATTTTAGTGCTCTTGCACTGGCATCATACTCAACCGGCAGTGTTATAAGCGAAAAAATGGTAGAAAATGAAAAAAGGATAATACCTATAAGTAAAACCGTTTGGTTGCCGCCACCAAAACCTAATACACCCAAACCTGCCAGCAATATCCATTGCGATAGGTTGGTACTTATTTGTACCAATGGCACCAGTTTGCTGCGCAATTGCAACATACTATAAGCAGTGGCATGCTGTACTGCGTGGCCGCATTCGTGCGCCGCCACCGCTGCTGATGCTATACTGCGGCCTGCATATACATCAGGGCTGAGGTTTACAGTTTTGTTTGCGGGGTTGTAGTGGTCAGATAAAAACCCTTGCGCCGATATAACCTGCACATCGTAAATGCCATTTTCACGTAGCATTCGCTCTGCTACTTCCCTACCACTCAAACCTGCATCCAGTGGTTCTTCTGAATATTGTTTGAATTTACTTTTTAGCTTGCTGCTCACGGCCATACCTACCAGGAATAAGATACCTGCAAGCACGTAGTAGCCCATATATGCTCCCATTACAATAATTGTTTCTCCTATACTATCAAATAGCCTACCAATGTTAAAATGGCAGTTATACAAAGGTAGTTTATATAATTATTGTTGCCATTTTGTAGCATCTATATGCCTATAAATAACAACGCCGGGCAAATGCCCGGCGTTGTTATTTATTATCTGTTATGGTTAAAATTTTAAATTCAATCCTGCCAGCCAGTTAAAACCAGACTGCGGGTAGTAAAAGTTCTCGGTAATGGTTGAGCCGCCATATATGTAGCTGTATGTGTAACCATTGCTTTCGTAGGTCTTGTTGAAGATATTATTCAAAGCAAGCGTAAAAGCCAGTTCTTTAAATGGCCTGGCCTGCACCGAATAGCGGATACGTACATCGCAAAGGCTGTAAGCATCTATACTGCGGGCATCGTTGCTGGTATTATCCAGGTATTGCTTACCTACGTGTTTACCCATAACACCTATTTCTAGATTTTGTTGGTGGCTCAGGTTGCGGAAAGGGGTAAATGTAAGTCCGCCTGCTGCAATAGCATTGGGGGAGAAAGCAATATCGGTAGTGCCATGGTTTACGGCAGTTTGTGCTCCGTTAGGATCATCGTAATTATCCATGTACTCTACAAAGTTATCTATCTTATTTTGAGATAGCGTTGCATTGGCGTTGATGCGCACCCAATATGCAGGTGCATAAGCCGCTTGCAATTCTACACCACGCCTGTAACTTTCTGGCACGTTGGTACGTGTGTAGCTACCCACATCATTTATCTTGCCTGTAGCCACCAGTTGGTCGAGGTACATCATGTAATACCCATTCAATCCTACGCTCCAGTTTTGCTTATTGATCTCGTAACCGGCTTCTATATCGGTTAGGTGCTCTGCTTTTGGCTGGCTGATTGGCGATGCCTCAAAATCATCACGGTTAGGCTCTTTATTAGCCAGGGCGACAGATGCATAAACTTTTTGTTTTTGCGTATTGCTGTTGCTTAGCAAATAAGTAACACCCGCTTTAGGGTTGAAGAAGCCAAACGTAGCTTCAGGCATCAGGCTTGGATTTTTCCTGAAGCCATTCATTTTATAATCTACATTGCGATACTGCACATCGCCAAAAAGTATCAGCTTTTCGCCTACTGTTTGCTGTGCTTTAGCGTAAATATTCAGGTCGTTCTTTCTTGAATCCAGCAAATACCAGCGATAGTCAACAGGTATCCCTATTTCTGCCCATTTCACGTATCCATAGTGGTTGCCATCATATTCGGTATAACCGCCGCCCAGTACTAATTGTGTTTTGTTCTTTTCATACATCAGTGAGAATACGCCACCATAATAGTAATTGTCCAACCACAGCTGGCGGGTAAGGTCGGTAGATGATATAGTGTCGGTGCCTGATGGCGATACATAATCATTTAAACCATAATCGTTAAACGATTCGCCTGTTTTGTATTCATTATAATAACCACGCCCCCGCGTTAAAAACAACCCTACATTCCCTGTCAGGTATTTCGAGAATTTATGGTCGGCAAACAACTGGTAGTAGTCTTGCTGGTAGTTATCTGTCTGGTCTTTGTAAGTAAAGTAGTTATACTTGCGCGGATCGGAACTAAACAGGTTCACAGAATCGGCCCTTGTATTATATAGAACGCCTACATTATTGTTATAATGTTCGGTAAGCGCTACATTATCGCCTTTCAGTTTAGCTTCCGGCGTACCGTTCCATGCTTGTGCGGTCTTTTCACTACCGGTCATTATCATGAAGTGCAGGCTTGTTTTTTCGTTCGCTTTCCAACCCCCTATAAATTGCAAAGCCCTGAGGTCGCTGGCAGAACGGTCAATAAAGCCATCCGAATTGATCTTTGATAACCGCACATCAAACTGAAGCCCGTTTTTCATCAATCCGGTACCGGCTTTTATAGTATGCTTATGCGTATTAAAAGAACCATAGCTGTTATCGATCTCGGCACCTGCTTCTTCATATTGTTGCAGGTTGCTGATGCTCATGGTGGCACCAAAAGCGCCTGCGCCATTGGTAGAGGTACCCACACCGCGTTGCAATTGTATAGAACTGGTAGATGATGCCAGGTCGGCAAAATTTACGAAGAACGTTCCCTGCGATTCCGCATCGTTTACAGGTATACCATTTAGCGTTACATTGGTACGTGCCACATCGGTACCACGTATGCGCAGCCCGGTATAGCCTACACCATTGCCCGCATCAGAGGTTACCACTGCCGATGGTGTGTACTGCAATAAATAAGATATATCCTGACCCTGGTTTGCTTTAGCTATATCTTTTTGGCTTATCTCAGTTTTAGCGAATGGACTGTTAGAACCGGCACGTAGTGCGCGTACTTCTATAGGTTCCAGTGCTTGTTGTTTAAAAGATGTATCGGCTTGGGCAGCAGCAACCAGGCCGATAGACATGCTACCAATAGTTAATAAAGATTGTTTGTAAAAATGCATGGCATTTAATTAAGTGATAATTAATCTATTACGGGTGCCATGTACTGTTATACGCGTTACAACATCTTCTACTGATAATTCCCGATGCGTGCACACATAGGTCTATCCGTAAAGATGGCGTAACAGAATATAAGCTGATTTTACTTTTCCCTAACCGGCATTACCCGGTCCAGGTTCAGCGGGTATGATCTCAGCCCTTACTGTTTAGGCACCCCGTGGTTCTACCCTCCTTAAGGGAGGTTTAAACCGCTGCAAAGGTATTTAATTTTGATAATTAAACCATCATAATGCCGGATGAAACAGCATTAAAAACAGATGAAAAAAATGACATATTGTATTATAAAAATCAATAACTTCGTAATCCTCATAAATTTTAAATAAAAAAGGATGAAAGGAAAATTACTCGTATTGGGCTTAATGGCAATGTGTGCTGGTGCCCAGGTAAATGCTCAGGCTTGGTCTGAGGATTTTAACAGTGGTACCATACCTGCAGGTTGGCAGCTTCGCAACCTTGATGGTAAGACACCTAAGGCCATCCACAGCTATATTAATGATGCATGGGTTGTTACCGATAAAAAAGATGCTGACGGTAATGTCATTCCGGGCGATAAAGTTATCATCTCCACTTCTGATTATACAGTTGCTGGTGTGGCTAACGATTGGATCATAACTACAGCATTCAATGTTACCGATCCTAACATGGCAATAAAATGGGATGAAAAAGCATTGGAACCTGCAGCGGCAGACGGATACCAGGTACTGATATCAACTACCACTGATGCTACAGCTGATTTTACCAATGTAGCTTATTCTACCACTGGTGCAAGTTCAGATAAGTACACTACAAGGTATGCCAGCCTGGGTGCGTATGTGGGCCAAACTATTTATGTGGCCTTCCGCAACAATTCCAACGATAAGTATCTGTTGACTCTTGACAACATCGCTACTTTCGTTGCCCCTGCAAACGATATTTATCTTATAAATGTATTGCCTACTCCTGGCGACCAAAAAACTTATGGTTTAAGTGGTAGCAATGTGCTGCTTTCAGGCAAAATAACCAATGCAGGTACGTCTGCTATCAGCACTTACGCTATAAAAGCACAGGTAGGCAATGGCCCTGTTGTTACAAATACATTCACTGGGCTTAACATAGCTTCATTTGCTACTGCATCTTATGTATGTACAGTGCCGGTTACATTTCCTTCAACCGTTGGCGAAAACAATGTAAAAGTTTGGGCTGAATTATCAGGTGATGTTGATCATACAAATGACTCGGCAAATACTGCAATCACTACCATTGCTTTCAAACCTAAAAAGAAAATATTTGTAGAAGAAGCTACAGGTACATGGTGTGGCTGGTGCCCTCGTGGTGCGGTTTACATGGATTCACTGTATAACAATTATCGCGATGACTTTAGTCTGGTAGCTGTACATAATGGTGATCCTATGGTATTGTCAGCTTACGATAACTTTATGGGCACTCTTATCCAGGGTTATCCGTCAGCAGTCGTTGACCGTAAAGAAGTACTGGATCCTTCAGAATTAATAGATTCATATAATAGTCATAAAGATGATTTTGGCTTTGCGGATGTTTCTTTAACTGACGTTTCTGCTCAGGGCTTTAGCTATTCAGTAAAAGCAAGTGTAAGACCTGCTATCGATCTGTCGGGCGATTACCGTCTTGCATTAGTACTTACTGAAAACGATGTGCATGGTAAGGGCAGCAAATGGGCTCAGGCAAACTACTATAGCAAAAATATTCACATGGAAGGTGCCGGTCACGATTGGTATGCTGAAAAATCAAAAGTTGCTGACAGCCTTATGGAATACGAATTCGTTGCTCGTAATATAGTTCCGGGTCCTGATGGAGAAGTTGGTAGCTTGCCTGCAACTATGACGGCTAACAGCAGCTACGACTACACATTTACTACTACTATAAGGGCTGATTACCAAAGGCAAAATATGACCGCTGTTGTATTCCTGATCCGTGCTTCTGATGGTGTTGTATTAAACAGCCAAAATGTAAGCGTACCTCTTGGTGTTAGCGATGTAAAAGCTGGTGTTGAAGATCTTACCATCTTCCCTAACCCTGCTTCTAACAATGTAAACATTAACTTCTCTTTAGTTGAAAGTGCTAAAGTAGCAGTTCAGGTAATAGATGCTATGGGCCGTGTTGTATCTTCTGTTCCTATGCAAAATATGAATAGCGGTAACAATCATCTGACTATTGCAACTGATCAATTACCTGCCGGTATGTACAGTGTAAGGTTACAAACTCAAAAAGGTATGATGGTTAAACAACTGTCTATCGTTAAATAATAAGTAAGTTTCATCCAAATAAAAAGCCCCTCAACCAGAGGGGCTTTTTTAGTTTTATTACTTATCAAAGTACTGGATAATACATTCCTTAAGTACTTGCTCCTGTGTTTGCAGCCCACTGGCTTCAACAGGCTTTAGCTGGTTATAATGCGGCCAGCCATCATCATCTCTGCCGGCAAGTTCATAATATCCCTGCTGGCTTAGCAGGCTACATACGGCTACGTGCATCAGGTCTTGTTTTTGTTCTTTCGAAAACTTACGTGCGGGTAAGCGCCCAAACTCGTTCACTCCTACTAAAAACAAAATACTTTCCATATCCGGAGTTTTGCCAAAACGTTCCTCCATAAGCTGTTCTACATCCTTCCAGCGTTGTTCAAAATTTTCCATATAGCGTCTAAAACATCAAAAATACCTGATTTTGGTTTAACTCATTTTTAACAGCGATAGAAATAGTGTTCTTAATATTTTTGAGATGTAATATCTTGCTACTAATCCGTTTCTGAAATCAGAATAATAATATGGAAACTTCAACATCAATTGATATCCGCGAACTGAACGAGCGCATACACCAGCAAAGTGCTTTTATCGACCTGCTGACCATGGAGCTAAATAAGGTCGTAGTAGGCCAGAAGCAAATGGTAGAACGCCTTTTGATAGGGTTATTAGCTAATGGCCATGTGCTTTTAGAAGGTGTACCCGGCCTGGCAAAAACATTAGCCATTAAATCGCTGGCATCTGCCATACATGCACGTTTTGCACGTATCCAATTTACGCCCGATCTGCTGCCTGCCGACGTATTAGGTACTATGGTGTATAATCCCCAGGCGCATGAATTTGCCGTACGTAAAGGCCCCATCTTCGCAAACTTTATATTGGCCGATGAAATAAACCGCGCCCCTGCAAAAGTGCAAAGTGCCCTGCTGGAGGCCATGCAGGAAAGGCAGGTAACCATTGGCGATAGCACCTACAAACTGGAAGAACCATTTCTGGTATTGGCTACACAAAACCCAATAGAGCAGGAAGGTACTTATGAACTGCCGGAAGCACAGGTTGACCGTTTTATGCTGAAGGTGGTTATCACTTATCCTAAAAAAGAAGAAGAGCTGCACATTATCCGCTATAATCTAAACCCAGGCGGTAGTGCCAAAATCAATCCGGTTGTTACTACAGAAGATATCATCAAGGCCCGCCACCTGGTACGTGAAGTGTATATGGATGAAAAAATAGAGCAGTATATACTGGATATAGTCTTCGCTACACGTTTCCCCGAAGAATACAAACTAAGCAAACTGAAGCCGCTCATCAGCTATGGTGGTTCGCCACGTGCCAGCATAAACCTTGCATTGGCTGCCAAGGCTTATGCATTTATAAAGCGCCGTGGTTATGTTATACCTGAAGATATACGTGCTGTTTGTCACGATGTGATGCGCCATCGTATAGGTATCACCTATGAGGCGGAAGCGGAAAACATCACCAGCGAACATATCCTGAACGAAATATTAAATGCGGTAGAAGTGCCATAGTAGCTACTTCTTTCAATATATAACAAAAGCCCCGGTCAATTGCCGGGGCTTTTGTTATGGTACTTTATACACCCCGCAGGAAAACCGCTATATTTGCCGCTCAATAAATTGCTATGCTAGCCATACATTTCATCAGGCAGAATAAAGATCTGGTACTGGAAGGATTGAAGAAGAAACATTTCAAAGAACTTGACATGGTCGATGCCATCATCTCCTTAGATGAGCGCCGCCGCCAGGTACAGGTTGAAAACGATAATGCTGCTGCCTTTATCAATTCGGCATCCAAAAATATAGGTCAGCTCATAGCTAAAGGCAATAAAGAAGAAGCGGAACAACTAAAAGCTGAAGTTGCACAAAATAAAAGCAAAGCAAACGAGCTAAACCAGCAACTGGCCGATCTTGAAAAAGAAATGCACGATATGCTGGTGAAACTACCCAACATGCCGCATGCCAGCGTGCCTGAAGGCAAAACGCCTGAAGAGAATGTAGTGGCACGCCAATGGGGTGCAACACCCGACTTGAGCGCACAAAAGCTACCGCACTGGGAACTGACCGAAAAATACGGGCTGATAGATATTGAACTAGGTACAAAGATAACCGGCAGCGGCTTCCCGGTATATATAGGCCAAGGAGCAAAATTGCAACGTGCACTTATCACCTACTTCCT
>CBFGNI010000016.1:0-23632 GCA_965650105.1 uncultured bacterium | reverse complement strand
TTATACAGGTGGATGGCTGGGTTATCTTTTTCTACGTGTAAGGCAATATTCCCCTCTGCGTTTTCTATTATTTCTTTCATTAGTCTTTTGCCTATACCTGCTCCTCTGTGTTGTTTGTGCGTTGCTATATAAACCAATATGTTTTCAGGGATATAGCCTTCCATTCCGGTTTTGTTGATAATGGCAGCACCAATTATTTCATCGTCATTATATGCGGTCATAATAAGGCCTCCGCAACTATCGTTGTTCAGCAGTGCGTAATCATATGCTTTTCCTATATCTTCTTTTGCATCGCCATACTCTTCAAGATTATCAAAAAGAAACTCAATAATCAAATGTTTTAGTTGGTTTGGTGGTACGTTGGTTGTGTGATATATTTCTGTGCGTATCATAAAAATATTTTCTCTCCTTTAGGAGAAGTTCAAAAAAGCCTGCCAAAAAAATCTGCGTGGGCGGGCGTTACTAACTAGTTATTATGTGGCAGCAAATGCCACGAATGACGAGGCCTAACACCTCATGTATAATTGCTGAGTAATATCTTCTGCTGCGTGGAAATGCATAAAGGACTACTACTCAAGTACTGCAAAAGTACAAAATAAATTATAGATGCCGGCAATGCACCTATAAGCTAGATAATAACGGGTCCAGCATAGAATGGGAAAACATAAATGTTGTGTTTTTGCTATTGTTAATAACATCTTGCTTTACGCATAATACCGCCGTGTGTGTATTGTTTATTATTTTTTGTGCGTAGTTACCAAAAAAGAATTGCCTGAAGTTTCTTTTAGTTGATGCCGTGATAACAATTACATCAGCTGAAATATCTTTCGACAACTTTAAAATATTATCAGCTGTGTTTTTGCCGAAACTAACTTCGTATGAATAAGGTATATCTTCTTTCTTCATTTTACCTTTAGCTTCGGAAACAAGCGAACGTATTTTCCCATAATGCATAATACCTGCTTTTTCAAAGGCGCCAACAATGTGTACACTTGATTTATTTTTGAGTATCAAGGGTTTGGCGACTTCAATTTTTTGAAGTGTATTATGTACAGGTCGGATTGGCAACACCATTCTTTTTAGTGTATTTGTCTTTTTTTGTTTAGGTATGGTGAGCACCGGGCAGCATGTGTTTTTGAGC
Source organism: uncultured bacterium (assembly GCA_965650105.1). Lineage (GTDB taxonomy): Bacteria > Bacteroidota > Bacteroidia > Chitinophagales > Chitinophagaceae > Polluticoccus. Next base: position 22,491 of record CBFGNI010000016.1, on the reverse strand, counting down.
ACCTTATAGGCAATACTATCGGTAAGGTAAGGTTCATGTGCGCCTTTAGGATCAATACCTATTACAATAATCTCGCAGTATAAGTCGCCTGCCATTTTAGTGATAGTTGGTATTAGCCAGCCGGTAGTATAGTACGCGCTGCATTTTATTTTGTGGTTTCGCTCAATAGAGCTGGCACAGCACATTAAATTATCTTGTTCACTTTCTATTATTTCTTCAGAGATCGATAATGCAGGCGCCTGCATGCCTGCAGTTGGAAAAATATGCTCATTGTCCATAACCTGCAACAAATGCAAGTGTGCCGCATGGCGTTTAGCCATCTTGATAGCGGAGTTCAGAGCATTTAGCGATGTCTCAGAAAAATTAACAGGGACAAGTATATTGGTTATTTTGTTGGTCATAAATAAAATTTTGGTAATTGGTAGGGTAGATGTATTGGTACTGTAAGTAAAGAATATACTGAATTTTTATTGCTTAACCAAATAGTGCAAACAAAAGCCCTGCATTATGCAAGGCTTTTTATATTATTTTTTCTTTCCCCGTTTTTTAGGTTTACCATACTTCTGTTTCATTTTATCGGCATGGCGCACTTTTACATTTACCTTTTTGTTTTTAGCTTTCTTTTCATGAAAAGCTCCACCACCTGCTTCTAGCTTAGGTAGCTTAATAGTAGGGCCGGGCATAGCAGTTTTGGGTTTTTCCTCATCTATCAGCACGTCTGATATCTCTAGGTTATCCGGGAGTTCTTTCATTGTTATTTTTACGTGCATCAGCATTTCAACTTTTTCCTGGTTGCCTTTTTCCTTTTCAGTTATAAAAGTGATAGCTATACCTTTTTTATCGGCCCGGCCTGTACGGCCTATGCGGTGTATATAATCTTCAGGGCTATCGGGCACATCCATATTTATAACATGGGTTACCTCATTTACATCCAGTCCGCGCGCAATAAGGTCGGTAGCAATTAATATGCGGTACTGCCCATCTTTAAAGCCGGCCACTGTTCTTATACGATTGTTCTGTTCTTTGTTCGAATGTATTAAACCAACTTTGCCAGTATGTACAGGTTCTATTTCTTTATACAGCCTATCGGCCAGTTTTTTTGTAGCTGCAAAAACCAGCACTTTAGCCATTTGCATATTTTCTTGCAGCAGTAATTGCAGCAAGTTTACTTTGGTGTTGAAATTGGGCACGTAGTAGCCCGTCTGTTCAATATTTTCCAGAGGTGTTCCGGTAGGTGCCGCCTCAATTCTGGTAGTGGCTCCGAAATGTTCGTTGATCACTGCTTCTACATCGGGCACCATAGTAGCGCTAAAAAGTATATTCTGTCTTTTTTCAGGCAGTAACAGGAAAATATTGTTTAGTTGCGTGCGAAAGCCGAGATTGAATATTTCATCCACCTCATCTATCACCAGTTTTTTTATGCCTTTTAGTTTTAATACGCCATGGTAGGCAAGATCAAGCAATCTGCCCGGTGTAGCTACTAATATATCAACCCCTTCTTCCACAGCCTTTATATGCCTGCTCATGGTTACCCCGCCATATACACCCAGTGCCCTAACCGTCATATATTTAGTTAGCTCTTTTACTGCCATTACTGTTTGGTCCACCAACTCACGGGTAGGCACTATGATGAGCATTTGGGGAATTTGCGACTTTGAATATTGCATCAACCTCAATGTTGGCAGCAAGTATGCAAAAGTTTTACCTGTACCCGTTTGGGCAATACCACACATATCGGCACCAGACATTATTACGGGGAAAGCCTTGTGCTGTATGGTAGTGGCTTGTGTAAAGCCGAGATCGGACAATGCATCTAAAAGCGGCTTACTGAGGTTTAACTCTTCAAAGTTCATAGCTGCAAAAGTAGTTCAAATAAGCACCCGCTGTGGGTAACGGTTTTCTTATGTATTACTGATTTGAGGGAAATGTATTCAAGCGAAAGAGCTTCCAGCTACCTGGAAGCTCTTTCGCTTACACTCGTGAGTTATTTGCTATTGCCTTTCTGCAAGGCTGCAACAAGGTCTTTTATCATTTTTACAGTTGGTTTTGTTCTTTGAGGTAAGGGGAAACCTGGTGTTATATACGTATTGAAATTAGTGAAAGAACTGCTTCTTGAAACTGTTCCTCCTCCCTGGGTGCTTGCATTAATTGAAGCAACAGCAACAGACCCTCCCGCTGATGCTTTTAAATCAGCACTTCCATTGAAATTTGATGATCCTTTACCCGATGCCCATATCGCCTCATAGCCAATATTAATATCTACGGTATCAGCATCATCTATATCATACAAGCTTATCAATGAGTTTAATATAGCAATTCTTTCCTGCGCACTCAGGTTAGCAACTTCACCTGTAAATGCAGCATATATTGGTGATAGAATAACCCCACCTGCAACAAACATAGAGTTTTCACTTTTTAAAGCACTTTCGGCTTTTGATTTAAGATCTGCCATACCCGGCACAGTAGCCGATCCACTAATTGCAGCATTTAAATATCCCGAACAATCGAGGGAATAGAAAAATCTATTACTGGCACCATCAATATATTTTTCGAAGTTGATAGCATTATAGTTAGGCGCATTAGTAAGTACACGTTCGTATTTCAGGCCCGATGGTTTGGTAAGCTCAACAACGTGCAACACATAAGCCAGGCTTTTACGTGGCATGGTATAAAAGGTATCGGGTAAACCTTCTATGGAGGTCTTAACAATTTGAGGAATAAATTGTTTTCCTTTTTCTTTATCCTTTTGCAGTTTCGATTTAAGCTTGTCGGGTAATGGGCATGCTTGTTTTTCAGGATCGAAAACTTTCGCCAATTCTGTTTGCAAGTTTACTTTTTGAACATTGTCAAGATCAGTTTCTATTTGTTTGATGTGTTCAATATCAACAAACAGTTTATACTCCTCAAGTCCTTTCGCGGTATTTCGCCAGGAATTTAATTTGCTTTTGAATTTGGAATTTTCTACAGCTGAAATTGTTTTTTGACTTTTGACGGTTGGAGTTACCTGCGCAGCGAGATTAGTACAAGTGATGGTTGTTAAAAGAGCAGTGAAAAGTAATTGTGGTGTGTTTTTCATTTGTGTGGTTTTATGATTAGAACTAATATATATAATTATTTTTTATTTTTTGTATGATTGGCAACTTATAGGGATGGAAACAATAAAGGCTTCCGAATATCGGAAGCCTTTATAAAAAGGTTATACTACCCTTGAGCCCAAACTACAGGCTAACTATCTTATGCTAAGCAGGGATTTTCCTCGCCTTTTCACGCTCCCAGAAGCGATGTTGCGCAATTGCGGAAATAAATGACTTTGCTAACGTTGCCGCATCATCCGTAATAACAATACCTTCTGTAATGGCATCTTCTTTATTAAACTCTGCAGGAAGTTTTTTCCTGAAATAAGTAGCATCTAGCACCTGCATTGCCTGGGCATCAGCAGCAATGGGCTTACAGTGTTTAAATGCTTCATTCAGAAAATGTATTGCATCAGGACAAGCTTCCAATGCAGCAACGCTATTGGTACCGCCGGGCACATACACTGCATCGTAGAATACTGATGCCGCGGTTAAAAAGCTTTTGTCAATGAAGATATTTTCATCATTTGCAGACGTAAGGTATCCCTGCCTTGGTGCTATAACCTCTACTACTGCACCCGCACCAATCAAAGCCTCTTTTACAGTATTGAGCGATTGCTCGTTAACACCATCTGCAGCTAAGATGGCTATCTGCCTTGTTGCAATAGAATCTTTAACCGTATTTGCCATGCTTAACGGTGCCGATGCTAATAATGATGGTTCAATAACAGGCGATTGGTAATCACTAGGATCACCGTCTGCAGGTATGCTTTGGTTCAGCGGGCTATCCAGTTGCTTGGGTATATGCAATCCCAAAGCAAAAGCAACCTGTGTTGCAAGGCCGTTATCAATTTGCAAAAGTATATGTAGCATACGCTCTCGAATGGCAATAGTTTGTACTTTGCCCAACTCAAAACTTAATGCATCAACAATATGGTTTTTCTCCGGTTCGCTTTGGCTATTGAAAAATAATTTAGCCTGGCTGAAATGGTCGAAAAAACTTTGGCTACGTGCACGTATTTTATGCGCATCTATTCGCTCTGCATAAGAAACAAAACCCGCATCCATTTTACCCGCCTGGAAAGGGCAGCCCCCGCCGGTAGTATTAGGGCCGTAGCTCGATTTACCTTTATTAATAGTCTGGCGCATAATACCATCGCGCTGGTTGTTATGCACAGGTACTATTGGCCTGTTAATAGGAATTTCGTGGAAGTTAGGTCCGCCAAGCCTGCTCAATTGCGTGTCGGTATAAGAAAACAACCTGCCCTGCATGAGTGGGTCATTAGTAAAATCAATACCCGGAACTACATGCCCAACGTGGAAAGCTACCTGCTCCGTTTCGGCAAAGAAATTATCCGGATTCCGGTTCAAGGTCAACTTGCCAATACGCTGCACGGGTACCAATTCTTCAGGCACTAGTTTGGTTGGGTCTAAAAGATCGAATTCGTATTTGTGTTCATCCACTTCGGGAATAATCTGCACGCCCAATTCCCATTCAGGATAGTTACCACTTTCAATGGCATTCCAAAGATCTCTTCGGTGGAAATCAGGATCTTTACCTGATATATTTTGTGCCTCATCCCAGGCTACTGAATGTACTCCAAGTAGCGGCTTCCAATGAAATTTCACAAAATTAGATTCGCCTGCTTCGTTTATAAAACGAAATGTATGCACGCCAAAGCCTTCCATCATACGATAACTACGTGGTATGGCACGGTCACTCATTAGCCACATGATCATGTGCGCGCTTTCGGGCATCAGCGATATAAAATCCCAAAACGTATCATGGGCTGAAGCTGCCTGTGGCATTTCATTGTCCGGTTCAGGCTTTACTGCATGCACCAGGTCAGGAAACTTCATGGCATCTTGTATAAAGAAAACAGGCATGTTATTACCTACCAGATCGAAATTACCCTCTTGTGTATAGAACTTAACGGCAAAACCACGTACGTCGCGAGCCAGGTCGGTAGAGCCACGTGAACCCGCAACTGTAGAGAACCTGACAAATACGGGGGTTTCCACCGAGGGGTCTTGCAGGAAGGCTGCTTTAGTGAGCGCCGATTGTGATTCATATACTTTAAACACACCATGCGCAGCAGAGCCACGTGCATGTACAATACGCTCAGGAATACGTTCGTGATCGAAATGCGTGATCTTTTCGCGCATGATAAAATCTTCCAGCAGCGAGGGGCCACGCTCACCTGCTTTTAAAGTATTCTGATCATCATTTATCCGCACACCATGATCGGTGGTCATGAATTGATTGGTAGCATCTGCGGTATGTGGTGCAATACTCCTTGTTTTTTCATTTTCAGGGTTGATTGGTAGCTTCTCTGTCTGTGGATTTAAATTATCCTTCGCAGGTTTTTTAGCTTTCATACGAGTTGGTTTTAAATAGAACGATAATAAAACAGGTGGTATGTGTAACACCTGTTTAGAATTCAATATTACTCTTCGTTAGCAGCTTCATAGTTGATACTATTTTCTGCAATGCTTGTTAACGTTTCATCTGCTTCCTTTTCTTCATTCAGCGTTTGCTCCAGCAAATCAGCAACCTCGTCCAGCCCAATTGTTGATGCCAGTTGCTTAAGTCCACCGTAGGTTGCAATTTCATAGTGCTCTACTTTTTGCGAAGCCATGATGATACCCACATCGCGTGTGGCCGTTCCATCATCAGTATCTTCAATAATGCTCTCACCTTCTTTAGCAAGGCCTTCCATTGCTTCGCATTTCTTTGCTTTCGGTTTTTCGCCCAATAATTCAAAAATTTGTTCCAGGCGGGCAACATGTGTTTTTGTAACTTCCAGGTGCTCGTCAATTGCGCCAGCTAGCTCTTCAGAGGTAGCGGCCTTCTTCATTTTGGGTAATATTTTTACCAGATGCTGTTCGGCCCAGTAGATATCCTTTATTTCATCTTTAAAGAATTCAAGAAGTGCCGGATCAGGATTCGAAACCTTTCCCTTACTTGTGGTAGCAGATTTGCCTGCATTTTTTTTCGCGGTGTTAGTAGCTTTAGCCATAGTATCTTATTGATTTTTACCGATATGGAGTAAAAATCATGCCGAGCATAAGCAAATGAAAAAATATGATATTTTTTTAATTTGGGCTGATGCGTGTAGATGTTAAAGCTGAATTGGAGCAGCAGAAAGAGCGCTTAAATGATATGAATTGCATGCTATAGCTGGGACTGTTCATATCACAGATAGTAACGTTTTTAATGCATCTACATACAGCAGCCTACCAGGTTATGCCTGAGGGCTATATATACCTAGCCTTATAGCTTCTATTACAATACCTACTATATTCTTAGCATCCATTTTTTCCAGAATTTTCATTCTATATCCTTCCACGGTGCGTGTGCTTAAAAAAAGCTTCTCACCTATCTCTTTGTTAGTGTACTCGGCACAAATAAGCTTGATAATTTCCTTTTCCCTTTCTGAAAATTCTGATTCTTTTTGCTTTTTTTGATTGACAAGCTTGCTATAAGCAATAAGCTTTGCCAGTTTAGCGGAAGTCTGCTTACAGTAATAAGACTGGTGTTTATAAGCCATATTTATAGCGTCGATTACCTCTGTCTTATCTGAATTTTTCAATAAATACCCAATAGCGCCGGCTTCTAATATTTCCAATATTAATTGCTCATCATCAAACATTGATAAAGCGATCACTTCTATATGGGGATACTGCTCTCTTATAATTTTAGTTGCTTCTACTCCATCCATCTGTGGCATCTTTATATCAGTAACCACAATATCAGGATTGTTTTTTTCAACCAGGTTTACCAATTCTACACCATTAGCGGCTTCGCCAATAAGTTGTATGTTATTTGCAGATTCAATCATGAGCTTTAGTCCATCACGAAATATCTCATGATCATCGGCAATGACAACTTTAATAATTATGTTGCTCTCTTTCATGTACCTTATTTAATGGAATCTCAAAAACATACATTGTACCTTTTCCTGCTTCAGCAATACGTTGAAAATTTGCATTGAGTACCTCTGCCCTGCTTTGAAGGTTCCAAAGGCCTAAGCCAGTATGCAGGTCAGCAATTTGCTGGAAATCAAAACCGATACCATCATCAACAGTGGTCAATGTTAATTGGTCAGCTTGTTTTTTAAATTCTATAACCAGCTGGGTAGCTTTTGCATGCTTTATAGTATTGTGTATTACTTCCTGTATAATACGGTATATATTAATTTCCGATTGTTCATCAAACTTAATATGGGCATTATTCCTGTACACTATTTTAAGATCATGTACATCGTTTAGTTTCACTATGTATTCTTCAACAGCTTTAAAAAGCCCTTTTCTTACAAGCGTATTAGGTAAAAGATTATAAGATATTTCCCTTGTCTTAGAAAGAATGTCATCTATATGCTTATTAGCGAAGGATATTACTTTTTTATCCTGTTCTGATGGTGCCTGTAAATGATTTATCTGTATCCTTACTGCTGATAATAATGGCCCCAGTTCATCATGAAGATCGGTAGCTATACGCTTACGCTCATTCTCTAGTGTAGATATTTCTGCTTTTATTTTGTTTTTATAGTCTGCAACATTACGTCTTTGATGGCGTATCATAGAAGCAATAAAATACAATATAATAACACCAAGTATTGATGCTGCTATGGCAACGGCCGTATAAAATTTATCTTCTTCGGGATGCATAATATAGCTACAGCAAGAATTAAATTGTACCCTACATTTACAATAGCCTCCATAACAAAAATATTGTTTTTTATGAGGTTTGCTGGTGCATAGTGGTAAAAAACCTCAGTCAGCACTTTGTAAGAGTAAAATATGATCATTCCGAAACAGATAATGAATATCGGGTTTTTAATGATATTCCCTCTTTCGTTCACTATTAACCAGTTCAGTTGGCTTACCGCCATAAGTATCAATACGAATGAATAAATTATCTGGAACCAGGGACTGAAAACAACAATTTTCCGGAAAATAAGGTCTTCGGTTATCCATAGTGCTGTTAATGCAAATATTATAGTTCTGTACACCCAGGTATTACGTAGTATATTTTTCCAGCGCCTGAACTGATGCGCAAGTATCAGGAATTCGGCAAGGAGGTAAATATTATTAGGAACAGCGTTGTTAGCATAAAAAAAGCAATAGCATACCAGTTCGTTTAACAAACCAATGAGCAGTACCAATAAAAGAGGCCGATAAGATGCAGGCAGATGCCTATACCTTATCGACCCGACAATAATAGGGATGGCTATACTTAAGCTTAATATAAACGCTACGCTCCTGTCCATTAAATTACACGCTACAATTTTATGGCCATCTTTGACCAGATTCCTCTATTAACACGCTTCCACCTGCTAGTATTCTACTTCCTTCTCTTTTTCTTTGAAGGTAATCCTTACCATCGCCATCTACACCCACCAGTACAAACCTTACTTTTTTCTGTTTATCCATCGCCATATATATCCTAAAGCCAATAGTGTTTTTCTGGCATATAATTGAGTCGATCGCTTTCAGGTTGAATGTTTCATATATAGGTAATGTACCCGTACCACGATAAGCGGGGGCCAGCAAACTATCCTGGTATATGGCAAAGTCATTTACCATCATACTGCCTTCATCTACACTTATTACGTGATTGATCGCGTTCAGCGTATTGTGAAAAGCAGTAGGTGCAGGTTTTGTATCAATGCATTTTGAACATGTAGTATCTGTACTACTGGTACAAGACGATAAATTTGCCATTACGGCAACTACAATGCTTATTAAAGCATTCCTCTTTCCAATAAAGTGTGGTGTCATAAAGATTTTGTGTTTTACAGTTATGAACAAAAGTAACATTTAACAGTTTTTATTCATGCGTAGTTCTACGTATTTATTTCGGGTAACAATTGTTATGAGAATCAGTAATGATGCTTGTGTTTGAGGTTAAGCGTGGAAATACTTTTACAGCGTCACTTCCGGGGTGATATTTCACATAACCATAAAACAAAAAACATCATGGCAACTATTAAGAGAGAAACAACCAAAGTGCAGCACGAGCGCGAGAACATGCACTTACTATTGTTACAAAACCCAAACTACTTTGGCACATTATCAGAAAGCCATCCGCTTTATAAAGAGTTCAAAGCAGTAAACATCATAAAAGGCAACCCCTCTTATGAGCAGGTATCATGCGTGGGTTACAACCCGCAAATGAAAACCCTTACCGCTATTGTAAAAATAAACCTGAATGGCGGTTACAGTGGTGGGCCTTGCTCAGCAGGCAGTAAAGAATATGTGCGTTTTTATATCGACTATCAAAGAAATGGCAATTGGAAAGACTTAGGAGTAGTAAGCTTCGATGCACATGACTTTAACCATACAGCAAATAACCCGCTATGCTATGCGGTGAACATGGCTTTCGAGCCTGAAGTAACCCATTGCTGCGATGACAAGCCTGTGCTACCTATTGTAAAAGCTATTTTATCATGGGGTGTAGCACCTACTGCAGGCGACCCAGGCTATACTCCTGTTTGGGGTAATGTACTGGACGTGAATGTACAACTGGCACCTAAAACAGGCTGGGTATGCTGGCTGAAAAAAAACCTGTCGAACATAGGCCTTGCACTGAAACCGGAACAAATAAAAATGCTGACGGAGAAAATGCCGGTGATACCTGAAGTAATGAATATAGAAGCAGAGGAATTAAGCCTTAATGTGCTTAATGATGTCTACAAAAAAGATGTAGAAGAAGAGCGTATAGGCTTCACTACAGTTACCAAGGCATTGAGCACAAGTGTTCCAATAAACCTGAGCGCCAGCATGAAGGCAGCAAACGTGAGTGTGAACAAGGTTATAGAGTTTATCCTGAACCCTAAGTTCAACACCACTTACGAAGAGGTAAAGTGCGTAGGCCTTAACCGCGATACCAACCGCTTGTATGCAACTGTTACCGTAAAAAAGACAATGGGTTATGCAGGCAGCCTGTGCGATAAAGGTAGCCGCGAGTTCATTGGCTTCTATATGGACTTTGGCAGTGGGTGGGAATTCATGGGCACTTCATCTGTTGAGGTACATGATATAAGTCCATTACCTACAGGCGGCTTATGCTACCATGTAGAATTGCCTGTTAGCCTTACTAAATATCAAAAAGCAAAATGCAGCGAAACCTATTTTGCTAAAGTACGCGCCATTCTTTCCTGGAACCTATACCCACCAGATAACCAACCTGACTGGATAGCCCCATGGGGCGACAGGGAAGATGCATGGGTTGAGATACGTAATAAAAAAGATGGTAACGATGGCCCTACAGGCAAAAAACCTATCATCACAACTATAGGTAGCATACCTAGCAAGAAGATAAGTAAAATAACCGGTAAAATAGATAAGACGCTGGATGCACCTGATGCTTCCGTCGATGCTTACGACCAGTTCTCATTCAATGGTACCATACCTGTTGCAGGCCTCATACCTGAACATCCGGATTCAAATGACGTGAGCGGCGCACAATTAACATACAGGATCATGCTGAAACGCGCATCAGACCCTGATACCAGCTTCGCACCTGTCAATAGCTCGTTTGCAGTGCTTAAGAATGTAATAGCCGGTGGTATTCTTACACAAAATGTAGTAACCCAAACACCTGATGTAGATGGTTATTATCATTACCTGATAGATTATAATGCACCAACCATTGTTACTACACAAGGCGATCTGTTTGGTGTTATATCAGTTGCCGATTCGGATGTGTATGAATTCTACCTGGAAACTTCAGCAGGATACCTGAGCGAGCGCTGCCGCATAAAAGTGGATAAGAACGCACCCAAAGATGTGCATATCAAAGTAAACGGTTCGGAAAACTGCGGCTCGTTGATAAAAGGATCTGATATAACAGGTACCTATTCATTAGCAGACAATGAGAACAACTGCCACAGCGTATCATTCGAATTCATCACGCTGAAAGCAGGCGATAGCACTGTATTCAAAGTAGATAGTGCAATAGCTGGTTTCGGCGGTCAGATACCTGTACCTGCGATAGGTAAGACCGGTACTTGGTCTATGACTACCGACCATGTAAGCAAATGCGGTTATAATATCAGGCTGTACGCTTACGATAAAACGCTAGTTAGCTATCCGTTCATTTCTTATGCGTACTCGTTCTACCAGCAATACAATGTTGACACAATAGGTTTTTGCCTTAATGAAGCATAACTGAAAGAAGTGGGGTGATCAAAGTTTCCGTCCCCTTATGGGGGTGGGGCTTCTAACCCTAAAACAAAAAACGTTTAACAATTAAAACTTTAAACTATGAATATCAAAACATACCTGGGCGGGTTATCGCTAATAACCCTGCTCCTATTTACAGGTTGTTGCAAACCTGAACTTACTGGTAGCGTACCAAATACACTGCGGCCACAAGAAACCAATAACTGGTGCTGGGCTGCCACTACACAAATGCTGGCACAACAGGTAAATGTTTCTGTTACCCAATGCTCACTTGCCAATCAACGCTTTAATATGACCGCTTGCTGCAATCCTGAAAACACAGGTGCCGCTTGCCCTAAGAATGATGACTGCAACCAGCCGGGCTGGGTAATGCTTACCGAATGTGGTGTAAACTTTGAAGAAAGCGGTACCGCACTCAGTTGGGAAACATTGCGCAAACAGATATACTGCTCTAAAAAAGTAATGGGCTATGCTTATGGTACACCCGGCGTAGTAGGCCATGTGCTTGTTATAAAAGGATACCTGACGTTGAACGGCACTAATTATCTTGTCCTTAACGACCCCTGGGCGCCATGTACAGGCGAAGAACGAATCATCACTTATGAGCAATACGCCGACCCCGCAGGTAGTGCCACACATTGGAATACCTGGTACAACATTAAAAAACCATAGTCTTAACTTTAAATATTCAGAATCATGAAATTTTTTAAATCGATAATAACTATGGTTGGAATATCAGCCATATGTACAAGCTGCGATAGCATGACCGCACAAAATGACCGCAATAGCAAAGACAACCAGAAGAAAACATACCCATCAGCCAATGCTGCTGCGCTTGCGGCTAAACAGGATATGATAGATGCTTCGTCGCAGGTTGCCTTCGGCATTAACAAGGAGCAACTACGTGCAGCTACTCCGGCAAACCCAATAATGAAACAGAACATAGATTGGAATAATTTGTTAAAAGCAGACAGTAGTACAATCTTTGAAGATTTGAAGAGCAATGATAATGTGACCATTGTTCCGTTAGCAAGCGACGATAATATTGTAACTGTTGTTTCGCTAATGCACGAAGGTGATCAATATACAATTGGCGCATTGGGCGATAAGCAACTTTCTTCTGAATTGGATATGGTAAGAAAAGCAGAGCCGAAGGGTATGATACAGATATATGAAGTACCGAATCTTAATGCCGTCATCTATTCAGTAGAAAGTGATAGTACAACACACTACTATACTTCTTATAACAACAATTCGCTAAGGCAAGCAATTGATTCAAGGACAATTATTGGTGTTCTGAAAGCTGATGCTGCCCGTTTCGAAAAAATGTATGGTGACCAGTTGAAAAAGGGTAAGCTGGTAAAGTAAAGTTTTCTAACCCATCATCGCAAAGCCCCGCTATTGTAGCGGGGCTTTTAATTTGAAGCAGTTTCAATAACATATCCGGAAATATTTTACTTTTGCTAATATAGTAATCCTGTTTAGATATAGTTGCCACGTGAACTTATCAACCTAACGCATATGCTAAAGATCCTATCTGCATTATCACTATTGCTTTTAATAAGCTTGCAGCTTTATGCACAATACCAGGCACCGCCGGTATGGACATTTGGCAAAAATGCCGGTATCGATTTCAATAATGGTAGCGCTACACCTATAAAAACAGGTATTGAAACACATGGTTCTGTATCGGCTACTCAATGCGATAAAGCGGGTAATATCTTATTCTATTCAAATGGTATTTCAGTATGGGATAAAAATGGGAATGAAATGCCCAATGCAGGCAACCCTATCTGGAACACATCAAATGCTTTTGGCTGGGAAGTGACATCAGCCATAGTACCACACAGTAGTGATACAAATCTATATTACGTATTTCAAACATTCCCTTCAAAAGGGGAAGCACCCTGGGGCCCTTATTACAATGCCCAGTTAACATATAGCCTGGTGGATATGCGGCTGAATGGTGGTATGGGAGATATAGTGGTGGGGCAAGAGCATATATTATTAGATAACAAAGCAGCACATTTTATGACTGTGGTGCCGGGTAACAATTGCGATTATTGGGTGCTGGTACAGCCATACAGTTCAGGCCTGAATTTTCACGCATATCATATTACCCCAACAGGCATAGATACTAATGCCGTTGTAAGCACAACAAACGGTACTCCTACCCTGTTCCCCCCCGCCCAAAATGCAACCATGCAGGGTTGTCGTGCGGGAAATATTATCTATTCATACACAAGAAATAAAATAATAACTACTTATGAATCGGCAGATATTTGCAGTTATGATTTTGATCCCTCTACCGGCAAGGTTAGCAATCCTGTAACACTTGCCTGGGCATATCCCAGGGGAGAAAACTATAGTAGCCACACTACGCCTGCAATATGCTTGTCGCCCGATGAAAATTTGTTGTATGTAAGTGGCTATTCCAACACCATGCAAATATTCCAGGTACGTCAATTTCCTATTATATCCGGCGGCTCCGGTATGTCGCTAGGTGTGCCTGTAGTAATATACAATGCTACATCATGGCAATATCTATCCATACAACAACCCAATATCGGCTATGGCTGGAAACAAAGCGCTATGCAACTTGGGGCCGATAATAAAATATACCACACATTTACCCTTGGACAAAGTTTCCTGGCAAGAATTAATAACCCTAACATATCCGGCATTGGCTGCAATTTCGTACCTGATGCAATAATCTTAGCGCCTAATACCTGGACCACATCGGCCATGCCTTCGCCTATGTTCAGCAGGCGTTCACCCACCCGCATAGCGCAGTCCGACACGTCGATGTTGTATTGTTTTCAACAATCGGTAACTCTAAATGCCCCTGCGGGATTTGCAAATTATGAATGGCAAAATGGCCAATCGGGAAATACATTCGATGTAACTACTTCAGGTACGTATGTAGTTACAAGTACACAACCCGATTGCAGATACCGTGAGGATACATTTAAAGTCAGGTTAGTTGATTTTAAGCTTTCGCTTGGCGATGATAATGTGAGCTGCATGCCTGAAATATTGCATGCCGGCACCGGGCAACCAACATCTTATTTATGGTTTGACGGATCGACAGAGGAAACGTATCACGCGGACACCGCAGGTAAATATTGGGTGACAGCCACGTCGCCGGAAGGTTGTGTCGTTAGCGATACTATACAGATAACAAAAGAAGTGCTTGATATATCGCTGCCGGGCGATACAACCCTTTGTGCAGGAGAAACAATGGCACTACAAATAAATAATAGTGATGTCAACTATGTTTGGCAGGATGGAAGTACCGAGAACCAGTTGAATGTTACAGGAGCGGGCACTTATCACGTAACCGCTACCAAGGGCTTTTGCAAAGAAAGCGATACCATGTTGATAAATGAAATGTTTTGTGATAATTGTCTTTTAGGTGTGCCCAATGCATTTACACCCAACCAGGATGGCAAAAATGATATCTTCAGACCTGTGATAAATGTTCTGTGCCCTGTGCGCAATTACCAGTTATATGTATTTAACCGCTTTGGCCAGAAAGTATATGGCAGTGGTAATTTTTTACAAGGCTGGGATGGAACATTTAACGGGCAATTGGCAGACTTGGGTACATACTTCTATCATTTAAAATTTGATGGTCCAGGTAATAAAGCTTATTTCTACAAAGGTGATGTTATCCTGATAAGATAGCTGTTTATGCACAATCAATACTAACAGTTTTTACAAATTAATTAACTACCACTACCGCCAAATTCTAAAAGTATGATGTTTCGGCATCTGTAGCCGGTGGCGACGCCGTAACAGATAAAGCAGGCTTCTTTGGTAATGACTTCCTGAAGCGGTTCGATACCGTGATAGATTTCCCCGAACGGATATATTTACTTCAAGCCCAACAGCCTGCTTTATAGTAAGTTCTCTGCCTCAAGCATTTAAAGATCAGGCCTCTACAGCTTTATTTACCTGGCGGTATACGAAAGCATGATATATATGTCGGCGGCAAAATCTCGCCGGTACATCTGACGAATTAAGCTTTGCATATAGTCCTTTAGGAACATCGAAATACTCATAGCTACTACCGTCTACAAAATTCAATTGTAGCACAGACTTTTCGTAAGAATAATTAAGTATGGTACATGCGGTAATCGTCTTTGTATATTCAGGCAAAGCTTTTTCAATAGTTTCCGGTGCTATACTTACTAGAAAATTATATGCCTCGATAAATTGGCGGCTTTTTACTTCAGCTTCATTTTTACCATCCTCGTCATCTTGAAATTTATCAGGATGCCATTCCTTCATCAGGTTACGATAAATGGTTTTCAATTCTTTCACTTCCGTTGCTTTAGTTACACCCAGCAACTTTCTATAATCCACTATCTTCTTCATATATATTCTATGGCGTGCAAAATTACCAATTATCTGGCAATGGCAGGAACAATTTACTGCTAATAAAAAAGCGCTGCATACAATGATATGTGAAGAAGAACCCCCAGTTCTTATCAATTTAATGCCTGGTCCTGTTTCTGCCTAAAAATTGCATTATCAGACACACTCAGAAGAATTAGGGTGAATAATGCGAGCACAATAAGTACAACGGATTCAAGATAAGACAAGAGGGTCGTATGGTTGACGATCGAAGTGCTCGTCTTTCGCACGTGGTTACCTACACCAACTTGTATATTAATAAGGGCGTCAAGATCACTTGTCAATACCGCGAACTGTTCATTCAATTTAGCATTTTCACTGGCGGTGAACTGAATATCGTATTTACCATTCACATTAGGCGCCTCAAGATCATTATAGGCTGCAAGGTCCTTCTTCAGAACCAACCATCTTTTTTTCTCCTCTTTGGTTAAGACAGTTCCTTCATATTTTGCGATCAAACCTTGTATGCTTGCATCATGTTTTTTGATCAGGCTTACTTTCTCCTGCCTAGACAGTTCATGACTGTTTACTTGAATAAGTCTCTTCTGATGGAGATCGTTGCTTATACCATATAGATATGTAGCCGGCAAAAGACGATCATTCATCATAGTAGTAACGGACCGGTCAAGGCGAGTAAAACTGCTCCTTTCAGAAAGGTTGCTTAAGAGTATGGTCAGTATCATCCCGGTAAGGAAGCATACTGTCTTGATCTTGTATTTTATATGGTAGGCCCATCTCATAGCATTTCAGCTTTGGTCAATCCTTAAGTTACGAAATATTAGTGTGTTTTAAAGTCAATACGGCACTGATGCTTGAATGAAAAAAGCCTTCAAACTCGCTATATTAGCTAATTGAAGGCTTTTTTATAAGTGGTCCCACTAGGACTTGAACCTAGGACCCCCTGATTATGAGTCAGGTGCTCTAACCAGCTGAGCTATAGGACCCTTGGCGCGATTGCCAAAATTGGATTGCAAATGTATTTGTTTTCCTGAAAAAAGGAAAATCATTTTACAAGTTTATTTTTGTAACATGATTAAGGGCATCAGGCACATTATTTTCGATCTAGGCGGCGTATTGATCAATCTCGATTATAACCTCACCGAAAAGGCATTTATAGAATTAGGGCTCCACAATTTCAACGAGCTATATTCACAGCTAAAGCAAACCACCTTGTTCGACGATCTGGAGACAGGCCGGATGGAGCGTAGCGGTTTCGTGACTGCAATACAGGAAGTATCAGGCAAAACATTTACAGAAGAGCAGGTTTACAATGCCTGGAATGCCATGCTGCTCGATTTCCCCGTACGCAGGCTGCAAATATTACAGCAGCTACGCCTGCATTACGATCTGATACTGCTTAGCAATACCAACGATATACATGAAGAAGCTTTTAATAAAATATTGCACCAAAGCCACGGTATACCCAACATAGGCGTGTTTTTCGATAAAGTTTACCTTTCGCACCGTGTAGGCATGCGTAAACCGGATACTGCAATATTTCAGCGTATACTGGACGATACAGGATTCAAACCAGCAGAAACTTTATTTATAGATGATAGCCAGCAGCATATAGAAGGGGCTGCATCGCTGGGCATCCAAACAATATATTTAGAAAAGGGAATGACTATCGAAGACAATATCTTCCTGCCGCAGAATAAATAGTTATTTTATCTCTTCGTAGTCAATATAGTCGTTATCAGCAACGCGTGGCCTGGCCTTAGCCTGTTGGGCTTGGGTTTCAGTCTTTTGCTGCATATCGTTCATTTGTTTTTGCATTTGCTGCATGCGTTCATTCGCCATTTTCGTCATTTGTAAAATGGGGAATAAAAAACGTATAATAAACCTGAAAATAAATATCAGGACGATAGACCAAAGTATGATTCTTAATATCATGATTATCAAAGTTACTAAACCTGCACCTTGCAGCAGTTAAGGAAAATATAATTGTACCTATTTTTTGGCTATATATAGCTAATTATGTAAGTTTGCATCCGGAAATAACTAATTGAAGGGGACATAATAGTCCCCTTGTTTTTTACCCATGAGTGAAGTATTGGAGCAAATAAGACAAATGACCGAACCTCTTTTAGAGGGTACGGATATATTTATTGTAAATATTAAGATAAAGCCTACAAACAATGTAAAGCTGTATCTGGATGCAGATGAAGGGCTATCAATAAGTAAAAGTGCCGGGGTAAACCGCAAGCTGCGCGTGCTTATAGAAGAGTCGGGCATGTTCCCCGACGGCGATTTTTCTTTAGAAGTATCCAGCCCCGGGGTCGATGAACCGCTACTGCAACCACGCCAGTATAATAAGAATATAGGCCGCGAAGTATTGGTTACCATGCAGGATGAAACTGCCCCTGAAGTATTAGGCACGCTAAAAGAGGCCGATGAAGAAAAGCTGGTGCTGGAAGTAACGCAAGGCAAAAAAAAGGAAATATCATTGGTAGAGATACCATTGGCAAGCATAAAAAAAACAGTAGTACAAATAAAATTTTAATTTAAAATCCCCTTTACAGCAAGGGGGCAAAAGTGAGCATTATGGCAAGTATCAATCTTATTGATTCGTTTCAGGAGTTTAAAGATGCCGAGAATATTGACAGGCCAACCCTGATGAAGGTGATCGAAGACGTCTTCAAAACCTTGCTACGAAAAAAGTATACTAGCGACGAAAACTTCGACGTGATCGTGAACGACCAAACGGGCGATCTGGAGATCTTCCGTCGCCGTGAAATTGTGGAAGATGATATGATTGAAGATGATAACCTGCAAATAGGGCTTTCAGAAGCTATTAAGATAGAACCGGATTATAACGTAGGCGAAGAAGTATATGAAGAAATGGACGTGCGCGATTTTGGCCGCCGTGCTATACTGGCTGCCAAGCAAACACTGGCTGCACGTATTGGCGATCTGAAGAAAAACAACCTGCTGAAAAAATATGCCGACCGTGTGGGCGATATTATAAGCGGTGAGGTGTACCAGATATGGAAAAAAGAAATACTTCTTTTGGATGATGAAAATAACGAACTCATCCTTCCCAAATCAGAACAAATACCTACCGACTTCTTCAAAAAAGGGGAAGCAGTGCGTGCGGTTATTAAGAAAGTAGAAATGCGTAACAATACTCCGGTTATCATCCTGAGCCGTACGCATCCTTCATTCCTTGAAAAACTGCTGGAAATAGAGGTGCCTGAAATAATGGATGGCCTGATAGTAGTAAAGAAAATTGTACGCGAACCCGGCGAACGCGCCAAAGTAGCCGTAGAAAGCTACGATGACCGTATAGACCCTGTAGGCGCATGTGTAGGTATGAAAGGTAGCCGTATCCATGGCATCGTTCGCGAGTTGCGCAACGAAAATATCGATATCATTAACTACACCGCCAATACACAACTTATCATACAGCGTTCACTTACACCGGCACGTATCAACCGTATGGAGCTGAACAATGAAGATCATCATGCCGATGTATATCTTGAACCCGACCAGGTATCACTGGCCATTGGTAAAAAAGGCGTTAACATTAAGCTGGCACAAGAGCTTACGGGTTATAGTATAGATGTGTACCGCGATGTGCAGGAAGAAGAAGTAGGCTACGATATTGATCTTGCTGAATTCTCTGATGAAATTGAAGAATGGGTGATAGAAGAATTCAAGAAAGTAGGCTGCGATACAGCATTAAGTATATTGAATCTTTCGGTAGCAGAGCTGGTGCGTCGTACCGACCTTGAAGAAGAAACAGTGAAAGACGTACAGCGTATTCTTCAGGCCGAATTCGATGAAGAAGAGCAGGGATAAGCCATTTTTAATACGGTAAAGGCCTTGTACAAAAGGCTTTATCAGCAAAATGGTGTAGGTTTGTATAATGTGTTTATAGGCTAAATGAAAAACTTTAGCGAATATTTTTTGAGTAAATAAACGAATGGCAACAGCAACAAAAACACCAAGGTTACTGGCAGCAGCCAAAGAATTTAATATAGGTAAAGACACCCTTGTAGAGTTTCTTACCGGTAAAGGCTTTGATATTAATGCAAGTAACCCCAACACAAAGATCACGGAGGTAATGTACGACGCCTTGCAGGCTGAGTTTGCGCAAGATAAAGCAGCCAAACGCAAGAGCGAGGAGATAGCTTTGCCTAAGGGATCCATGATGGATACCCTGAAGAAGATTGAAATAGAAGAAGTAGCACCGCCTAAAGCCGAAACGCCTAAAGCGGAAACGCCAAAAGCGGAAGAGCCTGCGCCAGTTGCCCCTCCTGTGGTTGAAAAGAAGAAGGAAGAGAAAATAGCGGAACCTGAACAACCAAAAGAGGAACCTAAGAAAAAAGAAGAGCCTGTAGTACAGGCGCCCGTTGAAGAAGCACCGGTTGTTAAAAAGGAAACTCCCAAAGCTAAAGAAGCACCGGTTGAAGAAACACCTTCACCCGCACCTGAAGCTAAAAAAGAAGCGCCTGCAGCAGAAGAAACACGCATCGACACGAAAGCGCCTAAACTGGAAGGGCCTAATATATTAGGTAAAATAAACCTGGACGAGATCAACATGTCATCCAGGCCTAAAAAAGGTGCGGCTAAAAAGAAAGCTGAAGAAGAAGCGCCTAAAGCCCAGGCGCCGAAGGTTGCCGATACCCCTGCTGAAGAGGTGAAGCCTAAGACCCCTAAAAAGGCTGCGAAAGTAGAAGAAAAAAAGCCCGAAGCACCAAAACCTGCCGAAAAGCCGATAGCAAAGCAACCGCAGCCACCTGCAGTGCCTGAAGAAGAGGTGAAGCCGGAACATATTGAAATGAAGGCGCCAAGACTGGAGGGCCCGAAAATAATAGGCAGAATAGAATTGCCGGTTTCTCAGCCGCAAAGCTCTAAGGCCGATAAAGAAAAGCGCAACCGTAAGCGCATACCGGTACAAAAGAAGCCGGAAACCTTTAATCCAAATCAGCCACAAGGCGGTGGACAACAAGGTGGTTTCAATCGTGGTGGCCAGCAAGGCGGTGGACAACAAGGTGGTTTCAACCGTGGTGGTCAGCAAGGCGGCGGCCAGGGTGGTTTCAACCGTGGTGGCCAGCAAGGCGGCGGCCAGGGTGGCTTCAACCGTGGTGGCGGTGGTGCGGGAAGGCCTCAGCGCGGCGCGCCGGCTACACCGCAGCAACAAGAAGTTGACGCTAAAGCAATACAGGATAAAATAAAACAAACGCAGGCCAAGTTAGCCGGCAATACGCGTGGTGGTAAAGGCTCGAAAGCTAAATACCGCCGTAACAAACGCGAGGAAATGGCTGAAAAACGTGCAGCTGAAGAAGTAGGCCAGGGCAATACAATACAGGTTACCGAATTTATTTCGGTAAGCGAACTGGCCAGCCTGCTGAATGTAAGCTTTGCTGATGTTATCAGCAAATGTATGGGCCTTGGTATCATGGTATCTATCAACCAACGCCTGGATGCTGAAGTTATTGAATTGGTATCGGGTGAGTTTGGTGTAGATGTTGAATTCATTAACCTGGAGCAGGAAGCCGATATTGAAGAAGAAGAAACAGACAATGAAGAAGACCTGGTACCACGCGCACCTATTGTTACCATAATGGGTCACGTCGATCACGGTAAAACTTCATTACTCGATTATATACGCAGCGCCAACGTAATGGGTGGCGAAGCGGGTGGTATTACCCAGCACATTGGTGCCTACCAGGTAGTAACGGGTAGCGGTAAGAAAATTACCTTCCTCGATACGCCTGGTCACGAAGCGTTTACCGCCATGCGTGCGCGTGGTGCTAAAGTGGCCGATATTGCAGTAATTGTGATAGCCGCCGACGATGCGATAATGCCGCAAACAAAAGAAGCAATATCGCACGCGCAGGCTGCAAGCTTGCCGATGATCTTCGCTATTAATAAAATAGATAAAGAAGGCGCTAACCCTGAAAAGATAAAGGAACAACTGGCTGGTATGAATATCCTGGTTGAAGACTGGGGTGGTAAATTCCAAAGCCAGGAAATATCGGCTAAGAAAGGTTTGAATATTGATCTGCTATTGGAGAAAATTGGCCTTGAGGCCGAATTGCTGGAACTGAAGGCTAACCCTAACAGAATAGCAAGTGGTAGTGTTATTGAAGCCTCGCTCGATAAGGGCCGTGGCTACCAGGCAACAGTACTGGTGCAAAACGGTACGCTTAACCAGGGCGATATGATCGCATGCGGTCAATACTTTGGTAAAGTGAAAGCGATGTTCAACGAACGCGGCCAGCGTGTTGATAAAGCCGGTCCTTCGGCCCCGGTACAGGTACTGGGCCTTAATGGTGCGCCGCAGGCGGGTGAGAAATTCAAGATGTATGAAGATGAGAACGAGGCAAAAGAAGTTGCTACACACCGTTCACAGATCATGCGCGAGCAAGGTATACGTGCACGTAAGCATATTACGCTCGATGAGATTGGCCGACGTCTTGCATTGGGTAACTTTAAAGAACTGGGTATCATCATCAAGGGTGACTTCGATGGTTCGGTAGAGGCATTGAGTGATTCACTGCAAAAACTATCTACCGAAGAAGTAGCGGTGAACGTGGTACACAAAGCAGTTGGTCAGATTACCGAAAGCGACGTATTGCTGGCAACAGCTTCCGACGCTATCATACTTGGTTTCCAGGTACGCCCTTCAATACAGGCTGCAAGGCTTGCAGAGCAGGAAAATATCGAGATCCGTACATACTCTATCATCTACGATGCTATCGAAGAGATAAAGAGTGCGATGGAAGGCCTGTTGGAACCGAAGATCGAAAAGAAAACAGTCTGCAATATCGAAGTGCGCGAAATATTCAAGATTGGTGGC
>CBFGNI010000015.1:0-23646 GCA_965650105.1 uncultured bacterium | reverse complement strand
TCATGCGTATATATTCTTCGGCAGTAGTTAGGTTTTTGGTACCACGTATACGTTTCAACAGCGTATCTACATCCTGGAAGGTCCAAGGTATAAATGCGATAAAACCCTTTGCTCCTTCAGGTTTCTTAGCCTGTACTTCACGTATTTTCACCAAGTGCTCAAAGCGTTCTTCCAATGTTTCCACATGGCCAAACATCATAGTAGCTGTAGTGGTCAACCCGATTTTATGTGCTTCGTGCATTATATCCAACCACTCTTGCGCACCGCATTTACCTTTCGATATCAGCCTGCGCACACGGTCGTTCAATATCTCCGCACCTGGGCCCGGCATACTATCCATACCTGCAGCTTTCAAAGCAAGCAAAGCTTCGCGATGACTAACACCCGAAACCTTACAGATATGTGCTACTTCGGGTGGGCCTAACGCATGTAGTTTCAGGTTAGGATATAGTTCTTTCAGTTGCTTGAAGAGGTCAACGTAATAGTCTAAACCTAGTTCCGGGTTATGGCCACCTTGCAATAACAATTGCTCTCCACCATATCGGAATGTTTCCTCAATCTTTACCTTATAGGTCTCTATATCAGTAACATAACCCTCAGCATGACCGGGTATGCGGTAGAAATTGCAAAACTTACAGTTAGCCACACAAGTATTGGTGGTGTTCATGTTCCTGTCTATAATCCAGGTAACCTTACCATGTGGCAGCTGAATTTTACGTAGCTCATTAGCTATGTACATCAAATCGGTTAACGGGGCATTTTCAAACAGGAACACACCTTCTTCCGCACTTAAAAACTCAAATCGCATGGCGCGATCGTACAACTCTGATAATTGCATGAAAACAGAAATGTGATAATCAACAAAATTAGCGTAAAATATGCTCAGGAACTATACAAAATCACAATGGGCAGATAAGTTAAAATCCAAACCTACATTCCTAATATGGAAGTAATTTTTGTTATTTTGTAGCTAGATGGCAACTGGTATACTTACTTTATTTGGCGAAGAAGAACTGGCCCCGGAGGATATTAATGCCGTAGGCAAAAGCCGTGCGGTGCCCAAAGAAAAAAAAACTCCCGAAAAAAAAGCACCTAAAGCTGTAGTTGAAGCACCTTCGCCCACACCGGTTGCAAAACCTAAAGAAAAAGCTAAACCGGTAAAGCCCGCTGCTAAAAAAACGGCAAAGGAAAAAAAGGAAGAAGGAAACAAGACCGAAATACTGGAAGGCTGGGTACCTGAAAAGCAATATTATTCTATAGGCGAGGTAGCTACATTGTTTAAAGTAGCTACTTCTCATATACGTTTCTGGACAAAGGAATTTGATATGCGCGTGCGCACCACCCGCAAAGGCGACCGCCTTTATGCCCCTGACCAGATAAAAGAGTTACGCGCTATATACAACCTTGTAAAAGAGCGTGGCTATACTATAAGTGGTGCCAAAACCAAGCTCAAAACCGATAAGAAGGGTGCTGTGGAAACTATCGATTTGAAACAGTCGCTGCTACAACTTAGGAATAAACTACTACATATAAGAAACCAGCTGGGATAAGAATGAGAACAATACTTACAGTAATGACGATGCTTATAAACTTAAGCGCCATGGCGCAATCTGATTTTGAAATATCGAAAGATGCCGAAAATGGTGCAGTAGTATATAAAGGTGCGTTCAGTATTGATGATATGCATAAGGAGGCCTCTTTCAGTTGGATGGATAATGGCATTAATAGCTATAAACCGAATGATAAAGATGTAGCATTCCTGAAAGCAAAACTTCCTGCCTATAAAATGGTTGTAGTATTAGGTACCTGGTGCGAAGACTCTCAAAACCTGGTTCCTAAGCTATACAAAACTTTGCAGGAAAGTGGTTACCCCATGTCTCAATTACAATTGTTCGGTGCCGACAGAACTAAACACACCAAGAATAACGAACACGAGCTTTACAATATCAAATTTGTACCTACCATTATTCTAATAAAAGACGGTAAAGAAGTTGGCCGCATTGTAGAAACAGTGCAAAAGAGTATTGAGGCCGATCTTGTAAGCATTATAGAAAAGAGCAAATAATCTGCTTCTTTTTACTAATAAGTACATTAAGTACATTTGCTGCCATTAATACAATGCAGCATGCAACTACCTGAGCATATATCTATCGATAGCCTTAAGAATTTTCATGCCGACCAGATCGGCTTATCGCAGGAAGCCATAAACAGAATAACTACCAACCGTGCATATCTCGATGAGATACTGAAAGGTGGTAAAACTTATTACGGCATCAATACAGGTTTTGGTTCTTTATGCAATGTGCGTGTAGATGATAATGAGCTATCGCAACTTCAGGAAAACTTGGTTTGCTCGCATGCATGTGGTATGGGCGATGAAGTACCCCAGGAAATTGTACGCCTCATGTTATTATTGAAGGTACACGGCCTTAGTCAGGGCTACAGTGGTGTACGCCAGGAAATTGTACAACGACTTGTCGATTTTTACAATCTCGGTATTCACCCTGTAGTATTTGAACTGGGTTCATTAGGCGCTTCCGGCGATCTGGCTCCATTAGCCCATCTATGCTTACCAATATTGGGTAAAGGTGAAGTGTACTACAAGGGACAAAAAAGGCCTGCTGATGAAGTATTGAAAGAAGCAGGTTTAGAGCCAATGCCTTTATCAGCAAAAGAAGGTCTGGCATTACTGAACGGTACCCAATTCATGAGTAGCTATGCAACCTGGTCATTGACTGCCGCAAAAAGATTATCTGTTTGGGCCGATGTAATTGGTGCCTTATCTGCCGATGCATTTATGGCGAAAGATGAACCATTCAAACACCCTATACATCGTGTACGTCCACACAAAGGACAAATAGATACTGCGCAAAGAATACTCCAATTATTGCAAGGCAGTGGTATGCAAGAAGTTAAAAAAGAACAGGTACAAGATCCTTATTCTTTCCGTTGCATGCCGCAAGTACATGGTGCCACTAAAGATGTAATAGATACAGTAACCAACGTAGTAGAGATCGAGATCAATTCTGTAACGGATAACCCGATCGTATTTCACGATGAAGATGCCATAATGAGCGGCGGTAACTTCCATGGTCAACCACTAGCTTTACATTTAGATTTTTTAGCTATTGCTATGGCTGAGCTGGCAAATATTTCAGAACGCCGTACTTATTTACTGGTAAGCGGACAAAGAAATCTTGCACCATTCCTTGCTCCTGATGCAGGTGTGAACAGCGGTTTCATGATAGCGCAATACACAGCAGCAGCTATCGTTAGTCAGAATAAGCAATATTGCACACCAGCTTCTGTTGATAGTATTGTAAGCAGCAACGGACAGGAAGACCATGTAAGTATGGGTGCTAACGCAGCAACCAAACTGCGTAAAGTAATTTTGAACGTTCAACGTGTATTAGCAATAGAATTGTTGACTGCCGCACAGGCTATGGATATGCGCAGGCCACTTAAAACTTCTGAGCCCCTGGAAAAACTATGGAGAGCGCTCCGTAAAGAAACCAGCTTTATGGGTAAGGATCGTGTACTACACTACGACATGATAGCTGCTGAAAATCTGCTGTCGCAAGATGTTGAAGCAATTATTGGCAAGATCTAAATAAGCTTATAGTTCTTATAATTAAAATCGAGCCCGGTAGTTTTTGCTACCAGGCTTTTTATTTTTTCTTTCAGCGGAGTATTGTTGAACGTTACATTGTAATCGAATTTCCAGTTCTTCTGTGCAATGCGCTCATTTATTACGGCCGGATGTGTGCCTTTGAATAGTTCCAATGCATCAATATGTGCTACGTAATCAAATGCATCAGCCTTTGCAATATTCTTGTCTATCCATTCATCATCATGCCATAGCTTATTAAATTCTTCACGCTTGCGCTGCATGGCTGCAGGTTCTTTTACCCAACCATAATGATAGATATAAGCATCAATAGCTTTCACCCTTAGTTTCTCATTCTTGCCTTTTCTAAAACCCTGCGCATCGCGGTAAGAATAGAAACCTTTATCGTTACGGATGATACGTATCTCGTTTTGATACCATTGTGATGATGTACCTACATAATCGTAAGAGCCATAGAAGTGCAGGTACTTGAACAGCAATCCTTCTACTTCTTTTTTGTCTTTCCATTGCTGCATACCTGCTCTTATTGCCGCATGATATTTTTCATGCACTACTTCATCGCCTTGTATATAAAAACACCAATCAGTATCATCATCTATCGCATGGAAGGCTTTATTAGTTTCTTCAGCAAGTACTTGTCCACTGGTACGCAGGCTATCGTCCCATACGGTTTCTATTATTCTTATTTTATCAGGGGCAATACTTTTTATCAACTCAAGCGTTGCATCTTCCGACCTGCCAACTGCAACAACAAAATCATCGCACACCGGTAGTATAGAGCGTATTGCTTCAACTATGGGATAATCGTATTTGATTGCATTTCGAATAAAAGTAAAACCTGTAACCTTCATTGGGAGTGTAAATTAACTATTGCAACGTATCAAGCAATTGTACCAGTCTCGTAACTGCATACTGGTTCTCAGTATTGTAAATGGAAGAAAGTATGCCGCTCTTTTCTTTCGCAGTAAGGTGAAAATTAAGTGCTGCAGCCTTTGCATTCTCTTCAGGCCTGTATTGCATACTTATTACCTCTAGTTTACCATCAAGAAAATAAGGTGCATAGTCTTTTATATAACCATGGTAATATGACTGGAACGGCTCCCATTTCTCCTGTATCACAAACACTGGGTTTACTAACATTTTACCAAGTGTATTCATATTGCTTTCCGGAAATACTTCATGCTCTTTAGTATCTCTTATTTCCAGGTATATAACTTTGCTTGCGTTTTTCTTCAACCAATCCCGCAATACAAACATGTACCTGCTAGCCACTTCCATGCCGAAGTTATCCCTGAAACCTGCATCCATAATATTCATGGCTGGGTTGCCGGGCAGTTTAACAACCGGCAGTATATAAGGGAAGGTAGCATTCATGCGCAAGGCTGTAACAAGTCTTAAGTTATAAGGGTCCTGACCATGAAAAAACGCGCCGAAATCTATGGCATCTATCGCTGGTGGATAAACAGTATCGGCTAATGCATAAGCCGGCTGTGTAAGATATCCAAGTGGCAAAGCCCCAATCATCAGTTTGCGACCATCATTTATAATAGTACCGTTAATGATCATCGCGGGTATATTTCCCTCAGCCTCCGCAGCGTGGTAATCTCTTATTTTTTTACCTAATGCCCCTTCAGTATTATATATCAGTTCTTGCTCCATGGCATAACCACGGTCTTTGTTATAGGAGTATCCATCCACTTTTACCTTACTAAATGGGGAAACAAGATCGATACTGGCAAAAGAAAATATTATGGCATTCAGCAAATCCTTGCCAACATTTTCCTGAAAACGTTCATCATACAAATTTTCTAATTTACCTTCTGCATGCTCTTGGTGCAGCTCTCGCCAATAAGAAGCACCTATCATACCTCCCGATGCACCTGTTAACAGCACGGCACTTTTAGACAGTTGCCCCTTCGTAATACTATCTACATATTGCAGGCACCTGAATGTCCAGTAGGCCGATCGGCTGCCACCACCACTTACACTTATCACTATTACCGGTGTTTTACCATTGCTATCTATGTTTTGTTTTTCCTTCCATTTATCAAGGCGTTGTTCTTCAAGCCTTTTATCGTTTTCATATCGTGCCGGGGTAAATAGATTCTTCAAATGTTCATAGTCGTAATCGGGCTTGTTATCACTGGTGTAGTGCATACCATACGCTTTGCTTCTCAGGTCGAATACCTGCCTGCTCACCAATATGCTGATGACAGAAATTATAATGATCCAACCTAAGACCTCCCAGCTGCGCAACAAATATTTTACAGCACCTGTTATGCTCATAATGATAGAGAAAAGTATAAGAAAGCCCGCACCTGCCGGTAATCTTAGCATTGGCTCTTCCATAAACCATCCTGAAATAATAAGCAAGAGCACCGAAAAAATAGTAGCTGTTATAGCGTTGCGATGGTGCCTTCGCAGCACTGTGCGCAATAGCCGGGGATGATACGCTTCCAGCTCCGAACATTTGCGCACTTTGAAGCGGCCCGTCAGGTAAGTATCTGCACGTATAATATCTATTTCATAGTCAAGGCTGTCATAAGGTATTATCTCGCGTATGATAGCCGGGTTGGTTATGCGTGAAAGAACTATTTTCAGCAGATCTCTGTCAACACGAAAAAAATAAAGAAAGGATGTAGTTATCACTACTGAAAAGCCGAGATAAAACCCAAGCTGTATCGTAATGATCCTGCCAATCCCTGCACGTTCGTTCAGCAACTGAAAACGTATGCTGAGAATGGAGTAAAAAATAAGAAAGATTAAGGGTAATAAAGAGTTGTTGATACAGTACTTTAAAAAGGCGTGGCGGGTAGCCCCCATAAATGGCACACGCTGGCTGTGTATAATAAAGGTTGTAATATGCCAGGCCATTATGAATATACCCATCGAGCAGCCCAGCATGAACATACTAAGAAAGTTGGTAGTACCTGCATATTCAGGCACAAGAAACAATGTTGAAGCTCCGAAACTGGATGCAAAATTGCCGGTTAAAGTAAAAATAAGTACTGCCCAGAAAATAAGGAGAAACTGATATTTACGAAAATGAAGGAAGAATAGCTGTACCGGTAAAAAACGGTAAATACCTCTCATCATTTCAGTTGGTCGGCGGAACATTAATTTAATTTACGAATATTTTGCACTAGAACCGTCGCCAGAATGTAGTCTTTGCAATTAAATAATTATTGAATCGTTTTTGCCCGGCGTATTATATACAGGTTTATTACTAACGACATCAGTAAGAACATTGCCACCATCTGGTGTGCTTCCGCAAGTATTTCAAACTGGCCAAACTTGCCAAATACAGTTTTCGGTGCACTCAATACAGTTATTACACCTAATAGTACTTGTAATAATACCAATATAAAAGGCCATTGTTTGGTTTTACCAAGCAATGTGCCTGACTGAAGCTTTGCACGTTTTGTTGCAGCACCAAACCAGAATATGATCAATGTAGCCAGCAGGTAGGCCAGTTGCCTATGCATAAAGTGCACGTTTATTGGGTGATTAATGAAGCTTTGCGCCATCAACCTGTCAGGTATCCACATGCCGTTTATAGTTGGCCATGTTGCAGCTGCCATTGCAGCCTTAAGTCCTGCCATAAATGCACCATATACCAGTTGTACACCCAATACTACAATAATCAATAGAGTAAAATTATGCAGGCGTACGCTATATGCTACTTTTTCTTTAGGCACCAGCAGCTGCAAGGCAAACCATAGGGTATAGCAAAGCAGTATCAATGCTGCTATAAAGTGTAATGCAAGTTTTATATGGTTTACATATAGGTCGGTATCATTAAGGCCACTTGCAACCATTATCCAGCCTATGAGGCCCTGCATTGCGCCTAATATAAAGAGGATGATAAAAGGTATGATCATCTCTTTATCAAAATACTTTTTTACCAGGAAATATATAAAACCAACGGCGAAAACTACCCCTAATAAGCGGGCCCATAAGCGGTGCAACCATTCCCAGAAAAATAAAAACTTAAAATCACTTAATTCAAAATGACTGTTCAGGTATTTGTACTGGGCAATTTGCTTATATCCGTCAAAAGCATGGTTCCAGTCTTTCTCATTCATTGGTGGCATAGCCCCCATAATAGGCTTCCATTCTGTAATAGATAGCCCTGAGCCGGTAAGGCGGGTTACCCCACCTAGTAAAACTTGTATCACTATCATCAATACCCCTGTCAGCAACCAATACGCTACCCATTTCCTCTTATCAACGGCAGTTACCATTGTGTAAATATTTGCACGCAAAAGTAGGGCATGAACACCAGTTTTGTGGAATATAACTATATCCGTAGCTCGCCAGTACTGTATTTGTTAAAATATAACCACTTGGCTTAATTTTTTTATGTTAAATAACAAATACCGGCAATTTATTGTATGCTGTATCATAATATGTTACTATATTTAAATACTACCATTTAAACATAAACAACATATATAAGTGTCCATTAAGTATAATAAACTAACAATGCAGTAATTTTATTATACGAATTATGTATTTTTATACCTCATAGATATATAATAGATAAGAGAATAAACACAATTAAAATCCAACTTTTATGAGAAAAGCGGATGTAGTAACAAGCATTGCCGAAAAGACAGGTATTCCTAAAGTAGATATCCTGGTTGCGCTTGAAGCATTTTTTAAAGAAGTTAAAACCTCTTTAATTGAAGGTGAACCTGTATATGTACGTGGTTTTGGTAGCTTTATATTAAAGAAAAGAGCTGCTAAAATAGGCCGTAACATCAAAAAGAACGTGGCCGTTGAGATACCGGAACATTTTATCCCGGCGTTCAAACCTGCCAAAGAATTCGTGCAAGCAGTGAAAGAATCGAAGCACGATCTTGTTGAGCACAATGAAAACGACCTGGTAAATCAAATTGACTAAGCGCTAACGGCGTTTTTACTATAACTTTGCGCAAGAAAATTAAAATTCTTGCGCAAGGTTCATTTTATATCCTTATTTGTAGCAATAGCTCTTACTGCTGCACTATATTTCCTGGTTAATACAAAACCTCCTAAGGTTGTTAACGAAAAAGGCACTACCGCTGGCCCAATGCAGGGTGGCCAGGGCATGCAACCACATGCACATGCAGCCCCCCCCACCGATTCCATTTTAACAGCAGCACGTACCCAGTTACCTGCACACGCTGTTAGCGAAATTACAGCTATAGAAACACAGCTTTCAGGTATTACAGATTCTACCAAAATGGCGCCCGTTTATACCGAACTGGCTAAGGCATGGCAACAGCATAAACAGCTTCCTGTAGCGGCATATTATTTGTCGAAGGCAGCAAAATTGGAGAATTCAGAAAAAAAGCTCAATTTTGCAGGCCAATTCTTTCTGGACCTCGTACACGAAACCTCATCGGAGAGTGTAAGGATGTGGGAAGCGGAACAAGCAGTATCCTGTTTTCAGCGGTCGCTGGAGTTAAATCCGGGCAACGATACAACGAAAATGGCTTTGGCCGCAACTTATATTGAAGGCGTTGGAGAAACGATGCAGGGCGTACAAATGCTTTTGGGCATTACCCGCGAAAAACCTGATAATGTACCGGCTAATTTAATGCTGGGTCGCTTATCGGTTCAATCGGGACAGTTCGACAAAGCCATTCAGCGTTTCGAAACAATATTAAAACAAGAGCCTAAGAATACAGAAGCTTTGTACTTTTTGGCCGAGTCATACAAAGGGAAAGGAAATAAAGAGAAAGCGATAGCGCTTTTTGAAGAATGTAAGAAGATAGTGAACAAGCCTGAATTTAGCAGAGATATAGACAACTATATAAAATCATTTAAATAACTAAAAAAAATTGTGTTATGCCTTGTGGTAAGAAACGTAAACGTCATAAAATTGCTACCCACAAACGTAAAAAACGTTTGAGAAAGAACCGTCATAAGAAGAAATAATTAGTTAGCAGGTTCACACCCGCTCTGTTTTTCCGATCTTCTTGTAAAGACATATAGTCACACCTTTTACATTTGTAAAGGGTGTGATATTTTGTTTTTGCAATCACTATTCCACTTATTACTATTAATTAAAGCAATAAACCGCTGTAATATGGGTAATTGCGGTATTGTAGTATGTTCACAGAGCAGGGTTGGATAAATGTGGTAGCATGAATAAAGAACTTATTATCAATTCTTCAGGCGATGGCGGCGTTGAGATAGCCCTGCTTGAAGATAAAAAACTTGTTGAGCTCCATTACGAGCGCGGACAAGATAACTTTGCTGTGGGCGATCTGTACCTTGGCAAGGTTAAAAAATTAATGCCCGGCCTCAACGCGGCATTTGTGGATGTTGGCTACGAGAAAGATGCTTTTTTACACTATACCGACCTAAGCCCTTATTTCC
Source organism: uncultured bacterium (assembly GCA_965650105.1). GTDB lineage: Bacteria > Bacteroidota > Bacteroidia > Chitinophagales > Chitinophagaceae > Polluticoccus. The sequence goes on along the minus strand of CBFGNI010000015.1, from coordinate 13,649 downwards.
GTTCTCTTTTAAAATTCACCAAGCAATCAATAGAAGGTAGCATCGGCGATTTTTCAAAATTCCAGAACGAAAAAGAAATAGTAAAATCGGGTAAGATAACTGATGTTATCAACCAAAAACCCGAAGTATTGGTTCAAATTCTTAAAGAACCAATATCTGCCAAAGGCCCGCGTCTTAGTTGCGAAATATCTTTACCCGGCCGTTTCCTTGTTTTTACCCCTTTCAATGATGTAATAGCTATATCGCGCAAAATACACTCGGCCGACGAGCGTAAACGTTTGCAGCGTGTAGTGGAAGCCATCAAACCAAAGAATTTTGGCGTTATAGTACGTACTGCAGCTGAAGGCAAGAACACCGCCGAGTTGCATACCGATATGATGGAGCTGGTGAAGATGTGGGAGAATATCCAGAAAAACTTAAAGGGCTCAAAAGCACCCCAACTAATATTAGGCGAGCAAGACAAAACAACGTCTATACTCCGTGATCTGTTGAGCGAAAGCTTTCAACGTATTGTAGTGAACGATAAAAAGCTGATGACCGAAACAAAAGAATACGTTTCGCGCATAGCTCCTGAAAAGGAAGAGATTGTTAGCTATCATAGCAACGGACAAGCAATATTCGATACTTACGGTGTAAGCAAACAGGTAAAATCCTCTTTCGGTAAAACAGTAAACCTGTCAAGTGGCTCCTATCTCATTATTGAGCATACGGAAGCGCTACACGTTATCGACGTAAACAGCGGCACCCGGAGTGGCGATTCAGGACAGGAGCAAAACGCTTTGGCAACCAACCTGGAAGCGGCACAGGAAATAGCACGCCAAATGCGCCTGCGCGATCTGGGTGGTATCATCATCATCGACTTCATTGATATGAAGCTGCCAGATAATAAAAAGCAGTTGTTGGAAGCTATGGAGCAGGCTATGATGGGCGACAGGGCAAGGCATACTGTATTACCTATCTCCAAGTTTGGCCTGATGCAGATAACCCGTCAAAGGTTGCGTCCCGAATTGAACATTTCTACATCAGAAGTGTGCCCTACGTGTAAAGGAACCGGTAAAATAGGCCCATCTATATTGTTGGCCGATGATATAGAAAAAGACCTGAAATATCTTATTGACCAAGGCCACAGATCTTTAGCGCTACATGTACATCCTATCATGAACGCATACCTTACTAAAGGCCAGTTCTTCAACTCGCTTATTTGGAAATGGTATTGGAAGTACAAGGTAAAAGTGAAGATAGTAGTTGATAACAACGCACCTATTACACAATATTTATTTTACGATCGTAAAACCGATGATCTTATAAAATTGTAAGTATCCTGTAAAAGCAAAGAGCCGGATGTATCCGGCTCTTTGCTTTTTAATAAGGCAGGCAGCAAAACAAAAGTTTCGCCGCCTTATTTATCCACCACCTACATGAAATGTAAATGCATAAAAGATGATTAATTGATATTTACATTACGAACAACTGCCTGCTCTTTAATAAACGTATAACGCTTACCGCCAATAGTTTCTACTGCAAATTTTACAGGCACCACTTCAAGGAATGCAGTATTGTCTGAAACATTTGGTATATCGGTTAGGTCATTGCCACTAATTTTCACATTACCTGCAGTTGGTGAATAACCTTTAATAAATGTTTTATTGCCTGTGCTACCTATAAATACATATACAGAGTCAGCATTTTGAACAGTGCTTGCATTGAAAGTGAAGCTAAGGCTGTTTGCTTTAGTTATTGCAGCCGGCAATTCACCTGTATAGTTAGGGAAGTTCGTACCATGATTGTAGCTAATAGCCGGTACACCATTCACGCCACCTGTTACATTCCAGCTAACACCCGCTGAGTATTTCAGGTCTGCAACAGTCATACCTGTAGTAGCCATCTTAATGTAAGAATTGTTCGATTGTTTTTCCAGGTTGATGTTGTTTACAGAAACAGTTCCGGCATCAACAACACTGGCGCCATTGTAAAAATTGGCAACCGCAGTTTCGTATGCCACATCGAAAGCAACTCCTGCCTGTTCTAATTTATATTTCATTTGCACAGCTGCCAATACACCATTGGCATCGCCACCCGTAGGTGTAAAAGGGGTAGGTGCAGTGGGGGTAGTGGTAGTGGTATCAACTGGTGGCGTAACTGTAGGAGTTTCTACTTTATTGCATGAAGCAAGTAGAAAAACAAATACAGCAGATAACAAAGATAGTGTCAGCTTTTTCATATTGAATAATTTTGTGGATGATGAAACAATAAGGCCCTGCGCCTATTTCTGCCACAAAAGTATTCTGCTGTATAACCCTTATAAATACACAGGGCTTGGTATTTTTATCTACGTAGTAGCACGGATGTGAAAAAGTTATTGATTATATGATTTGCTTTTCAAGAGCATATTTCAATAACCCGACAACTGTTTTATTATTTGTTTTACGCAGCATATTCTTACGATGTGTTTCCACAGTACGCTCGCTTATAAATAGTGCCTTTGCAATATCTGCATTACTATATTCTTCCGCTATCAGTTTCAATATTTCTACCTCCCTGTCCGTAAGTCTTGCTTCTTTGGGTTCACTCAACTTTTTCTGCTGGGTTATCACCATTGAAGTTATTTTTTCAGCTACTTCAGAAGAAAAATACAGCTTACCATTATTAACACTGCGTATAGCTTCCATCAGCTCCTTATCATTTACATTTTTCAGCAAATAGCCCGATACGCCGGCTTCTATCATATCCATAATATGCCGCGCGTCATCGTGCATCGATAAGGCTATAACATTAACATGCGGATAAAATTCTTTGATCTTTGCTGTCAGTTCAATGCCATTTAAAGCAGGCATATTGATATCTACCAACGCAATATTTGGCATAGCATTGCCAAGATCATCAAATAAGTCTTGCCCATTGTTATACAAGCCTGCCAGTTCCAGGTCTTTTTGCTTTTGTAGCATAGCCTTAAGGCCATCCAGCAAAATATGGTGGTCGTCGGCAACTACTACTCTGATCTTTTCCATGTGGGTAATGAATACTAAATGACAATACAAAATAGGACATGTTAATCGCATTAGCAATTACTTGCATGCGATTAACAAGCAGTTAAGAGAATTATTTACCGGCGTTGATTATTGTGGCTGAAATGCCTTCAAGGAAATTATAGATATCGGTCATGCTGCGCATTTTATCAACCACCAGCATAAAGTTTTTACCTACCTGTTTCAGCCTTGCATTATTAGTGCGGGTCTGTATATAGTTTAGTATATGGTTGAAGGTTTCCGATTCGAAATAAGGAGATTCGGGATTGCTGACGAAGTAGAGGCGCATTTGCTCGTTTTTCAATATCAGTTTTTCAAAGCCCAGTTCGCATGCCAGCCTCCTGCATCGCAGCGTAGTAAACAATTGCTGTACTTGCGCTGGTATCGGGCCAAAACGGTCTTGCAGATCTTTTGCAAATGTTTCCAATGCACCGTCATCATCAAGGTCATCTAACTGTGTGTATAGCGATAGCCTTTCTGTTATATTTTCTACATAAGAATCGGGTATCAGTATCTCCAGGTCGGTATCTATCGTACAATCGCTTACAAAGTCCTTTTTTCTGTCCAGCTCTTCACTGAATACATCTTTAAAGTCTGTAGTCTTCAATTCGCGAATAGCTTCGTCCAATATCTTCTGATACATTTCAAAGCCTATTTCGGCTATAAAACCACTTTGCTCACCACCCAAGAGATTACCAGCGCCACGTATATCCAGATCACGCATGGCTATTTGGAAGCCGCTACCCAGTTCGTTAAATTGTTCAAGTGTTTGCAGACGCTTGCGACTGTCATCAGGCAGCGTACTCATAGGCGGTGCCAGCAAGTAACAGAACGCCTTCTTATTACTACGGCCTACACGGCCGCGCAACTGGTGCAGATCGCTCAACCCAAACTGGTGTGCATTGTTTATAATGATGGTATTGGCATTGGGTATATCCACACCACTCTCTACTATATTGGTACAGCACAGCACATCATATTTACGCTCTATAAAATTGAAGAGTGCTTCTTCCAGTTTGTGCCCCTCCATTTGGCCATGTGCCATGCCTATCTCCAGATCAGGACAAAGATTGCGTAGCAGCGTTACCATTTCAGGCAAGCTCTGCACCCGGTTGTGTATAAAGTAAACCTGCCCGCCTCTTTCAGTTTCAAAATATATCGCATCTCGCACTGCATACTCATCAAATACGCCTACTTCTGTATGCACCGGTTGCCGGTTGGGTGGAGGTGTATTCATGATACTAAGGTCGCGTGCATTCATCAGCGAGAATTGTAATGTACGTGGTATAGGTGTGGCTGTAAGTGTAAGCGTATCGACATTCGCTTTCAGCTCACGAAGCTTTTCTTTAGCGCCAACACCAAATTTTTGCTCTTCATCTATTACCAGCAATCCAAGGTCTTTGAACTTTACATCCTTACCCAATATGCCATGTGTACCTATCAGTATATCTATCTTCCCTTCTTCTAATCGCTTAAATGTTTCTTTCTTTTCTTTGGCCGATTTAAATCGATTGATATAGTCAACAGTAGCAGGAAAATCTTTTAGCCTTTCCTTGAATGTTTGGTAGTGTTGAAATGCAAGTATAGTAGTTGGCACCAGCACCGCAGCTTGTTTGCTGTCACCTACTGTTTTAAAGGCAGCACGTATCGCTATTTCAGTTTTACCAAAACCCACATCGCCACATACCAGTCTGTCCATCGGCGATGGCGCTTCCATATCGCGTTTCACATCAGCAGTAGCCTTGCTCTGGTCGGGTGTATCTTCGTAAAAGAACGAAGCTTCCAGCTCTGTTTGCAAATAGCTGTCAGGCGTATGCGCAAATCCTTGCGATGCTTTGCGTTTAGCGTATAATTTTATCAGGTCGGTAGCAATATCTTTTACCTGCTTCTTGGTCTTATTCTTCAGCTTCTCCCATGCATCACTGCCTAGCTTATTCACCTTAGGCTTTGTGCCTTCTTTACCCGTGTACTTGCTTATTTTATGCAGGGAGTTAATGTTGACATACAGCACGTCATTATCGCGATAGATAATGCGTATTGCTTCCTGCATATTCCCATTCACTTCTATTTTCTGTAAGCCGCTATACAAACCCACACCATGATCTATATGGGTTACATAGTCGCCTGGCTGCAACTCGCGCAGTGCCCGCATAGTAAGCGCCTTACCTTTAGTATAAGCTTGCTTTACTTTATACTTATGATAGCGCTGAAATATCTGGTGGTCGGTATAGCACAGTATTTTTTTATCATGATCTATAAAGCCTTTGCTGATTGCTGTGGGCAGCGGCACAAACTGTACCAGTGCGTTCAGGTCTTCGAAAATACTGCGTAGCCTCTCAAGCTGTTTTGGGTTTTCCGCAAATATAAAAGGCGTATACTGCTTTGCTATATGCTTTTGTAAGTCACCAATCAGCATATCGAACTGCCTGTTAAAAACAGGTTGTTCTTCTGTGGCAAACTGCACTTTATTCACCTCATCGCCGGTTATTTTTTCCAGCGAATGATTATACCATTCTATCAAATGGCGCTGCACCAGTAGTTCTTTCCAGCGTTCAGGTGTTTCAAAGTCCTCACGTGTCAGTTCCTTCAGTATATCCTCATCATGGTCTACCGCAACTTGACCTGTACCAAAATCTTCCGGCAAATCAGTTTCCAGCTTACCTAATTTACCTATAGTATAGTCAAAGTCCTTTGCCCATATCACCGTATTCTCCGGCAAATAATCGAGCAGGGATATTTTCTCTTGTGTCGTAAAATTTGTTTCGATGTTCGGCAGTATAGATACTTGTAACAGCTTGCGTTCCGATAACTGCGTTTCCGGGTTGAAGATGCGGATACTATCCACCTCATTACCAAAAAGCTCTAACCTGTAAGGATGTTCGTTGCCAAACGAGTAAATATCCAATATACCGCCACGCATGGCAAACTGGCCCGGCTCATATACAAAGTCTTCACGCCTAAAGCCAAGCTCTGTGAACTTAGCCAGCAATTCATCCACTTTTATATTTTCCCCTACCTTAATACTTATCATATTACCCGACAACGTCTTCGGGTTCACTACTCTTTCAAATAAAGCCTCAGGATAAGTGACCAGTACTTTCTTATGTGGCTCTTTACTGCTGAATTTAGTCAATGCTTCTGTACGCAGCATTACGTGGCTGCTATTCAGCTCGGTATAATTTCCCGTACGTTTAAATGAATCGGGGAAATAGCAAATATCCAGCGCATTGGTCAGTTGCTCCAGGTCGTTATGGAAATACGCTGCTTCTTCCCTGTCGTTCAAAATGAAGACGTGGTTTGCATCGCGCAATTGCCATACCGCAGTAGCAATAAAGTTTATGGAAGACCCCCGGAGATTATCGAGTTGTAACCTAAGCTTCGTATCAGGCAATGAGATACCGGCCGCAATTTGTTTTATGCGGATATCTTCCTGATACATTCCCAACAACACCTGCAAATTCATGCGGGTGCAAATCTAAGGTTTAACCGCCACTTTTAGGTCTTATTAGTATTATTTTAAGGCTTTGTCTTGTTATTCTGTGTAGCAATGGCTTCAACAAACCACAAATATTCTTCTGCAAATTTTTTCAGATTCTTTTCCATGATTTCTGTAAGCGGTTTACCGTCTTCATCCAGCGATTTCGGCAATTCCGGTACCAGCAGCTTATAAGGCATCGCAATGGCCCCAATAGCCAGTACCAAAAGTTGTAACAGGTTCGATGCATTAAGCCCGCCCTGTCTGCCATCCGATGCACACACTATACCAATTGGCTTCCTTGCCCATTCTTTTGTAAAATAGTCAACGGCATTTTTAAATGCACCACTGTAGCTATTGTTATACTCCGGTGTCACAAATACAATTCCATCTGCGCCTGATAGCAACCTGCTTATTTTCAGCAGGTTTTCAGGAGGGTTGTCCATATCCTTCAGCCGTGCTTCCATTACAGGCAGGTTGTACTCTTTGATGTCTATTAAGGTTACATTGAACTTGCCGGTAGCATGCAGTGCATCTTCTACAGCTTTTGCTGCTCTTATACTTAGCCTGCCTTCACGAATGGCGCCATAAAATATGGTAATATGATACATGAGTTTTATATCTTTAAGTGTGCCGTGCAATAACGTACTGCCAAGATAAGTTATTTACCTGTCTAAATTTTTTGCTCATGAAACGCTTACTACTTCTTTTGATACCTGTGGCGCTGCTTACTTCCTGCGAAAATACGTGGGATAGTGAGACTAAGGAAATGTATATAACAAGCTGTAAAGAAGACGCCACCTGGGCAAAAACCGATGCTGAAAAAGATACTTATTGCAACTGCATGCTGGATAAGCTCATGAAAAAATACCCTAAAGTATCAGACTTCATGAATCATATCGAAGATGTAATGGCCGACACTACTTTACAGGAGTGCCGGCCAAAAGTTCAATAAATTCTACTTTGATAATATGCGTTTATCTGAGGCCGCCTTACGTAATAATATACTCGCACGATAGCGGTCTTCATGATAATCGTTGTAAAGTCCATCCAGTATTGAGATCACTTTTTCTACGCCCCATTCATCGGCCCATGCTAATAGACCTTTAGGATAGTTCACTCCTTTGGTCATAGCCAGGTCCAGGTCTTTAGCCGATGCAATATTCAGGTGCAATGCATCTGCTGCTTCATTTATCAGCATAGCAACTATACGCTCTACTATTTGTGTACCTATTACTATATCTTTATTGGGTTCTGCCTGTCCCGCACCTTCGGCATAGTTGTAAAAACCTCGTCCTGTTTTACGGCCCAGCCATCCCGCTTCCAGTAAACGCTTTTGCGAGAATGATGGTTTAAAACGAGGATCATAAAAGAAAGATTGGAAAACAGTTTCTGTAACTACATAGTTGACATCGTGTCCTATATAGTCCATCAATGCAAATGGCCCCATACGGAAGCCGCCTATTTCAGTTAGTGCCCAGTCAATAGTTTCTTTATCGGCTATACCTTCTTCAAATATACGTATCGCTTCGCCATAGTATGGCCTGGCCACACGGTTCACTATAAAGCCGGGAGTATCTTTTGCTATTACAGGTACTTTACCCCATTGTTGCATTAACTCTTTTGCTTCTGCAACCAATACTTCTTCAGTTTGTACGGCTGGTATCACCTCTACCAAAGCCATGATCGGCGCAGGATTGAAGAAGTGCAGGCCAATAACGCGTTCTGCTTTTTTACAAGCAGCAGCTATAGAAGTTATAGACAAAGAAGAGGTATTACTAGCTAATACACAATCAGCCTTCACTACTTCTTCCAGTCCGCTAAATACTTTTTTCTTTACATCCAGGTTCTCAACAATAGCTTCAATAATAAGCGAGCAATTGGCAAAGGCATTGGTCTGCGTAGCATAAGTAAATCTCTCAGTTATCTCCTGCACGCTGCCAATTTTACCTTTCTCTACCAGCTTTTCCAATGTTTTTTGCAGGCTGTTTTTTGCTTTATCTAATGCAGCTTCATTCGTATCGAACAAAACTACATTGTGGCCCGCCATAGCCGCTACCTGCGCTATACCCGAACCCATGGCACCTGCGCCTATTACGCCTACTATTGTGTCTTTCGAGAACCTCATTTTTCTATTATTTCTTTTTCAGTTTCAGTATACTCCAGTCGGTATTTTCGGCAACAATGGTATTTACCAGTTTACCCAGGCCCTCTATTTCCATTTCAACAACATCACCCGGTTGCAACCACTGTACTTTATAGTTAGGGTCATTCAAAAGCCCCGTGCCATTCAGCTCCAGGAAACAACCTGTGCCTACGGTACCACTGCCTATCACTTCACCTGGTATTATATCTACACCATAAGCACAACGTTCCAGTATTTCTGCAAATGTCCAATCCATATCTCCCATGCTGCCTTCACTTACCTGTACGCCGTTTACCAGGCAGCGCATTTTCAGGTTGTAGCTATTACCTACATGTCCTTCCTTTGCCGGTATTTTATATTGCTCCAGTTCATCGGGTGTCACCAGCATAGGGCCTATTACGGTACTGAAGTCCTTACCTTTTGCAGGGCCCAGGTTCAGCAGCATTTCTTCCATTTGTAGGGTACGCGCACTCATATCATTCATTATCATATAGCCTGCTATATATTCATCTGCATCTTTAGCAGCTATGTTACGTCCCTTTTTGCAGGTTACTATTGATGCCTCCAGTTCAAAATCCAGCTTCTGAAAATGATCGGGCATACAACGTATTTCACCAGGGCCCTGTATAGCATTATGATTGGTGAAGTAGAATATAGGATACTGGTCGAACTCAGGTATCATATCTACCTTACGGTTGCGGCGTGCTGACGCTACGTGCTGGCGAAAGGCATATCCATCGCGGCATGAAGTTGGCCGAGGTACAGGTGCCATAATTGTTGCAGTATTGTACGCTACACCTTCTGTAGTCAGCTTGCCACTTTTTATATCTGCTTCAGTTTGTTTGGCTATATCAATCAAAGCTTCCCAGTTGTTCAGCATTTCCATCATAGTCGATGGCAGTTTATGATTAGCCGCCTGTGTGTCGTATAGTTTATCCCCCACATAAAAAGCCAATTGTTCTATACCTTGTTTCGAGTAAGTTACCAGTTTCATATACGCTAGTTTGAGGCCGTAAAAATAACAGATATAGCCCGTTTCAGAAATGTTTATTTAGTTTTGAGTTATAATCGAACAATAGCAATGGCAACATACCAGGAAATATTTGAGAACAATAAAAAATGGGTAGCCGGTAAAATAGCGCAGGATGCTGATTTTCTAGCTAAGCTATCTTCAGATCAGGAACCTGATTATTTGTATATAGGTTGCTCTGATAGCCGTGTACCGGCTAACGAAATAATGGGGCTGGAACCGGGCGAGGTATTTGTACACCGTAACGTGGCTAACCTGGTCAATAATATCGACCTGAATGTAATGTCTGTACTTACGTATGCTGTTACACATTTGCATGTAAAACATATCGTGGTTTGCGGACACTACAATTGTGGTGGTGTAAAAGCTGCTATGACGCCGCAGGACTTAGGCATACTTAACCCCTGGCTGAGAAATATCCGCGATGTGTACCGCTTGCACCAGCAGGAACTGGATGCTATTACAGATGAGCACGCCCGCTACAACAGGCTGGTAGAGCTAAATGTGCAGGAGCAATGCGTAAATGTTATTAAAACTGCAGTAGTTCAAAAATCATATCTGGCAAATCAATTTCCTACAGTACACGGCTGGGTATTCGATTTAAAAACCGGTTTGCTAAAAGACCTGAACATAGATTTCAACGAAATACTGAAGAATATTCAAAAGATATATAACCTCACAGGCAATATATCCTAACTGTAAGCGCTTGTATTATATACTTCTTATATTATTATATCCTTTGGCACTCCTGCCTTTAAGGATATTATATGTATTGTCTGATTTTATTTACGTCTTGTTGTATTACGTAACCGGCTATCGTAAAAGTGTAGTGCTAGATAATCTGCAAAACGCTTTTCCCGAAAAATCGGGTGAAGAACTGAAAGCTATTGCAAGGAAGTTCTATCGCAATTTTTGCGATCAATGGATTGAAACATTAAAATTGCTTACTATCTCGAAAGAACAACTTAACAGGCGAATGACGGGTAATTGGGAAGTTTTTAGCAAACTATATGCTGAGGATAAAGATACTTATGCATTGGTGGGACACAGTTTCAATTGGGAATGGCTGAATGTAGTTTGGCAATACAATGTGCAGCAGCAATGCGCTTGTTTTTATCAGCCGGTAAGTAATCCCGCTTTCGATAAAATAATGCAGCGTATTCGTACCGTAAGCGGTACATGGCTTATTTCTATGAAAGCAAAAAAAGGTATGCAGCGGCTTAAAAATGTACGGTTCGTTTTAGGTCTGGCCGCCGATCAAAATCCTGCTGACATAAAAAATGCAGCCTGGCTACCATTCATGCACCGCGAAGCGCCTTTTTTTAAAGGCCCTGAAAAATTGGCAAGAAGATCGGGTGCTGCGGTCGTGTTTACAGCTACGCGCAAAATAAAGCGTGGGCATTACCGTCTTCATTTCGAACTGGTAACCGACAATGCTTCAACAATGCCTGAAGGAGAATTAACAGAACGTTATGTAAAATTCATGGAGCAGCAATTGGAAGCGCAACCCGAGAACTGGCTCTGGTCGCACCGCAGGTGGAAGTACAATAAAGAGGATGCTTAAGGCACCAGCACTTTCTGTATTCCTTTCTCTATATGGAAATGTATCTTATTATCGCAAGGGTGTGCATCTCCATCTGTTTGCATTAACTGCAACTCAGGGTGCGATATTGTTACTTTTTTACCAGTGTAATGCTTCACATACGGACTGCCGTTAATAGTACCATTCATAGCCCGCAACACTAAAAGTCCGCCCAATATTTTAGGGAACTTCTTAATAACAACGATATTGAAGATACCATCTGTCCAGTCAGCCTCGGGTGCTATCTGGAAGTTGTAACCAAACTGCTTACCATTAGCTACGCTGATAATAAATGCCTTCTCTTTTATCTGCTTGCCATCAATAGTTATATGCCAGTCCCATTCGTTATAGGTCCACATATGTTTGGTGACCAGCCAGCTATACATAGCAAAACCACGGCGTTTGCTTTTTGCAAATTTTTTCGATATCAACGCATCGAAAGCCACACCTGCATTACTTATGAATGGCCTGCCATTGGCAAAACCAATATCCATTTTAATGCTATTGCCTTTATTAATAATATCTATGGCTTCTATTTCTTTCAACGGTATCTTCATGCTGCGCGCCATACCATTACCCGATCCTTTTGGTATAATAGCCAAGGCGGTATCAGTATTCAGCAAACCCGCTACAATATCATTTACTGAGCCGTCGCCACCTACTGCCACAACTGCGTAAGCACCTTTTTCAGCAGCATCGCGTGCCAATTCAGTGCCGTGTTTAGCATATTGTGTATGAATGAGCTCATAGCTATACTGCTGCATGTCCAGCCTGTCGCTTATGGCTTGCTGTATGGCCTTTTCCCTGTCAACGCCCGATTTGGGATTGATGATGAAAACCAGATGTTTCTTTTGGCTCATGCTAAATCGGCTTTCAGACTAAGATCCATGCTAACAGCATGGTGTATAATAGCGCCTACCGATATATAGTCAACACCACTTGCCGCATAGTCCATTATATTATCCAAATTAATACCGCCCGATGCTTCAGTTTCACATTTACCGGCTATCAGGTCAACTGCTTCTTTCATCAGTTCCGGCTTGTAGTTATCCAGCATTATACGGTGTACACCACCAACTGAAAGCACTTTCCGTACATCTTCAATGCTGCGTGTCTCCACTTCTATCAGCAAGTCGAGATTGTTCTGTTTCAGGTATTCCTGTGTGCGCAATATCGCTTTCTCTATACCGCCACAAAAATCTATATGGTTGTCTTTCAGCATCACCATATCGTACAAACCCATACGGTGGTTCACGCCACCGCCTATGCGCACAGCCTCTTTTTCATAAGCACGGAAGAGAGGGGTTGTTTTGCGCGTATCTAATATTTCAGTTCTGTATTCTTTTATTTTTTCAACATATACATTGGTAAGCGTTGCAATACCGCTCATACGCTGCATACAGTTCAGTGCAAGGCGTTCGGCCTGCAATATAGTATGCACCTTTGCCGATACTTCAAAAGCTATATCGCCAACAGCTACCCTGTCGCCATCTTTCTTGTAAATGCTAAATTGCGCACCCGGCTCCAGGTAGTAAAATATATCCTGCGCTAAGCCGATGCCCGCAAGTATCCCTGCTTCTTTTACTTTCAGTACGGCTTTACCTTGTGCATCTTTATCAATAGATGCCAGTGTAGAATAGTCGCCGGGGCCAATATCTTCCTTTAAAGCAGCTGCAATAAATTCTTGTGTAGTCACCTGTTACGTATTAATGGCAGCAAAGCTACTAAATACCCACCGTAAGCAGCAGATGTAACTATTTATTAATGTTGATGTAAAAACTGATTTTTATGGCAATAACAGGCAGCCATCGCCATAGCTCAGGAAGCGGTAATTATTGACAAGCGCATGGTTGTATATAGTACGCCAGTTTCCACCTGTAAATGCCGATACCAGCAGCAGCAAGGTAGACTGTGGTTGGTGGAAATTGGTAACAAGCCCCTTTGCTATTTTAAATTCATAGCCAGGCGCTATAATTATCTGCGTACGCACCACCAGCCTTTGCTGGTTATTCTGTAGCAGGTAATCAACTACCGCTTTCAACGCATGCAAAGCAGATGCTTCTGATTTAAATTCGTAAGGATCCCATTGGTTAACTGCAATTGCATTACTATTGGGCACTATACCTTTCAGCAGTTTAGCGCCTATCCAATACAGGCTCTCCAGCGTGCGCATGCTCGTAGTACCCACTGGTATAACTCCCACATCCAGGTGCCTGATAACGTGCTCTATGGTGTCAACCGTTACATCTATCCATTCAGCATGCATATCATGCTCCTGCATCGTCTCCGATTTCACAGGCTTAAATGTGCCCGCACCTACATGCAGCGTCACAAAATCTCTATCTATATTTTTTGCCTCAAGGCTTTGAAATATCTGCTCGGTAAAATGC
>CBFGNI010000014.1:0-24254 GCA_965650105.1 uncultured bacterium | reverse complement strand
TACAAGCTGCCTGCTTTTTTTACCGATAGCTTATCGAACACGCTAAAGCTGTACGCTAAAGATAAAGCGGGCAATGTGTACCTGCCGGGCGATAAGGGTATGGTACAGTTCAAGAATATTTACAAGGGCTTCGATATCCGCCCGTTTGTGCATATCGATGCAATTAGCGTGTTTTTTAAAAAAATGCCTTTTGGCACGGAAGATTTTAGTGCAGGGCAAAACCACATCAGTTTCAATTTTGAAGGTATCAATTTCTCCAACCCCGATAAATTGCACTACCGCTACAAGCTGGATGGCTACAGCGATAGCTGGATAGTAACCAGCGATGAGTCTGTCACTTTTCCGCAACTGGGCGATGGGGAATATACCTTCCGCGTGCAGGCCGCGCACAACGATGCTTTTAGCCACAAGGGCGAAGCTCAGTATCACTTCACTATAGCTAAACCATTCTGGCGCAGAATATGGTTTATATGCCTGGTGGCAACATTGCTGGTAAGCATTGCTTATGCATACATACACCTGCGCGAGCGTAGCATACGCAAACTGTCTTCATTGCAGCGCGAACGGATGATGTTTGAATATGAACACCTGAAAAGCCAGGTGAACCCGCATTTCCTGTTCAACAGCCTGAATACGCTTACCAACCTGATAGATGAAGATACCGATGCGGCGATGACCTATACCTCGCGCCTGTCCGACCTGTATCGCAATATGCTTTCGTACCGCGACCGCGACCTGATAACCCTTGCCGAAGAATGGGAGATATTGCAGAACTACATGTACATTCAGCAAACGCGTTTTGGTAAAGCCCTTACCCTGGTGGCAGATATACCGCCGCACCTGATGCGTACAAAAAAGATAGTGCCCCTTGCCCTGCAACTACTGGTGGAAAATGCCATCAAACACAATATTGTATCACTTAAAGATCCATTAACGATATACATCACCGCCAGCGAAGAATGGATAACCGTACGCAACCATATATTGCCCAAAATAAGCAAGGAGCGGGGTGCCGGCCTGGGCTTAATGAATATACGTAAGCGTTACAGCCTGTTATCTAAAAAGATTATCTACTTCGGTGTGGAGAATAACGAGTATATTGTAATACTGCCTTTGTTATGAATATAGTAATAATAGAAGATGAAATGCCCGCATACAAGCGGCTGCACAAACTGGTTGAAGAAACAATACCCGGTGCGCAGGTAGTTGCCCACCACGATAGCGTACAAAGCGCTAAAGAATGGTTTGAGCAAAATCCTATGCCCGATATTATTTTCCTGGATATACACCTTGCCGATGGCTCGGCCTTCGACCTGCTGAAAATGGTGAAGTTCACCTGCCCGGTAATATTTACTACCGCCTTCGACCAATACGCCATTGATGCCTTCAAGACCAGCAGCATGGGCTACTTACTAAAGCCTGTAAAAAAAGAAGAACTGGAAGATGTTATGGCCAAGCTGGAAGACTATAAGCAAATGTTTAGCGAGCAGGGTGAAAGTTTTAGCCTGGCGCCTACGCAGCAGCAGGAGTATAAAAAGCGGTTTGTAATACGTTTTGGAGAGCACCTTAAAACATTATCGGTCGATGAGCTGGCATATTGCTACAGTGAAAACAAGGCTACCTATGCCCGTACTTTTGAAGGGCGTACATACCCTATGGACCATAACCTGGATGCGCTGGAACATTTGCTGGACCCGGAGCAATTCTTTCGTGTCAACAGGCAATATCTTATCAATATCAAATCGATAGAGGAAATGAAAACATACAGCAAAGCCCGTGTTATCATTACGCTGAAGCCGGCTGTAAAAGAGCAGCCCGTAGTAAGCTCTGAAAGATCTGCAGACTTTAAGCAGTGGCTGGGTGGCGAGTATAGCAAATAAGAACCTTACTAATAAGCATTAAAAAGGCCGCCATCGTAAGATAGCAGCCTTTTGTTTTTAGTGGTGCGAAATTATTTGTTGACAGTTATACGTTTGGTAATTGTATTATTGTCGGCACCTGTTATTTGCAGCATATATATGCCGGTGCTTATATTTGTTGGCAATGCCAGTTGTACTGTGTTGACATTTACAATACCGTTATGCAATACAGCTATTTTCTTGCCCGCCATATCGTACAGTGCTATCTGTACATTTTTATTGCTGTAGCTGTTGTTCAGCTCTACAGATAGCTTATCGGTAGCTGGATTAGGATATACATTGATCCCGCTTTGGCTAAGGGTGTTTACACCTGTAGCGTTCTCTCCCCTGTAGTAGCCCGATGCGCAATCAACTTTATCATAATAATCGAATACTACAGATACTTCTGCGGGGCGCCTTCTTCTCCATGGTGCGTCAGGTAGTTCAAGCCCGTTCTCAGGCCTGTATATTTCAAATTTTTCCTCATCGTATTTGCAATAAACATCGTCACAACCGTTTTTAGTGGTTGGGTCCACGTCCAGGTATTTGGTATTCAGTGCAAAGCTGGTGTTGTACAGGGGCGTTACTACGCTGTATGGCTTGCCCGGTGCTTCCCTGTCGGCAAAGTTATTAAGGTACACAGGCAGCGGGTAAAAGCCCGGCGATGGCTGGTACAGTTCGCCTGTGCTCCAGTAAGCGTTGTTGCCAACTTTGGTAAAGTATTCAACATGGTTCAGCAGCGATGCTGTTACTGTGCTTATATATACGGTAGCCATAAAAGGGGTTGCTTCTTCGTCCTGGCTGTAGCAGTCGCGGTCTTTACCGCGGTATTTCATGCCGCTTACTACCAGTTGGTCGCTTTTATTGCCCATGGCTATATTAAAGCCATAGCCCACATAGCTTTTGTACGATTCTGCTACGCCTACGGTAGGTGCGCCTGAACCCGGATCTATACGGATGAAGGACCAGCTGTTATCGTGCGTGCTGTTTATAAGAGTGTAGAATTCTTTTTTACCGCTTGCGCCTACTGCTTCCACCATGTCCACGCTATTCTCCTGCGATTTTCCATCGGTTATAGCCAATGGGTATGTCCATATTGGGTTCAGTGTTGCAGGGTCTATCAGCATATTGCGTATAGCCATTACCGTACCTATATCCTTCTTCGCATTTTCCGATCCTGTTATATAATAAGCGCCCGTGCTGTTTTGCACTATTCGGTTAGCCATATCATAGTCCTGGGTACTACCGGTACCATCATAGGTATCATAAAACCTCATGTTGGTAGGTACCAGACTCAGGTCAAGCGTAGCTACGAAAGCCACTTTCGGCGCATCTACCTTGCGTGCCTCTTCCGATGCAACACCGCATACCACTATTTGCCTGCGTTTGGCATCGTAAGTGGCATCCAGCGGGTACAGGTTAGGGTACTTGGGGTTAATGCTTGTTAACAGCATTTGCGTAGCTACCCCGCCATTGGGGTCTATGATCATGTTGTTCACATTCACTATCCCGGTTGAAAGGTTTCTGTGGTAAGTGGTCAGCAAATACTTGTCGCCGCTAATGTGTGTAAGGTCAACATTGCGGTCGTCTATATCAGGCTGGTCTATCACGGCATTGGCCAGTATGCCCCCGGTTTGGTCGTAGCGTGTAAAGTGTATGCTGTTGTCGTCGGTGCCCCGTGTGGTATAACGTGTTTCCGTCATCAGGTATTCACCCGCCCCCGGTCGGGGTTCAACGGTTGACTGTGTCATGGTTTCGCGGTAAAAGTACGCGATGCTTTGTGCTTTTGATGTGCTGTACAGTGCCGTAGCAGCAAGAAATAGCAACATTTGCTTTTTCATAATGAAGGATATTGTATGGTGAAAAGAAGGTTTAAAAGGTACTGTGCATACATTTTTTGCAGCACAGTACCTTTTATGATGAAATTATTTGCTGACAGTTATACGTTTGGTAATTGTATTATTGTCGGCTCCAGTTATTTGCAGCATGTATATGCCGGTGCTTATATTTGTTGGTAATGTTAGCTGAACGGTGTTTACGTTTACAGTACCATCGAACAATACAGCTATTTTCTTGCCGGCCATATCGTACAGTGATATCTGCGCATTTTTGCTGCTGTAGCTGTTGTTCAGCTCAACCGATAGTTTATCGGTAGCAGGGTTAGGATACACATTGATCTCACTTTGGCTAAGGGTGTTTACACCTGTAGCATTATCGCCCCTGAAGTAGCCGGAGAAGCAATCAAATTGATTGTAGTAATTGTATGGATTTGATGTTTCACCGGTTGTCTTAGGTGCGAATGGTGGATAATAGTTAGAACCAGGGGTCATGCTTACAGGGTTATCGTTGAAGTCGAAACCGTATGAGCAATTAAGATCTTTACAACCATTTTTTGTAACAGGATCTACATCCAGGTATTTAGTGTTTAGCGGGAATGTAGCAATAGAATTGTTGAATATAGGTGTTACTACGCTATAAGGTGTGCCCATATTTTCCCTGTCAGCAAACTGGTTGGCATAAACAGGTACTGGATAAATACCCGAAGATGGCTGATAGAAATCGCCCAGGCCCCAATAAGTATTATTGCCAATTTGCGTATAGTATTCAACATGGTTCGTTAGTGTGCCTAACGGAGTGCTTACATCCACTGTGGCCATGAAAGGGTCGGCTTCTGCATCTTGTGCAGTGCAACTACCACCTTGCGCCCTATACTTCATACCACTTATTACCACTTCATTAGGGCTGTTGCCAAGCGCAATGCTGTGGCCATAACCTTGATAGCTGAATATGGTTTCGATGAACGGATTAAGCGGATTACCGGTGAATGGATCTATGCGCAGCATCCACCATTTATTTCCCGATGTACTGTTGACAAGTGTACAGAATTGCTGGCCGAATGGACCTGATGATTCAACCATATCAACACCATTTTCTTCCGATTGTAGATTGGTGAAAGATATAGGTACATCCCATACCGGGTTCAGCGTGAACGGATCTATCAGTTGGTTCCTGATACCCATCATCAGGTTGCCGCCTTTGTTCACGTTTACCGAACCGGTAACATAATACCTGTTAGTAGAAGCGTTCAGCGATATTTTTGTAGCAATGTCATAGTCATTACCAAACACTCCGGGATTACTATCATAGAACATCATGTTGGTTGGGTTCATTGCCAGGTCAACAGTAGCTACAAACGCTTGTTTGCCAATACCGGGGAAATAGCTCTGTTGCGTAGCAGTACCACATACTACTATTTGATTGAAAACAGGATCGTAAACAGCATCGGCACCATACAGGTTGATGTAATTAGGGTCATTGCTAACTATAATGTTTTGTGGGCCCAGAACATTACCATTGATATCAACAAGTATATTGTTTACAAAAACACGACCCGACCCTAAAGGGCTATAATAGGTAGTGAGTACCAGCTGGCCGCCCCCTATGTAGTTGATGTCGATATTACGGTCGTCAATGCCCGGTTGGTCAATGTAAACGTCAGCGCCCGGCATTATGATGCCACTTTGGTTGTAGCGGGTAAAGTGTATACTGTTATCGCCACCACCTGAAGGGTCATAGCGGGTTTCAGTCATTACATACTCGCCTGTACCGGGTATTGGTTCTACCGTACGGCTCGACATTTCTTCTTTGTAGAAGTATGTCATACTCAATTGGGCTTTTGCTTTGCTGCTGCACAATGCGGCGGCGGCAAAAATGAGGAGCATTGTCTTTTTCATAAGTGAATGTTTATTTGAGGTTTAAAACAAATTATACGGAACATAACTTTCCCCTGGCCGTATAGCAATTTTTTTTTCTTGCTTACAGCAACTCAAGCATAGCCTGTTGGCTATAAAGTTTTAGGGGTAATTTTTTTTTGAAAGGGTTATTATAGCAGAATGCTGATACACTAAATCCTGGCTTGCCGGCCGGCGTTTACATGGTCTCTCTTAAAAGTAAAACTAAGTCTCTGGTGATATCCGGAATCGAAGGTAAAATAATAATTCATATACATACCACCGTTATTTAACGGTATTTTATATACAGGTGTTGGCTTAATTTTTATGCGAATGCCCGTATTCGCTAATTTTATATCATGCAAAAGTTAGCGGAGGCTTTTGGTCTGTTATTTAGTATAACCCTGGTGCGCTATTTTGTTGTAGCGGGGTTACCATTTTTATTGGTTTATTTTTTCTTCGCTAACAAATATGCCAGGTCTAAAATACAGGTAAGGCAGGCGGGAAATAAAGATTTTGTAAAAGAGATATTGTATTCTTTACAAACAGCTATAGTACTTGCGCTCATAGGTGTTATGGTTTTGTTCACGCCACTAAAGCAATACACCCTTATTTACGATAAAACTTCAACCGTATATGCATGGTGGTGGCTGCCGTTAAGTGTATTGCTCAGCTTTATAATACACGATACTTATTTTTATTGGATGCACCGCCTGCTGCATCATAAAAAGCTTTTCCGATACACGCACCTGGTACACCACAAGTCAACCAATCCATCGCCATGGGCTTCGTACTCTTTTCATTTTATTGAAGCATGGACGGAAGGCGCCGTACTCTTTCTGATTGTGTTCATACTGCCTATGAATGAGCTTGGCGTGGCGCTTTTCGTATTGATAGGTTTTATGATAAATGTTTATGGGCACCTTGGCTACGAAATAATGCCGCGCTGGTTCCGTCACTCTATTCTCTTCGAAATATTGAATACTTCCGTTTATCACAACTTGCACCATAGCAGGTTCAAAGGCAACTATGGGCTGTACTTCCGTTTTTGGGATAGGTTACTGAAAACTGAAAACCCGGATTATGTAAAGGAATACGACCGTGTACAGGCAAGCCGCTTTCCTGCAGTATAGCGGCTGTACGCTGCATAATGAGGTATATTGCATACTATTTTAAGAGAACAGAACTATGGAATTTGGTATCAGCACTTTTGGAGAAGTAACCCCCGATAATACAGCAGGTAACGCTGCAAATGCATATAAACGTGCACAAGAGCTAATAGAAGAAGGCAAGCTGGCCGATGCTATTGGGCTGGATGTATATGCCCTGGGCGAGCACCACCGTCCCGACTATATGGTATCGGCACCTGAGGTAATGCTGGCTGCAGTAGCTGCGGTAACAAAAAATATAAGGCTTACCAGTGCGGTAACCGTACTTAGTTCTGCCGATCCCGTACGCACGTTTCAAAATTTCGCTACGCTCGATCTTATTTCCGGGGGCCGTGCTGAAATAATGGCTGGCCGTGGTTCGTTCATAGAATCATTTCCGTTGTTTGGCTACGACCTGAACGATTACGATGCTTTATTTGAAGAGAAGCTGAGCATGCTGCTGCAAATAAACGAACACGAAAAGCTAACATGGAAGGGTAAGTTGCGCGCATCCATTGATAATAAAGGCATATATCCCCGCCCTTACCAAAATAAACTGCCTATTTGGATAGCGGTAGGAGGTACGCCTGCATCGGTAGTACGTGCAGGCAAATTGAACCTGCCGCTTACTATCGCTATTCTTGGTGGCGACCCTGGCCAGTTTGTGCCATTGGTAAACCTGTACAGGCGCAGTGCGCAGGAAGCAGGGCACGATGTAAACAAGCTGCAACTATCCATCAACCAGCACATGTACCTGGCCGATGACGACCAACAGGCAAGCGATGAATTCTGGCCAATATATTCAGGCATCATGAACCGTATAGGTAAAGAACGTGGCTGGTCGCCCATGTCGAGAGAGCAGTTCGAATACATGCGTTCGCCACAAGGCTCATTGCTGGTAGGCAGCCCCGAGCGTATTATAGAAAAACTGGTATATGGTTATGGCATTTTTAAAAACACACGCTTCCTGTCGCAAACTATATCGGGCAATATAGAACATAGCAAGCAGCTTCGTTCTATTGAGCTGTTTGGCACTAAAGTAGCTCCTGAGGTACGCAGGCGTATCGGGCAATAGTAGTTATCGTACTTTATACAAATGAACGGTATCGTATCGTGAGTGAGGGATTTTATATTCTTTACCTGTAAACAATCTCACTGGTAATAATATATGCCAGCTTGCCATTGCGCAGGCAGGTAGTTGTCAGGTAGTTGCCATGGTCATCCATATTGGTATATGCGCTGCTCGATTCATCGAGCAACTTACCATTGCCATCATATTCTTTTATGGTCACGGGCATATCTTCCAGGTTATATTCATTTACTATGCGTGTTTTTATTTTACCCGTTTTACTATCCATGCTGGTTTCTTCGGTTACATCGCCATGTTCGTTGTATTGGTAAGTGAATTTCTGGCGGGTACCCGTATGCAGTATTTCAGTTATGTTCCCATCTGTATTGGTGGTGGTAATGGTAGTGTCGCCCGGCGATAAACTTGAAATATTATACCGCAATGTATTGCCATCATTAGCTTTAATGTACCAGTATATCATGGAGTCGCTGCGCCTGCTGGTAGTGGTCTTTTCTTTTATCAGCCTGTTATTATCATCGTAAGTATATATATCCACTATAATGCCATTGTCGTTATTGTTGCCCTGCATATACCTTGTTTTGTTCATCAGCAGGTTGGCAGTATTGTAGGTATATATCACCTTATGGTTTATGGCATTTCCATCATCCATATAGTGTATCTCTTCAGCCAGGTTGTTATTGTCATCGTACTTCAGCGTAGTTTTCATGCGAATAGTATCGCCCAGGCTGCTTTTCATCATCATATTTTTCATCACCACTTGCACATTACCTTTCAGGTGCTGGCCGGTACTTTGTGCATACAGAGTTGTGTTGAACAGGAATATGCAGAGTAAGAAAAGGTATTTCATAATGTGCTTCTACAATAGTTGACTGTGGTATAAAAATAACACTATTGTACATGTTTTGTACTATTGTTAAAAATGGCACTGTTCTTGTTTTAGCACCAGCAAGAAGAAACAGTAAACCTTATGAAAAAAGCCCTGTTTATATTACTTGCCTTCCCTTTTGTCGCTATGCAGTGCAAACCAAAAGAAGGAGACGAATGCCACTACAGTATAAAGGTGAAAAACACCAGTGGTAGCGATGTGATACTGGCGCGCGCTGGCAGCGGTGCACATAATGAGCTGGTAGCTGTAAGGCATGAAATTGTGGCCCACAACAGCGAGTACGAATACCTCAGCGAAGACTGCTGGGAGTATCATATGAATAGCGATAGCAAGGAAGAGGTATACCTGGTAGAAAAGGAGAGCCTTCCTGCCGATACTGCCATTAGTGTTGATACTCTGGTGAAGTATAATAAACTGCTCAGGCGCGTATCGTTCAATAACGATGAGCTAAAAAATAATTATTTCGTTATTGCATATCCATAATGCTATTCGAATAATATTTTACCCGAATAATTGGCAGTACATGTGTTACAGCTAATGCGGTAATAATAAATGCCTGCATTCAAAGCAAGATTATTTACCCTTATTGTTTGTTCGTTTTCTATATTGTGTACATGTACTATTTGCCCTATACTATTAGTTATAGCAAGTTGGCCATTTAGTGTTTCCGGCAGTTGAATGGTGAACTCTTTTTGTGCAGGTTGCGGATAGATAGTAAGCTCTTTTGTTTTGCTTTCTATCGATGCGACACCAACTGTTTTACATGCTGTCAGGTTAAAGCAGTGGTATTGTGTTGGCCTTGTATCTATAATTATTGGAGTTCCAGCTGCATTTGAAAAACATATAATATGGCTACTTATAGCTACACTACCAATCATTAAACTAAAAGGGAAATCAATATTCCCAAAACCTTCGATAATAGTACCCCATACATTCCCATCATATAAATGAAACACTTTATGATTAAATCCATTCACTTCAATAGTATCAATTTCTCTAACGTACGTCTGGTCAACAACTGTATCCCCTATTTTCCAATTATAGTCATATAACAATACTTCAGGATGATTGCCATATTTTGAATAAACCATGTTGGCAGTAGTATCTTCACGGATGTAAAAATCACTGTCCTTCAATTTGCTATATGTATAAGGGCCAATTTGTACAGTAGTATTGTAAGACCAATTATTTAACTGCGTACAATAACATGGATGAGGTATATATTTTGCTATGACGCACTTATTCGTCGGGTCGCTGATGCGCACTTTTTGTGCTGAAGCTGCTTGCACTACTACTAGCATAAAGATAGCTGTGAGCATCGATTTCATAGTAGGGTTGATTTGTAATGTAAAGTACATTAATGAGCGTAATAGTTATATATATTATTTGTCATTTTGATGTCATGAAATAGCGCATTACTTTCACACTATGAACAAGCCCTATCTATCCGTGCAGTATCCAAATGCGCAAAATTTAGCAGGCAGCACACTACCGTCTCAACTATATGCTGCTACCTTAGGCAATACCAATCTGATAAGGCATCCTTATAATCCTACAATATAAATAACCCTCAATCCTTCAGTAATGAAAAAATTATTAACTGCGTTTGTTTTATTAAGCTGCGTGTACACATCAGCTAGTGCCCAGAAATTCTCAATTGGGCTGCGTGGTGGGTTAAATTATAGTACTCCACCACTAAGGTTGCGCGATAACAGTGCTGCCCCAGGTCGTATTCATACCGATTTCAACGGGGGCGTTGATAGAATAGTGGGTATTAAAGCTGCGTTCAATATAAAGCACTTTCAATTCGGCGCATCTTACGATCTCGGTCGCTTGCATTACAATTACCAGGATAATTTCGACAAGATTGGTACCATAAATTATTCATCCCGTCAGGGTTTTAGTCAGTTTATTGTATTCGTAAATTACAAGAGCCTGCTACGAAGATCCTATATTTATTATGGGTTAAATGCTGGTTTAATAAATTTGCCCCATACAAGATCTGCTACTAAGTTTAGTTCCACAACGCCTCCACGTACAACGCAATTTCCTCTTGGGGCTAACTATTTTTTTGAAAAAGTATGTATAACATATGGCATGCAAATAGGATATAATTACAAACTCAACAAACATTTTAGTTTAGAGGGCGAGGCTGGTTTGCGTCTTGCAAGGCAATATGTGTACGTGAATTCATATCATCCGCAAGGAGGTGTTATAACCCGATCTGCTACGCGGGGTATTGCTTATTTCCCTGTGACTGCTGGTATCAATTATACATTTTAAAGAACGCTGGCTATTTTATTTATGAAAAAACTACTATTCATCACAACTGTTTGCTGCATCTTGTCGGTGCAAGTATTTGCCCAGGGTGCATTATTAGGCATTAAGGCTGGTCCTTCTTTCAGCTCAGCACCATTCAACTCTAATGGAGGCGCCAAGCCTGGCCTTTATGCTATGGCTGGTATACAGCTAGGCTCTGACGGAAAGAAAGCCCAATTTGGGCTTGGCTTCAATTTCGGCAGGCAAGGGTTTACCAGTAAATCCTATGTAGCACATTTCAATGATAATTTCTTCACTACCTATATTTATGCAAACAAAAAATTCAATTTTGCAGGATCATATGTATACACCGGTGTAAATGTGGGTTTAACTATTGTGCCGCAGAAGGGACGTACCTATGTGGGCGAGTATAAGCAAAATGGCTTGCAGCTGGGTATTCAGGTAGGGTACAGTGTACCCATAGGTAAAAAGTTTAATTTCTTTACCGAAGCTAATGCCGAATGTTATTTTATAAATTATATGGGCGGCAGTACAAACGCTCGTACCGCAATGATACGTATACCGGTAATGGTGGGTCTTAGCTTGAAGATATAATATGCCTTTTGGTGTATATCACCCTGCCAAATAAATTCTCGTTACTTTTGCACTTCCTAAAAACGTTATATGAAACTGAGTAAAGTGCTCGATACCCTCGGTATAGATAAAGTAAATGAAGGTGCATCTACAGGTACCAAATGGCTGAAGGCCGGCGATGGTAAAATAGATTCTTATTCGCCGGTTGATGGTAAGCTGATAGCATCGGTACGTGGTGTGAACCGCAAAACCTACGATGCGGTTATTAGCCAGGCAGAAGCTGCTTTCCCTGAATGGCGTATGTGGCCTGCACCGCGCCGTGGCGAAGTAGTACGCCAGATAGGCGAGGCTTTACGTAAAAATAAAGAAGCGCTGGGCCGTCTTGTTTCTTACGAAATGGGTAAAAGCCTGCAGGAAGGTTATGGTGAAGTACAGGAGATGATTGACATTGCCGATTTCGCAGTAGGCCTTTCTCGCCAGTTATATGGCCTTACCATGCACAGCGAGCGCCCTATGCACCGTATGTACGAGCAATGGCACCCATTGGGCGTTGTAGGTATCATTAGTGCGTTCAACTTCCCCGTTGCCGTGTGGAGCTGGAACAGCTTTATAGCATGGATATGTGGTAATACCTGTGTTTGGAAGCCATCTGAAAAAACACCGATGACGGCTATTGCCTGTCAGAATATAATAACCGAAGTATTCAGGGCCAACAAAGTGCCGGAAGGTGTTTGCGGCCTGGTAATAGGTGGCCGTGATACCGGCGAATGGATGAGCAACGATACGCGCGTACCGTTGATATCGGCTACAGGTAGTACCCGCATGGGTAAAGCCGTAGCAGCCGCTGTAGGTAGCCGCCTGGGCAAAAGCCTGCTGGAGCTGGGTGGCAACAACGCCATCATAGTATCGGAGCATGCCGATATGAACATCGCGCTACGTGCTGCTATATTTGGTGCGGTAGGTACTGCGGGTCAGCGTTGCACCACTACACGCCGTCTTATTATACACGAGAATGTGTACGATGCATTTAAGAAGAAACTGGTAGCTGCCTACAAACAACTAAGTATTGGCGATCCGCTGGATGAGAACAACCACGTAGGTCCGCTGATAGATAAAGATGCCGTGCAAAACTACCTGGATGCTATTGCTGCCCTGAAGAAAGAGGGTGGTAAAGTAGTGGTAGCGGGTGGTGTACTGGAAGGTAAGGGCTATGAAAGCGGTTGCTATGTAAAACCATGCGTGTATGAAGCAACCAACGATATGGCTATTGTGCAACATGAAACCTTTGCGCCTATACTGTACATAATGAAGTACAGCACACTGGATGAAGCGATCGCTATGCAGAATGGTGTACCGCAAGGTTTATCTTCAAGCATTATGACGCTGAACATGCGCGAAGCGGAAACATTCCTCTCGCACCTGGGTAGCGACTGTGGTATAGCTAACGTAAACATCGGTACCAGCGGCGCCGAGATAGGTGGTGCATTTGGTGGTGAAAAAGAAACAGGTGGTGGCCGCGAAAGTGGTTCCGATAGCTGGAAAGCATACATGCGCCGCCAAACCAATACCATCAACTGGAGCGACCAGTTACCATTGGCGCAGGGTATCAAATTCCATGTATAGTCATACAATTGTAATAATAGAAACGAGCGGTACACTAGTATCGCTCGTTTTGTATTAAGGGTATTGACAAGTATGAAATTTAGCATCATATTTGTGCGTAACTGTATAAGCCCAACCACCAGACCTATGAAACGATTATCCCAATTATTGCTGTTTATTTCATTTGCCATTACTGCTAATGCACAATTGCAACTTGATGATTTTTATACCAAGGGTGCTACCTGGTGTCAGTTGGAACTGCACGAAACAGGTCATGGTGTGAACTGGGGCTCGCATCCGCATTACGAGATAGGCGATGACACCGTATTTAATGGCCATACTTATCATAAGTTCCTCATGGATTATTCGAGTGATATGAAAGGTGGTATTCGTGTGTCAAACGATACGGTGTTTTTTGTTCGTACTTACGATTATGGTAATGATACTATTGAAAATTACATACAAACATTTCAACATACACCACTAAATACCGAAACCATACTCTACAAATTTAATTTGCAGGTAGGTGATAGTCTTGACTGGAAGTCTGCTCATAAAACAGTTACAAAGATCGATACTGTGTATCTCTCAAATGGCCAACCGGTACGGGGATATTATTTTGCAGGGTCGCGCGAATGGATAGAAGGTCTGGGAGGTACTATGAGCTTGTTTTCTTCGTTTATGTCTTATTGCCCTTGCTCTATGACGATGGTTGCGTACACCAACCACAGCGTTGGGTATAACTTTGTCGAATTACCTTTTAATAATAGTGTTTACCCTATTACTTATTACGCAAGTGAGTGTTTCCCGACAAGTATTAACAATACCCAACTTCCCAAATCCCAATTCAACATCTATCCCAACCCCTTTACTGATAACACCCTGCATATTACTTCCATTGGTATAGAGAAGCTTAGCCTGGCTGATATTACGGGTAAAATAGTATATGCAACATCAGGCATACCTTCCGGTGATATTGCGCTTGACATCGACCTGTCACCAGGCATGTATATACTGAAAGCGCAGTTGGCTGATGGAAGTATCAAAATGCAAAAAATCGTTAAGCAGTAAATTATTTAACCCATTACACTCTATGAAAAAGATAGTCATATTTAGCATGCTCATATTTGCCGCTCATTCAATAAAAGCTCAAATACAACTGGATGATTTTTATAAACAAGGCACAAGTTGGTGCGAGAGTGAAAGGCTGGGAACAGGACATGGCGTATATGTTTACGCATATCATTCGTTTTTCATAAACAGCGATACAGTTATCAACAATATATTATATCACAAGCTGAATTACTATAATCAAACTTTAGGAGCTATAAGAGTATCTTCCGATACCGTTTTTTTTCTGAGATTAAAAGAAATGGATGTATCAGATTGGACATATACGCCTGATTTTATTTGTAAGCACCCGCTTGGCACAGAAAGTATTTTGTATAAGTTCGATTTGAAGGTAGGTGATAGTTTAGATTGGAAAAACGAGGCTAAGACAGTTACTGGCATAGACAATATCACTTTATCGAACGGAGCAATTGTAAAAAGGTATTTGTTCGCCAATGGTTACAATGAATGGGTATGGGGTATTGGCGGTAATAAAGGGCTATTCGGTGGTCGGTTTAGCTTTGGCTTTCCTACACAAGCAAAATACTATTATAGTCATTGGGTGGCATATAATTTTGTTGCCAACGAAGAGGCATCCTGCATACCTAATTCAATGGAAGAAATATTAACACAAACAAAGTCAGCTTTCAACATCTACCCCAACCCCCTTACTGGTAACACCCTGCACATTACTTCTATTGGTATTGAAAAACTGGTTGTTACAGATATGACCGGCAAAGTAGTGTACGCAACAGAGCACTTACCTTCGGGTGATAATATTCTTACTGTTAATTTACCACAGGGAGTATATATTCTGAAAGCGCAACTTATGGGTGGCAGCACTGAAGTGCGTAAAATCATTAAAGAATAAAACCTGCGAATCGGTTTACAGGTACGGTTTTTTACTTTATTAGTTTATAAAATGATAAACTATGGATAACCGCAATTTTGAGCAGCAATGGCAGGAAGCAAGAATGAAAATAAAACAGGAGCACCCCGATATAAAAGATGAAGACCTTGAATATAAGGCTGGGGAAGAAGAAGAGCTGCTGAAACGCCTGCAAACTAAACTTGGGAAAACTAAAAAAGAGATACGTAACTGGCTGCACCTGATGGGTTAGTTGCCCTTTAAAATAGTATTAAAATTTATTAGGCTTTACAGATGTGTGACTTATGCTGCATGGAAATGTACATACTTCACATATCTTTACGCCATGAAACGTAATCCCTATTTTTTATCCCTGCTTGGTTTTTGTTTTATACTCGCTATTGCAAGCTGCAAAAAAGAGGAAACCAAGCCTGATACCTCCTCCAACACCGGCAGTACAACAACACCTACTCCTCCTACCCCAAGCCCGGTAGATACTTCTACTCCGCTTGACCCCGACCCGATTAAAAACACCATAGGCAATTATTTAGGCTCGCTGCATGTATATAAATATGTGCGGAATACTGCCGGTAAAATGCTGGATAGTGCCGATGTTACTTACGATTCGCAACTGAAAATAACCAACCCTGAAAGCAACCACCTGTTATGGGAGGCGGATGGCAGTATTTTCTTCGCAATGGATTTTAAAGATTATGTGACCAATTTTGCCGACGATGAAGAGAACCGTAAATACGTGGTGTTTCATGCCAAAGAAAGATATGTTGACTACTTCGACCGTACCATTATAAAAGATAAGGCTAAGGGTACTATCACTACCTCAGGCACAGAAGGCACTTGGTACAAACAATCTAATTGACCGGATCTGATACCCTTGTAACACCTATATCATGCCCACCCTGCGATCACTTTTTACAATTACCGCATCAGGTGCACTTTGCCTTTTACTCAGTTGTAGTAAAAAAGAGCCTGTTGCCATAGTTCCTTCTCCACAGGTTGATACTGCCGATACTGTAGTTGTAGATACTGTAATAAAAGATCCGATGCAAAGTCTTTTTGGTGTTTATGATGGGATTGAGCACTATACAAGATATTCAATTACTAATTATAGCAACAGAACATTGATCCTGGATACACTTGTCAGGTCGCATGTAAAGGTTTATCGCTATGGGGAAGGTGAAGTTATCGCAATGGTACATACTTATCTTGATCCTTCATCAGGCGACTACGTGTCAAGTAAATATAATATTGAGGGTAGTATGCAGTATTTTTACATCGATATAAAAACATTTGGAAATGAAAAGGTGTTTAGTATCCCTAACGTAAGCGGGAATTATCCTGAATATACTTTTTATGGTGATAGCCTTCGTTTTACTAATAATTTCAGAGGTGTTTCAGGAAGCACAGGAAACGGTGGAGAATCGCATAATGTAGGTCACTGGAAAAAAGTGAAATAATTATCCCAAACGCTGCACCAGCCCATCCAGATAGTTTACAGCCTGCACCATCCGGCTGCCATACCAGCTAAACATTTCACCGTCCACTAGCATTACCTCTGCATTGGGCAATACTTGTTTTACTTCCTCTATATGCTGCTCTTTAAAAGGAAAAGGCTCCGACGAAAGAAGAACCAGTTCAGGCTTATAAGCTTTTAGTTCTTCTAATGTTATTTCGGGGTAGCGGTTTTTATCCTGCAATACATTTTGCCAGCCCATCGTCTGTATTACATTGCTGATGAAGGTGTCTGTGCCTATGCCCATCCATGGGTTGTACCATATCATGTACGCCACTCGCTTTTTGCCGGCGTGCTTGCTAAGCTTAGTAAAGCCCTGTACAATTTCTTCCACCATTTCAGCAGCCCTGGCGTCGCGGTTGGTTAGCTGCCCTACCACTTGTATCATTTGCAGGGCCTGTGGTATATTGTGTATGTCGCTTATCCATACCGGGCAGTGTTTGGCCAGTTCTTCTATCTGCTCCTGTTCGTTTTCTTCTTTATTGGCTAGTATAAGGTCAGGGTTCAGGTTTATGATCTCTTCAATACGCAGCTTCTTGGTGCCACCAATGCGTGTTTTATTACGAAACCAATCTTCAGGGTGCACGCAGAATTTGGTGATACCCACCACCTCATCAGTCAGGCCAAGGTCGTATAACAGTTCTGTTTGCGATGGTACTACAGATACTATTCGCTGCAGGTTATCAGGCAGCTCTGTAGTGCGGCTCATCATATCGGTAAACACACGCATCACTCAAAACGTTTAAAGTAAAACAACACAAAAAAGCAAAATAATATGTTGATGGGGAATAGCATATCGGTGTACATATCCTTAGCGTATCCCGCCTTCAGGGTAAGTTGCAGCACTATACTCAGCGATGTAAGGCCTATGTAAGTGAATGCCGCCCAGCGTTTCAGGTCGCATATATACAGCCAGCTGGCTGCGTATAGCAGCATATATACCGGTTGCAGCCATAGCGGCGAAGATATGGGTTCGCTGCCTGCGTAGTCCAGTATCAGGTATATAAACAACCCCGTATGAAACAAAGCCACCCATGGGAATAACATAGGTGGCTTTTTTAGTATTCTATTTAAGAAATTCAAAGTCAAAATTCAAAAGTGAAACAATACACTTATTCTCCTCCAATCATTACCGCCAATATCATACCATCAGCTAATTATCACATTGCTAATTAAGATATTATCCTTTGCTGAAAGCGTTCAGTATATCGTATTTGGTAAGTATATGGTGCTGTCCGCTTTCGTCTTTGGTAAGTATGGCGCCGTTGTCTTTGGTTATATAGTGCGTCAGTCTTTCCAGCGGTGTATTCATATCTACCTCAGGTAGTGCGGCCTCTTTTACATCGCCTATGTTATAGTCTTTCACATCAGCGTTCTCTATCAGTTTTTTAAACAGTCCGCTTTGTGTTATGGCTCCTGTCATTGCGCCATCTTTCATTACCGGTATCTGCTCTATATCATATTTCTTCATCAGCTCCAGTGCGTCGCTTACTTTGGCGTCTTCATCTATAGTTACCAGCCTGCGGCGGCCCAGGCCACCAATCAGGTCTTTCACTGTATCTACATCCAGGAAACCACGGTCCAGCATCCACTCATCATTATATACTTTGCCTACATAACGGCTGCCATGGTCGTGAAAGATGACCACTACCAGGTCGGTAGGTTTCAGTTTGCTTTTCAGTTGTTTTAGGCCCGCTATTACAGAGCCTGCCGAGTAACCCGCGAATATGCCTTCTTCTTTGGCTATTTTACGCGCCATTACCGCACCATCTTTATCGGTCACTTTCTCAAAATGGTCCATTGCCTCTTTGATGTAGTTTTGCGGTAGAAAATCTTCACCAAAACCTTCCGATATATACGGGTACACCTCGTTCATATCCAGCTCGCCTGTTTCAAACCATTTCTTCAGCAGCGATCCGTAAGTATCAATAGCCCATACCTGTATATCAGGGTTTTGTTCTTTCAGGTACATGCCTGTACCAACTATAGTGCCACCGGTACCCGCAGCTACTACCAGGTGTGTTATTTTGCCTTCAGTTTGCTCCCATATTTCAGGGCCTGTTTGCTCGTAGTGTGCCTGGCGGTTAGCAAGGTTATCGTACTGGTTTACATACCAGCTGTTGGGTATTTCAGTAGCCAGTCTTTTTGATACTGAGTAGTAGGAACGTGGGTCTTCAGGTTCTACGTTTGTAGGACAAACAATAACCTCAGCGCCCAGTGCTTTTAATATATCAGCCTTCTCTTTCGATTGTTTATCGGTAGTAGCGAATATGCATTTGTAGCCTTTGATGATGGCTGCCATTGCAAGGCCCATACCTGTATTACCCGATGTACCTTCTATTATAGTGCCGCCCGGTTTTATCTTTCCTTCTTTTTCAGCTACTTCCAGCATCTTAAGCGCCATACGGTCTTTAATAGAGTTGCCGGGGTTGAAGCTCTCTACCTTAGCATACACAGGGCATGGCAGGTCAGAGGTTACTTTATGCAGCTTTATCAGCGGGGTATTGCCAATAGTTTGCAGTATGTTGTCGTAAACGCGTTTCGATTGGTTCATAACTGAAAAATATAGCCGCGAAGGTAGCAAATTTGCCTGAGAGGGGTAAGCGATGTGACCTTTGTATTTTTTGTAAATCTATATGGCTTATTTAATTTCAGCTGGCTGCCCTATATCCCTCAGCAGGTTTTTTAGCTCTGCTATTATTTGCTCTATAGTATCGTTCAGTCGTTTACTATCCCTGTCCGATAGCTTACGGACGTTCACCTCAGCGTTATCGGTTTGTTCCTTTATGGCCTGCAGTTGTTTTTGCAGTACAACAAAAGTCTGGTCTTCCATTTTTTTCACTTCTGCTGCAGACATGTGCTCAGCAGCGTGCAGGTGCAGCGATATCAGTTGGGTATATAGCTTAAACAAGCCCCTTATTGCAGGTGTGTTCAGTATAGCCGGGCCGGGGTCTATAGCGCAAAGCGTGCCCCAAAAGCTACCGTCAGCTCCAAATATAGGCACCGATATATAGCTTTGGAAACCATATTGCATAGGTGTGTGGTGCAACCGGTAATATTCATCTTCTTGCGCGTGGTCAATAACAATCTCTTTACCCGTTTGGCGTATCTCGTGGCATAAGGTAGTATCTACTTTCAATTCACCACCTGGCAGTAGCCCGAACTTTATCTCATCCTTCACGGCGCAGGCTACCCATTTTTCAGGTGTTACCCTTGCTACTGCTGAAAAGCCCAGGCCCGTAGTACGGCATATCACCTCCAATATAGTAGGCACAATCGACATGCGGCTTATATTCTCTACGTCGCCGTGGTAGATTTTATCCAAATTTTCCATAAATCAAATCAAAAAATAAGAGGAGGACCGAATACTTGCAATTATTGGGGTAATAGCCTGCAAACGAAGGTAGTACTATAAAATATACTTTTGTTACATTAATTGTATTGGTAATGTTTGGTGTTGTTCCGTATTACTCTTAGAAATCTAAAATCAGCTATCTTTGCACCCGTTCTCTCATATCTTAACTCAAAAAACGAATCATAAAATGAAGATCACTGTAGTAGGTGCGGGTGCGGTAGGTGCAACATGTGCCGATAACATTGCCCGTAAAGAACTTTGCGAAGAACTGGTACTGGTTGATATTAAAGAGGGTTTTGCCGAAGGTAAAGCGCTTGATATCATGCAAACATCATCTCTGTTGGGCTTCGATACACGCGTTATCGGCAGCACGAACGATTATAGCAAAACTGCTAATTCAGATGTTTGTGTTATCACTTCAGGCATACCGCGTAAACCGGGTATGACACGCGAAGAACTGATTGGTACCAACGCTAAAATAGTAGAAGGCGTTGCTAAAAACCTGCTGCAGTATTCTCCTAACGCCATCATAGTGGTTATCAGCAACCCTATGGATACGATGACTTACTTAACGCTGAAAGCTACAGGCCTTCCTAAGAACCGTGTAATAGGTATGGGTGGTATACTGGATAGCGCTCGTTTCAAATGCTACCTGCAACAATCTTTAGATTGCTCGGCTAACGACCTGCACGCAGTAGTGATAGGCGGCCATGGCGATACTACCATGATACCGCTTACACGCCTTGCTACACTTAACGGCACACCCGTTAGCAATACTTTAAGTGCTGAACAACTGAAGAAAATAGCTGACGATACAATGGTAGGTGGCGCTACACTTACTAAGCTGTTGGGCACTTCAGCATGGTATGCACCGGGTGCTGCTGGTGCTGCACTTGTTGAAAGCATTGTTCGCAACGAGAAAAAAGTGTTCCCTTGCTGCGTAGCGCTCGATGGTGAATACGGACAAAAAGATATATGCATGGGCGTGCCTGTAGTTATAGGCCGCAACGGTGTTGAAAAAATAATAGACTACAAACTGAACGATGAAGAACAGGCGTTGTTCAACAAATCGGCTGAAGCAGTACGCAATATGAATAGCGTACTGGATAGCGCAGTTGCGTAAGGTTTAGTAAATACATTCATACCCTCAAAGCCCCGGTTGATACCGGGGTTTTGTATTTCTATGCCCGTTTGTCGTATTTCAAATACTTATTTAGTTTATTTGTATTTCTAAATCCCCTTAAATGAAAAGATACCTATACCTATTAGCGTTTACATTCTGTTCGCTAACTGCAAATGCCCAGGGCAGTGCAGGCCTGGTAGGCCACTGGAATTTTAATGGCAGTGCCAACGATGTGAGTGGCAATGGGCTTAATGGTAGTGTGATAGGCGCTAGCCTTACAACTGGCTATTCAGGCAATGTCAATACTGCGTATAAGTTTAAGGGTACAACTATGCCCGGGGTATTTGATAATATTACTGTACCATATAATTTGCTAATGAATGTGCAAAGTTTTTCTATTTGTGCTTTAGTTAATGCAGATAGTTTTAACGTTGACCAATGTCAGGGGAATAGCATTGTATGGAGAGGTACGGAAAGCGCTTCGGATTATTATTCCATGGAGTTCTGCGACAATCCTAATGATGACGACTGCTTTATCGCGACACCCAATAAGATGGCATTTCAGTCGCAGGTTACCGATATTGGTCGGGCTTATTCCCGTACTGATTTTGCACCTCATAACAACTATATAAGTAAAGGAGTATGGTACTGCCTGGTAACTGTTTACGATGGCGCTGAATTGAGAAACTATGTAAATGGTGTTTTATACCATTCAATGCCATACACCACTACTTTACAGCCAGGTATTGAAGATATGCGTTTCGGTGCAAGTATGTTTAACACAGCTTCTTCCGATTGGAGATCTTATCCCTTTTATGGTTCTATAGACGATATTAAACTATATGGCCGGGCACTTTCAGCTTTAGAAGTTGATATGTATTGCGAAGAAGCGAAAAGCACTGGTGGGGGCGATGGTGGCAACGGTGGTGGTACAGACTGGCCTACCTCAGTTCGAAACGCAAATAATATTGCAGGCATCATAGTTGCCCCTAACCCTGCAGGTGCGCAAGTACAGGTATTCTTGCAAAACAGCACTAGTGGAAAAGTACAATTGTTAAATCCAATGGGCCAGGTGCTGTCTGAAAAAACTATTGCTGGCACTACCGCGGTACAGTTTGATTTGAGTGGCTATGCTACTGGTGTGTATATGGTCAGTATACAATCAACCAATGGTAAAACATTTGTTAGCAAATTCATTAAGAATTGATGTTTTTTAAAAAGTATTTTTATTCCTAATTCATTTAAACCCTTATTATGAGATCTTTGTATCTGATACCGGCTTTTATTATCTGTTCATTAGCTGCCCATGCCCAGGGCAGTGCAGGCCTTATTGGCCATTGGTCTTTTAATGGTAGTTCCCTGGATGTAAGCGGTAACGGCCTGAATGGTACTGTTACTGGTGCAGCCTTAACCACCGGCTATGGTGGGTTGGCTAATACGGCTTATAAATTTTCAGGTCCCGGCGTTTCGGGCGATGTTGATAACATCTTCGTGCCTTACGATAACCTCATGAACGTACAGCAATACTCTATTTGCGCACTAATGAAATTCGATGATTTCTCCGGCGATCATTGCCAGTCATCAACCATATTCTGGAGAGGACAACAAGGTTCTTCCGACTACTATGCGCTGTACGCCAATGATAATCCTTACGATCTGGATTGTTATACCGTAACAAAGAATAAAAACAACTTCCTGGCCGACCAGGGCTATTCTGCATGGGCCTTATCGCCTACCACCAGGGGTTACAGCTCCTATCTCGATACGACCCAATGGTATTGCGTAGTGTCCACATTCGATGGCGATAGCATGAGGCTATATATAAACGGGCAGTTAATTAAAACATTAGGTTATAATGTGCCCCTTACCACAAGCACTGCCGATATGCGCTTCGGGGCCAGTATGTATACTACCAGCAATAACGATTGGCAGTCTTATCCCCTATATGGTTCAATAGATGATATACGCTTTTACGACCGCCCGCTGAATGGGAGCGATGTATTGGTGTATTGCGATAGCGCTAAAGGAATCAATCACGAAGGAGGCGGAGGTGATGATGGTGGCGGAAGTACCGACTGGCCTACATCAGTTCGCAGCGTAAATAATACTGCAGGCATCATAGTGGCGCCTAACCCTGCCGGTGCGCAAGTACAGGTATTCTTGCAAAACAGCACTAGTGGAAAAGTACAATTGTTAAATACAATGGGCCAGGTGCTGGCTGAAAAAACTATTGCTGGCAATGCTGTACAATTCGATCTCAGCAGTTATGCAACAGGTATGTACATGATACGCATGCAATCGGCTGATGGTAAAACAACTGTGAGCAAATTCCTGAAACAGTAACACCATTTCTAATATTAGAAGCCCCCTTGTTTTAAAACAAGGGGGCTTTCTTTTGCAATCAATTTGTTAATCAGGCAGCCTGAGGTTCTTTGTGTTCAATACTTACTGTATTTTGCCGCGCAAATTACCTATATGAGAAAACAATACCTGCTGTTAGCTTTCATTGCAATGCTTACCAGCACGGCTGCATTTGCCAAAAAAGAAAAGAACGAAGCCACTAACGATAAGGTTGCGTACGGGAATGTGAAATTTGGTGCGTCGCCTGCTGAATATAACAAGGCTGTTCCCGATTCTATGCAAAAAATAGGTAACTATACTTACATATTCCGACCTATGTTTACAGATGGTGAGCTGGTACAGCTGGATATAGTAACACCACCGCAAGACGCTAAAGAATTTAAAGAAGGTGGCGCTGTAATGTTAAACGCATTGGTTGAGGTGTTGACTGAAAAAATGGGTACACCAAAACATTTCTGGACCATACCCGCTATGGGCGCTTTCGAGGTAAACAGGAAAGAACTGGTGGCTGATTGGGAAACGGGCAGCAAAAAAGCAACCGCGTATGCTACCAAAGATTATTACCAGAGCTATTGGGGCATTTGCAGCATTGCTACCACTGCAAAATAGATACATTAGTAATAGTATAAACGAAGCCTACATAAATGCAGGCTTCGTTTATTATTGTGTGTACTATTTATTATTAAACAATTCGCTTC
>CBFGNI010000013.1:0-25064 GCA_965650105.1 uncultured bacterium | reverse complement strand
CTATTTGTAAAATTGCCCGCTTCCACATCGGCTGAAGATGCAACGATATACAACTGGCCTCGTGAAGGTGTATAAGCAGCCAAAAACGGGTTGCCACTCCTGAAGCTCATTACCGACTGCTGGTTGGCCGTAAGCCCAGCCTCTATATTATAATGCCAGTTGGAAACCGGGAGTTGTACGTTTTCGGGGATGCGCTCAAACATATCGCGCACCAATGGGCTGCCCTGTTGTATACTGCTAATGGTTTGGACTGAGGTATCGAGATTGGCGAATTTAATATCGCCCAATACTGCAAGTCCTTCATTCAGTGCAGTAGTATTGGTTATTTTGCCGGGGAAGATGGCGATATTACTGCCGCTTTGCAGTAGTTCGTTTAGCTTACCCGCTGTAGTTGGGGATAACGATCTTATACCATTTAAGATGATCAGGTTGTACTCACGAAGGTTTCCCGGTAGCTGATCTACTGACATTTGGCTTAACCTGAAACCATTGTAGGCTTTGAAAGCAGCCTGTATAAAAGGATTGGATTGCCCCTCGTTCAGTACCAATACCGATAAGTTGGGTGCACTGCGGGCACTTAACCTGAATGTATCATCGAACCTCACAGAGGCATCATTCACTACAAGATCTATTTTTTGCCAGCGGCTATCATTTACCTGGAAGGTAAGGGTATCGATGCTTTCGCCGTTATCATCGAAGCTCAAGCTTGCGGCGGTTTTTACCTGCCCGTTCATGCTGAGTTGCAGCACAGGTGCATCAGCAGGCAGTTTGCCTATTGCCCTTGACCGCACTACTAAGGTGTTGCTTTGACCTGTTTGCAGCACAGGTGCGGTGAGGTATGCTGTATCTATAAATATATTTTCAGATACTTCTGCCTGAACGGGTATGCCGTAGAATTCAATATTCTTATCTTTTAGTTTTGCTGTAGATGTAAAAGAGTTCTTCTGAAAATCGGAATAATAAAAGAGGTTTGCTGCAGGCAGTGATTCATTAGTCAGTATGTTCTCTATGTTTTCTATTACCTGTTGCGATGTCTTGGCACCTGCCGATACTTCTATTTGTTGCAGTTCGGCTAATGCCTTGGTGGCAGAAAGTGGTTGGTAAGTATTGAGCCTGTTATTAGTAAGCAACAGGAACCTGTCCCCTGCTGGAGTACTCCTTATTTGTTGGGCTGCCTGTTCTTTAGCTATTTCCAGCAATGTGCGGGCTCCTTTCTTGGCCGTCATACTGGCTGAATTATCTATATAGATCACATTCAGTGCGTTGCTACCTTTTTTGCCTCCCCGGTTGAAGAATGGCTGGGCAAATGCCAATATAAGGCTGGCCAGGAACAATAAGCGCAGCGTTAGCAGCACTTTATATCTTATCTGCGATTGCTTTTGTGAATTGAGCTGGATGGTCTTTAAAAAGCGGGTATGTGGAAAGTATACCGTTTTATACCTGCGCAGGTTGAACAGGTGTATCAGTATGGGAATGGCTAAAGCCAGACCCGCCAACAGGAATAAAGGGTATAGAAAACTCACTAAACAAATATATGGTCAAATTAGCTGATTAGCTGATGTGATGATTAGCTAATGCAGTATTTAGCAAATATTTATATGCAGAATAATTAATTCGTACCCAAACCAGCTAATTAGCTAATCCTCACATTAGCTAATTATCTTTGCAGCCTTAATTTATCAGTATTTATATGCTTACTGCCAACGAGATACGCCGGCAATATCTGGATTTCTTTAAAAGTAAAGGACACGTAATAGTTGCTTCTGCCCCTATAGTTGTGAAGAACGACCCGACCCTGCTGTTTACCAATGCGGGTATGAACCAGTTCAAAGACTACTTTTTGGGCAACAAACAAGCACCCGACCCACGTGTGGCCGATACACAGAAATGCCTGCGCGTAAGCGGTAAACATAACGACCTGGAAGAAGTGGGTGTAGATACCTACCACCATACCATGTTCGAGATGCTGGGTAACTGGAGCTTTGGCGACTATTTTAAAAAAGAAGCCATAGAGTGGAGCTGGGAACTGCTGACCGAAGTATACAAGATACCTAAGGATAAATTATACGTTACCGTTTTCCAGGGCGATGCATCAGAAAACCTGCCAAAGGATGATGAAGCTTATGAAACATGGAAACAGTTTGTGCCGGAAGAGCGCATACTGATGGGGAACAAGAAAGACAACTTCTGGGAGATGGGCGATACGGGCCCGTGCGGACCCTGCTCGGAAATACATGTGGATTGCCGTACACTGGAAGAACGGAAACAAGTAGATGGCGCTACACTTGTAAATGCCGACCACCCGCAGGTGATAGAGATATGGAACAATGTGTTCATGCAGTTCAACCGCATGAAAGATGGCAGCCTGCAACCTTTACCTGCCAAACACGTAGATACCGGTATGGGGCTTGAGCGTTTGGTACGTGTGCTGCAAAACAAACAAAGCAATTACGATACTGACCTGTTTACTGGCACTATAGCAGAGGTTATGAAGATCACAGGAAGGGAGTATAAATATTCAGATAGTCATAAGGATGTAGCCTTTCGTGTTATAGCTGACCATATCCGAGCTATATGCTTCACCATTGCTGATGGACAGCTGCCATCGAATACCGGTTCGGGTTATGTGATACGCCGTATATTACGTAGAGCCGTTCGATACTATTATTCCTATTTTGATTACAAACAACCTTTATTAACAAAGTTAGTTGCAGTATTAGCCGAACAGTTTAGAGATGTTTTCTCAGAATTAGATAAGCAGAAAGATTTTGTTGCTAAAGTGGTATTGGAAGAAGAAGAAGCATTTTTAAGAACCCTATCTAAAGGAATTTCAAGGTATGTATCTTATACTACTGATGTAAAGGAATATCCAAGAAATGTAATTAGTATTCAGCCAGAAGGAGAAATAAGGGATGTGATAGAACTAAGAGAACAATATGGTAAAGAAATAAGTCAAAAAATTATAGCCGGACCTTTCGCATTTGAATTAAGTGATACTTATGGATTCCCAATAGACTTAACAAGCCTTATGGCTAGAGAAGATGGTTGGAGAGTAGATATCGAGAGCTTTGAAAAATCTTTGCAACAACAGA
Source organism: uncultured bacterium (assembly GCA_965650105.1). GTDB lineage: Bacteria > Bacteroidota > Bacteroidia > Chitinophagales > Chitinophagaceae > Polluticoccus. The sequence goes on along the minus strand of CBFGNI010000013.1, from coordinate 21,972 downwards.
AAACACGCAGCCGTGCTGCAACAGCTTTAGATACGGAAGACTGGGTAGTATTGAAAGAAGGTAGTTCGAAGTTTGTAGGCTACGATAACGTAGAGGCAACTGCCAATGTGGTGAAATACAGGAAGGTAAAAGCTAAAGGAAAAGAGTCTTATCAATTGGTATTAGACCAAACACCTTTCTACGCTGAAAGCGGTGGACAGGTTGGTGATACAGGTGAATTGATATTTCCGAATGAAACGATACAGATCATTGATACCAAGAAAGAGAATGACCTGATCATTCATTTCTCCGAAACACTACCAGCAGATGTTAGTGGTTCGGTGCTTGCTAAGATAGATACTATAAAACGCTCAGGCACTGAAGCACACCATAGCGCTACGCACTTATTGCACGCAGCGCTGCGTACAGTATTGGGTACCCATGTTACACAAAAAGGTTCGTTGGTAAATGAAGAGCATTTGCGTTTTGACTTTTCACACTTTGCGAAAGTAACCGATGAAGAGATCAAACAAATAGAAGCATTAGTAAACGAAAAGATACGCGATAACGTACCTGTAGTAATAAAAGAAATGGCGAAGGACGAAGCAGTAGCTATGGGAGCTATGGCATTGTTCGGTGAAAAGTATGGCGATAAAGTACGCGTGGTAGTAATGGATCCTAACTACTCGATAGAATTGTGTGGCGGTACGCACGTAGGCAATACCGGCCAGTTAGGTTTTTTCAAAATAAAACATGAAAGTGCAGTAGCAGCGGGTGTACGCCGTATTGAAGCGATAAGTGGTAAAGCGGCTGAAGAATATGTGAATGAACACTTGCATACTTTGCATGAAGTACAGTTAGCATTGAAGAATGCAAAAGACCCATTGAAAGCAATTGAAAAACTGTATGAAGAAAAACAACAGTTAGAGAAACATATTGCCTCGTTAGAAGCACGCCAGTTAGTTGCTATACGAAACGAATTGCTGACAAAAGATGAGATCATCAACCAGGTAAGTTTTGTAGGTGATATTGTAGAAGTAAGCTCAGGCGATGCATTAAAGAAGTTATGCGCAGATGTAAAACACCATTTGAATGACCACCTAATAGTACTGTGTGCTAATATTGACGGCAAAGCATTTGTTGCTATAGGCGTGGCCGATACTGTGAATGCCGCCAAAGGATTGGATGCAAGTAAGATAATTAAAGAACAGGTAGCGCCGCTTATTAAAGGCGGTGGAGGAGGACAGAAAACGCTTGCAACAGCAGGTGGGCAGGATATCGGCAACCTGGCAGCTGTTATAGATAAAGTAAGAGCATTATTAAACTAAAAAATTAAAGCGCCAGCAGGCGCTTTAATTTTACATATCTTCTTCAAGTATGGGTAAGCAATGGTATTGTTTCTCCAGTAGATTATCGTAGTAATCTGCTTTCTCAAAAAAGCGACTGAATATATCTTTACCTGTTTCAGGTTTTATATCGATATCATATATAAGGCTGCTAAGTATAATGTTCTCTCCTTTCAGGCTGAACAATTTGCTATGCAGTTTATAGTTTTCCTGTAGCAAAAAAGTGTACAGTTCTTTAATGCCATTCTTCGGAAGCCTGCAGAGGTAGGCGTCGCAAACAATAAAATAATTGTCTGTATTGTAAGTTATCTTGATCCTGGCTGATCCTTTTTTTATCTCCCATTTATTTTGCCCGCTACGCGATAGTTTTTTATCATAGCCCAGCATCTCTAAGATATCTTCAATAATGCTTGCAATACCCGATAAGTTATCCTCTTCAGGCTCATTAAGTTTTTTAAACTCAATTATAGTACCGCAATTGGGGCAGTATTTATAATTATCTAAAGTCTTTTCAGTGACCAACGTAGCGCAATTAGGACATCTTATCGCTACCTCACCGTATATCAATTTATATTGGTCGAGCGCTTCTTTTAAATAATTGACCGGCAGTGCAAAGCCAAGATTATCGCCACCTTTTATTATAAACGTATTAACCCCTACTACAGAACCATCAATATCTACAAGCGGCCCCCCACTATTGCCAGGGTTGATGGCTGCATCTATCTGTATATAATTTAAGCCCTGCTGTATCCTGTCAACACGTGATATAACACCTTGTGTAGCCGTATAGTTCAATCCATAGGGGTGGCCAATTGCCAATACACTGTCTCCATCTTTCAGATCGGGATAATAACCAAGCCTTAGCGTAGGAAGATTATCTAAATCGACAGGAGGCATAAGAAATGCCAGATCATACCGTTCGTCGTAGAACACTACTTTCGCAAGCTTTTTTTCTATGGACGGGATCTTTAAAGATACATAGGCATTGTCTCGTACTACGTGATAATTGGTAACTACCAGCTTATACTCGTGCAAATAAAAACCTGTACCTGTACCCGAATTAGTAGCAATTTGCACTACCGCATTTTCATAACGTTCTATTATATCCTGTATACTCATTTTACCGTCCTTTTTGTTTTCAGGTTCAGGTTAGCTATTTGTTCGCTGTAGCTGATACAAAAATCGAATAATGTGTTGTACCGAATACGGTCGTTATCCCATTTTATATGTTCATATCTTTCTTTAAACTCTTCTAATGCTTTGTTGGTAGTATGTTCTATCAAATCGCGATTGAATTTTTTATGCTCTGCATCGTAAAATTTTATATCAGGCCATAGTTCATTGCAGTAATCGTGATGTATTACAGCCATTAGTATTTTGATAAGTGAGGTTTGCACTTTAGGCATGCTATAAATAAACTGGTTATGCAACAGCCCATAGCCAACCAACCTGACAGCTATTTCAGGATGCTTATTTTCAATATACCACTGTGCATCTTTATTTGCATTAATAATATGCTCCCGCACTTTTTCTGCAGATGGCGGCGTACCTGCTGAAAAAGTATAAGTGGCATTATAAACACTGATCGCAAAAGCTTCTTCAGTTACATCCAGTAGTTTTTTTATGGCCAGCTTCATTAGCCTGTTGCGTTCCACCAAAGCTACCTGATCTTTTTTCTCCCAATATATACGGTATATCTTTTCAAGATCGGAGAATAGCGGGCCTTCGGGAGTAAAGAAAAAATCTATACGGTAAACAAGGCCCAGCAACATATAGGCAATAGCCCCCGAAAAAGAATCCTGGTTCAATACTTCTACATCCTGAAGTGTGCCGGTTATCCAGTTTTTGAAATACTTATATTTTATAGCAATTTCCGCGGAAGACAATTGCTGCGTATTGTTTGTATCGGTCCCTTTCAGGGTACTGAAATCTGCTATAAGCAGGTCATCTTGCCGGTCGCCGCTTACAGCTAATTCCCTTAACCCGTAATACATTTTTTCAGGGCTTGCCGTACTGATATCCGTGTCGAAAAGCAGGCATAAGGTTTTATCATCGTTCAAGGCTGCCCGTGTATAGTATAAATTATAATTCAACTCCAGAAGCCTGCGCATAATGGCAACACCGGGATAGTCCATTATGGCTAGAGATACTTCCCCTACTATTTTCTTGCCGTCAAAGCTGCCTAATATACGTTTGGAGCCCTGTAATATCTGGAAATTGAAGTTCTTCCCGCCTGTCTTCTGCAATGTTACATTCCTTACCCTCTCATCTGTTATATAATTGAAAAATGCTGATACAGATTCTTCGTACTGTTTAGCCTTATAAAGATCCTCGGCCTTGTACCAATTATTTATCTTATCGAGCGATTTATTGTTATCGCTATACCTGCCAGCATCTATTCTGTCTAAGTCTACAGCCTCTGCCAAGGGGCTGCCGCTATCCTTTTCCTTTTTTTTACCAAACAAAATATTAATCCAATTCAGCATATCTTTTGGCCAAATAGTCCGTTATAAAAATACAAAACAACGGCCAAGGCATTTTTGGCAGTCTTATTGGCTAGTTTTCAAGTTATTAGCTAAATATCCACACCCTTCCCATAAGTTCCTGAAACGATTATCTTTGTTACTAAACCGTTTTATTTACACACATGCGATTCATCGTCACCTCAACAGCGTTACTCAAAAACTTACAACAAATCAGCGGTGTTATAAGTGCCAATACCGTGTTATCTGTGTTAGAAGATTTCTTGTTCGAGCTGAAAGGGAACACGCTTACCCTTACTGCTACCGACCTTGAAACTATGATGCGTGTGCAACTCGATGTGAATGATGCACAGGGTGATGGACGTATTTGCATACCATCGAAAATACTTACCGAGTATTTGAAGAACCTGCCTGAGCAGCCAATCACTTTCAATATCAACGAGCAAGATCTTTCAATAGAAATGTCGAGCGATGTAGGTAAATATAAAATAGGTGGTGAAAGGGCTGATGATTTCCCTAAAGAACCATCGCCTGGTGATGCTACAAGCTTCAATATACCATCGATAGCATTATTAGAAAGCATCAATAAAACTTTGTTTGCAGTAAGTAACGACACGTTGAGGCCTGCTATGACGGGTGTATTTTTCGAGCTTTCAAAGTCTGGCATCACATTCGTTTCAACTGATGCACACAGGCTGGTACAGTTTACACGCACCGATATTGAATGCCCAACGGAAGAAGGTTTTGTAGTGCCTAAGAAACCATTGCAGCAATTACGCAGTGTACTGCCGGCCGATGACACGCAGCTTGAATTGTCTTACAACAGCAGCCATTTATTTATTACAGGTGGTAAATTCAGCATGAGCTGCCGACTGATAGATGCGAAGTTCCCTCCGTATAAATCGGTTATACCGCAAGACAACCCTTACAGGTTGAGCATCAGCCGCACCGATTTTGTAAGTGCGCTACGCAGGGTAAGCATATTTGCCAACAAGACTACTAACCAAGTTGTACTGGATATTAATGGCAATGCACTACAACTTAGTGCACAGGATATTGACTTCTCTTACGAGGGTAAGGAAACGTTGAGCTGCCAATACAATGGTGAGGATATAAAAATCGCATTCAACGCAAAACTAATGATCGAGCTGCTGAACAATCTTGATGGCAGTGAGATACAGGTTGAACTAAGCACACCCACACGTGCAGGTATCTTCAAACCAACTGAAGTAACTGACAATGAAAATGTATTGATGCTGCTGATGCCTTTGATGGTAGGCGTATAAATACTTTTAGCATAATAAATAAAGGCGGGCAAAATGCCCGCCTTTATTTATTTAAGGATGTAGGTTTCTATATCCTTCTTAGTTATTTTTTTATCAGCAAGAATAATGAGCCTTTCTATTACATTTCTTAGCTCGCGTATATTACCTGTCCAGTTGTATTTCTGTAAAGCTTCTACTGCTGCTTCGTCTATTTGCTTTACCGGTTGCTTGTACTCTTCGCTTATCTCTTTCAGGAAGTGATCGACCAAAAGAGGTATATCGGTTTTACGTTCGTTGAGCGAAGGGACCTTTATAAGTATGACACTGAGGCGGTGATACAGATCGAGCCTGAATTTCTTTTCTTCTACTTCTTTTAGCAGATCTTTATTCGTGGCAGCTATTACACGTACATCTACTTTTATTTCCTTCTCGCCGCCTACGCGGGTTATTTTACCTTCCTGTAAGGCGCGCAGCATTTTAGCTTGCGCATCGTGACTCATATCTCCTATTTCATCGAGAAATAAAGTGCCTCCGCTAGCTTGCTCAAACTTGCCTATGCGTTGTTTAATAGCTGAAGTAAATGAACCTTTTTCATGGCCAAACAATTCGCTCTCTATAAGTTCAGACGGGATTGCGGCACAGTTTACTTCTATCAATGGTGCATTTGCCCTTGAGCTTAGCTCATGTATGCGGTGTGCTACCAATTCTTTCCCTACACCATTTTCGCCAGTAACCAAAACACGCGCCTCAGTAGGTGCAACCTTTTCAATGGTTTCTTTTATTTGCTGCATCGCTTCCGACTCTCCAATCATTTCTGCACCCTTACTTATGCGCTTGCGTAGCTGTTTGGTTTCTGCCACCAGCGATTTTTTGTCCATCGCATTGCGAATGGTTATCAGTAAACGGTTAAGATCAGGTGGCTTCGCGATAAAATCGAACGCACCTTTCTTTACTGCTTCTACCGCTGTTTCAATATTCCCGTGCCCTGATATAACTATGAATGGGGTGTCGGGTTTGAATTCGCGGGTTTGTTCCAACACTTCAATGCCATCCATCTTCGGCATTTTGATATCGCAAAGCACACAATCGTAATTGCCTTCTTTTATTTTTTTCACTGCTTCCACACCATCGGCAGCTTCATCTATTACAAACCCTTCAAAGGTTAATATTTCTGTAAGCGTTTTACGGATGGCTTTTTCATCGTCAACTATCAGTATCGATTGCGGCATAATTTCTTACTTTTTTATTTCTCCCTTCTTGTAGGTAACCGTTTTTACAAGTTTCCCATCAGTATCGTATTGTTTCCATGGACCTTCTTTCTCGCCATCTTTATACATGCCTTCTGCCTGCATATTGCCATTCTCATAATATTCTTTCCACTCGCCGGTTTGTTTATCATTTGTGTACATACCGTATGCACTTACTTTACCATTTTCAAAAAACGTAGATGCGTTACCATCCAGTTTACCCTCGCGGTAATTATACTCAGCCGACTTATTACCATTTTCAAAATACCATGTTGACAGGCCATCTCTCTTATCGTATACGTAGTTGCCCGTCTCTTGTATCCTCATATTTTCATACCATTTAGTATAATTACCATGCTTTTTGCCTTCAGAGTAATATATTACCTCATTTCTTCTGCCTGCTCTTTGCGGGTCATACACTTTCCTTGGACCCTCCAGTTTATCATTTTTATAGTTCTCAATATATTGAATCCTACCCATGGCATCTAAACCCATTGACATGCCATCTTTTTTCCCGTTAATATAGGAAGTAACAGTTTGCGGGTATTCGGTTGGCCAATATTCTGTCCATACACCTTCTTTTATACCATTGTGTAAATTACCTTCCATAACTACAACCTTAAAATTGCGTATTTGTATAAATTCCCACCCATTCGCATCTTTACGCCTAAGTGTATCTGCCTGTTGGGCAAATGAACAATGAGCCAGGAATAAAAACAGTAGGGTGAATAAACGGTATTGCATGTAATCTATATTTTGCAGCCAATTTAGTTATTTCTTTTTTAGTGTGGCTGTTTAGCAATTAATAGGTTGCGACTGGTGTTTTTTGTAAATTTAGCTAGCTGCTCAAATTGACCATAATTATTAGGTAAAAATGGAAAATATCACTAAAGAATATTCGAATGGTGAAATAACCATTGTTTGGAAACCCGCTCAGTGTATCCATTCAACTTTATGCTGGAAGGGGCTGATAGAAGTTTTCAATCCTAAAAAACGGCCATGGATAGATGCTACTGCTGCCGGTACAGATGCGATAAGAACACAAGTAGAAAAATGCCCTTCGGGCGCACTAAGTTATTTTAGTAATAATGGCGACGTACAGCCTGTTGCTGTAGAAACAACGGTTGAAGTAACACCCAATGGGCCACTGCTGGTATATGGCAATATAACAGTGAAAAACAAGACAGGGGCGGAAGAAAAAAAATATAAAGTAACTGCGCTATGCCGTTGCGGGGCATCTGCAAATAAGCCCTATTGCGATGGAAGCCATGTTAAGACAGGATTTAAAGATGAATGAGTATAGCGACACTACACAGAATATTATTGATTGGTTAAGAGTGCGGCTTCAGCAACCGCTACCGGGTGCTGAGGGGCAAGAGCGTATGGCGGCGAGGGTAAAACCAATGCCAGAAAAAGTGCCCGGTAATGCACGCCCTAGCGCAGTACTCTGCCTGCTGTACCCGGTAGGTGATAAACTGACATTGCTACTGATAAAACGTACCGATGATGGTAAAGCACATAGCGGTCAAATTGGCTTTCCGGGTGGTAAACAAGAAACATCTGACGCTGACCTTAAAGCGACTGCGCTTCGAGAAGCACAGGAGGAGGTAGGTATTTTATCAGGCGATGTGGACATACTGGGCGGACTAACGCCATTATATATACCGGTAAGTAATTTCCAGGTCTATCCTTTCATAGCTTATGCTGCTGCTCAGCCTTTATTTAACCTGAGCGAAAGCGAGGTATCTGGTATTATTGAAGTATCAATAGAGGAACTCCTCCACGAACACAACAAAACAATAGTCAATGTAACATCGCCCATTATGCCGGAAATAATACGTAGCGTACGTGCTTATAAAATAGCCGCAGGTGGCATAGTATGGGGAGCAACAGCTATGATAATATCAGAACTGGAGGCCTTGCTGGAGGAATATTTTTAAACTCCTTTTTTAGGAACAGTGCGGAATATAACATCCCAAAGTACAGAACTGACGCCAAAGCCTTTATCGGGCGTTTTGTAGTGGTGCAAATGGTGGTTGCGCCATAAAGCCTTTAAATATCTGGGTGGTGTAAACGCATGTATAGCATAGTGCATGGAGCCGTACATAAGATAACCAAATAAAAAGCCCGGGAAGAAAGCAAGTGCATTCCAGCCCATGGTATAGTACATAGTTAAAAATATAATCGTTGCAATAATTATACTAGGTACAGGTGGCATGAATAGCCTTTCCCTATCGCGCGGAAATTCATGATGCACGCCATGCATAGTATAAACTATACGTTTGGCACGTGGCGTTTCAACTATCATGTGAAATAAGTGCCTGTGCATAATATATTCGAACAAACTCCACAACAGCGCACCACCTAAAAACAGAATTGCTTCCTGGCCAATAGCAAGATCTTTATAGCTATAGCCATAGTATAAAAAGAAAACAATTACAGGAAAATACATACTGTAAATGACCAGCGGATGTGTTTTGGTCATTATTTCCATATACTCACTCTTAAACAACCGCGCCTGACCTTTATTCTTTATTTTATCGAATTCCATAGGTTGGTGGATAACAAACTTACTTTAACACTGCAAAATTGATACCTAAATTATCAACTTGTAAAATTGTCAGTATCATCTTCTTCTATAAGCCACTTACCGGCTCTGTTTTTTCTGGCACTTTTATCCATCCATAACAGCAACGCAGGTTGTAATGTCAGGTTGGTAATCATTGCCATAAGAAGGGTTAATGATGTAAGATATCCTAAAGATTTCGTGCCATCAAATTTCGAAAGGGCAAAAACCCCGAAACCAGCTATTAAAATCAATGAAGTATATATTATGCTTAAACCTGTATCATGAATGGTTTTTTGCACGGTACCGGCAATATCTGCATCGTTGCGCTGTAATTCTTGTTTGAAATTAACAAGGAAACGAATAGTTACATCGATTGTAATCCCTAAAGCAACACTGAATACCAATACGGTAGATGGTTTTATCGCTATTCCTATCCACCCCATTACACCTGCAGTAATAAGCAGCGGAACTATATTGATAACGATGGAGATAATAAGTATCTTCCACGAGCGGAACAGGAATATCATGCAGCCGAATATCATAAGGAATGCCAGCATGAGACTGTCTGTCAGACTCTGGATGATAAATTTGCTGCCTTCCAGAAATACAATACTTGTTCCTGTAAAAGTGATCTTGTATTTACTGCTGTCAAAAATTTCGTATGTTTTCGGGCGGATACTATCTAATAATATTGGCAAACGTTTCGAACCCACATCTGCCATATTGATACTTAAACGTGTTTTTTGCCTGTCTTCATCTACAAAAGAAGAAATCAGTTTGTTGAATGTACTTGCCTTATCACCTTTTTGCCTGAGATAAGGTTGAATAAATGCTGCATCGAACATATTGGGTACGGCATAGCTGCTGCTATCTCCGTCGTAATACGCTTGCCTGGCAAATTTTACACCTTCAACTATCGATAATGAATGACCTATTTCAGGAAATTTTTTCAAATACTCGCTTAATTCATCCATTTTTTGCAATACCGGCAATGAAACAGCACCATTCTTTCTTTTTGTATCAATAACTATTTCAAGGGGCATTACTCCCCTGAAGTTTTTCTCAAAAAATTTCAGGTCGGTATATACTTTATCATCTTTAGGAAGATCGTCTACAATACGCCCAACTGTTTGCAGGCGCATAATACCCATTACAGAAACAGCACAGATAATTATAGTAATTGCATATATCCATCTCCTATGGCCAAATACCCATTTGGTAAGCATATCCAAAAGCCTGTTCATCCATTTACTTTCCAGGTAGCTGGTATGTTTGCCCGATGGTGGCGGCAAAAAGCTGAATAAAGCAGGAATGAATATTAATGAGATAAAAAATATAGCTATGATATTTAATCCCGCAACCAACCCAAATTCTTTTAGCAAAACACTATCAGTAAAAAAGAATACGCCAAAACCAATAGCAGCGGTAAGGTTTGTAAACAGGGTAACAATGCCCATCCTGTCAACCATACGCAATAGCGAGCGTGTCTTGTTAGGATTTTTATTGTATTCTGAATGGTATTTGTTGAGGAAATAAACACAGTTAGGGATACCTATCACCACTATAAGTGGCGGTATGAGGGCAGTAAGCAGTGTTATCTTGTAACCTAAGAGTACGATGGTAGCCATAGACCATACCACCCCTACTGCTACAACTACCATAGATGCTATTACCGCAATAAACGAACGAAAGAAAAGGATGAGTATAACTGCTGTAAGCACGAATGATAGAATCAAGAACATTTGCATTTCCGCCTGCACTTGTGTTGCCATCATAGTGCGTATTAGCGGCAGGCCCGAATAATACATTTCAATATTGTGTGCTCTACCAAAAGCATCGCCAATAGCCATTATTTCTTTTACAACACCAGTTCTGTTTTTTGAATTAAGCACCTGTTTATCAATACGTAGTGCTATTAGGTATGCATTCGTTTCTGAATTATAAAGGAACCCCCGGTAAAAGGGCAGGTTTAAAATGACATCCTTAACACTGTCGGCATTTGCAATGCTATTGCCTGCAACTATTTTTTCAACTTTTAGTTGCCCTGTAACTGTATCTTTTACCAAATTGAAAGCGCCGGGCAGGCTAAGCACATTTTCTACTGATTTAACTTGTTCCAGCTTTTTTACAAAAGCTATGTAATCATTGAAAAAATGTTGCGTGAAGAATTGATCAGTTTGCACCCCGATTACCATCATATTACCGTCTTCTCCAAATTGCCTGCGAAAATCCTGGTATTGCTGATACTTTGGGTTATTAGTAGGAATAGCACTGGTAAACTCGTAACTGAGTTCTACTTTGCGTGCATGATAACCCATAAATGCCGTCGCCGCAAGTAACAGAAAAAGCAAAGCTATCCTGTACTTAATAATGAACGCTGCAAGCCTGTGCCACATATGGTGGCAAAAGTAGCAAATAATACCTACTTACTTTTCAGCCATTATTGCAAGTCGAGTATTAAATATTTATCTGCATCGTTCAGAAACGGGAACTGGCTTCGCACTTCCTGCAAAATTTCTTTATGTACTGCAACTGTATGTACGATGGCATCGCCGCTATTTTGCCATATATGTTCTCCTAACGGGTCAAAAGCCGAGCTGTTGCCACTGTATTCAATATCGTTTGCATCTTTCCCTACTCGGTTAACACCTATCACATAGCTTTGGTTTTCAATGGCCCTTGCTTGTAAAAGTGTTTTCCAGGCAAGGCTTCTTTTGTGTGGCCAATTAGCAACATATATAAGCACATCATATTCCTCATTTTGGTTGCGTGCCCATACCGGGAACCTGAGATCGTAACAAACCATAAGACAGATCTTAAATCCTTTGACTTGTGTTATTAATCTCTTATTGCCTGCATTATAATGTTCATGCTCGCCTGCGTACGCAAATAAGTGCCGTTTGTCGTAATGCCATATCTTCCCATCGGGCTGAACCCATAACAAACGATTGTAATAGTGACCATTCTCTTCTATTATTAAGCTCCCCGTCAATATACATCTATACTTTGCCGCTATACTTTTCATCCACTGAACCGATGGGCCTTCCATATTTTCAGCAAGCCTTTCAGGTGCCATGCTGAACCCGGTACTAAACATTTCAGGAAGTACTACCAGCTCTCTCTTCTCTTTAATAGAAGAAATGAAATTTTCGTATTGCGTGAAATTTGCGTTTTTGTCTTCCCATATTATATCGGGCTGTATTAAACTGATATTTAGCTCCATACTATGTGTTAGATATAAGCAAAAATAGTTGCAATTTTATCTAATGCTGCAATTACGTAGTTATTCTTATGAATTAGCTTTTGAATACCCTTTTACTATATCGAAAGGCACCAAGACCCACCAGCCAACTTTAGTTGTTGCGCTGGGCATACGTAACATTTTTGGCATGGGCGAAGCCCCGGCTATTAATTACTACAATGTGACTGTGCCTGCAATGCAGGAAATGCTGGAGTTGAAAAGGAAAGAGATTGAACGGTATGCATTAACAGACCCTCAACGCTTCTGGCATTTTCTGCATCATTTGATGCCGGGAGAAAATTTTCTGATAGCGGCCTTAGATATTGCAGGCTGGGACTTGTTTGCGCAAATGCGTAGAAAACCGCTATACCAAATGCTGGGCTTACAATTTAAACAAGCACCTTTAACCGACTATACTATTGGCCTGGATACGACAGATGCGATGGTGCAAAAAATACAGAAGCACCCTTGGCCTATATATAAGATCAAAATAGGTAAGGCTGATGATATTGAAACATTAGCTGCCTTAAGGAAATGTACGGACGCACCTTTTAGGGTAGATGCAAATGAAGCCTTAAGTTTTGATGAGGCAAAAAATTTGCTACCGGAATTTGCAAAATTAAATGTTAGTCTGCTTGAGCAACCACTAAATAAAGGGTTATATGAGGAAATGAAAGAACTTAAACAACTATCACCTATTCCGCTATATGCCGATGAAAGTTGCAGAACAGAAGAAGATGTTGAAAAATGTACCGATTCTTTTCATGGCATCAACATTAAGCTAACTAAGTGCGGTGGCATAACACCTGCACTGCGCATGATAGATAATGCACGCAAGCATAACCTAAAGGTAATGATGGGATCTATGAATGAAAGCACCATAGGTACAGCCGCAGTTGCCCACCTAGCCCCTTTACTAGATGAAATGGACGCCGATGGGCCTTTGCTTTTGAAAGAAGATATAGCTGATGGTTTAAAATACCAGAATGGAAATGTAATGATCAATAATCTACCGGGATTAGGCATACATTTTAGGGGAGAAAAATTCAGCAGTTCGAAAATCTAATTATACCTGTCTATTTTTACAGCTATGGATATACAGCGCAATATTTCGCTAAAATCTTATAATACTTTTGGTATGGATGTGGCTGCTGAAAGTGCCTTATCGCTAACCGATATCAATACACTTGAAGAGATTGGGAGCCTTCCTTACGCTAAAAAAAATATAATAGGTGGTGGTAGCAATATACTTTTAACACAACGGCTTGAAGGCCTTACCATTTTCAATAGATTAACTGGTATAGAATTGGTAAATGAAGATGAAGACCATGTGTGGCTAAAGGTTGGTGCGGGTGAAGTATGGCACAACCTGGTGATGTATGCTATACATAATAATTGGGCTGGCATAGAAAATCTGGCATTAATACCGGGTACGGTAGGTGCGGCACCTATACAAAATATTGGTGCTTATGGAATAGAAGCAAAAGAAACCATTGATACAGTAACATGCTGGCACTGGAAACAAAAAAACTTTATAGATTTTAAAAATGCCGATTGTGCATTCGGCTATCGTGATAGTATTTTTAAAAACCAGCTTAAGGGCCAGGTATTGATCACATCGGTAATATTCAGGCTTAACAAAAAACTAACCTTTAATATAAGCTATGGCGCTATTGAACAGGAGCTGGCCAGGATGAATATAGAGCAGCTATCGATAGATGCTATAGGTCATGCTGTTATTAATATAAGAACAAGCAAATTGCCCGATCCTAAAAAAATAGGTAACGCAGGTAGCTTCTTTAAAAACCCTGCTATCCCTGTAAGTCTGTATAATGAGTTAAAAAACAGATTCAATAAAATACCTTCATACCCTGTAAACAATGAAACCGTTAAAGTGCCCGCCGGCTGGTTGATAGAGCAGCTTGGCTGGAAGGGGTATAGGGCCGGAGATGCCGGTGTGCATCCCTTACAAGCCTTAGTATTGGTTAATTACGGCTCTGCTACTGGCAGCGATATTTGGCAGCTATCTGAGAAGATATTGCAATCAGTAGCTAACGAATATGGCATTGAGCTGGAAAGAGAAGTACAGATATGGTAGATCAACCTTCTTCTTCAAGCGGTAGCTGTATGTAGAAGATTGTACCTTTATTTTTTTCTGTTTCAAACCATATACGTCCCTTCCAGAACTCTATTATCTTTTTAGTCATCGCAAGCCCTAAACCCGTTCCGGAGCTTTTGGTTGTAAAATATGGCTGAAATATTTTTTCAACTATTTCTTCTTCTATTCCGTTACCATTGTCTTTAAAAATAATAAGAGCATTCGCATTTTGCTTTTGTAAAGACACTGTAACCAATCCATCTTTTTCATCTGGTATTGCCTGCACAGCATTGCCTAAAATATTTGACAATACTCGCACTATTTGACTTTTGTCTGCAAATACTTTTAGCTTACCGGGATAGTTATTGAATATTACTTTTACATTCTCCTCGTTAAGATAAAGCTCTACTGCTTTAGCTAGCACTTCATTCAGTTCTATTTCTTCCGGCTTTGCTTCGGGCATTTTGGCAAAGTTTGAAAACTCGGAAGCAATATAAGAAAGGTTATCTATTTGTTCTATCAATGATTCTGATACTTTAGCCGCCAACTCATTTACATTACTATACCCATTATTTAAAGCTTGCTGCAGGTATTGTATATTAAGCTTCATGGGCGTTAGGGGATTCTTTATTTCATGTGCCACTTGCTTGGCCATTTCACGCCACGCCATTTCACGTTCGTTTTGCGCCAAAAGTATAGCACTCTCTTCCACCTTCTTCAACATTTTATTGTATTCTTTCACCAACGTGCCTATCTCATCTTCATACTGCCATTCTATTGGCTCATTTCTGGATAGGCTTAGTTTCTCAAACCTGCTTATCACCACACTCAGTGTACGTGTCAACCATCTTGTTATAAATACTGTAAGCAGGCTCGATACTAAAAATATAAATGCATAGAGATTTATGAGTGCTACAACTATATTCGATATCTGATAGTTAAGCTCTTTTTGAGACGAAAAGTACGGCACGTTTATATAACCTAATGTTTGGCCATTGTCATCATATACAGGTACGTAGCCTGACAAGTATGAGAGTCGGCCAATTTTTTCGTTTTGTGTAACCAGTGTTTTTTTAAGGTTATTAAGCTGGTAGTATGCATCAGGCTTTATTATTCTCGCCAAAAGAAATTTATCATAAATATTCTCTTGAGAGGTGATACTAAGTATGCCGCTATTCTTATACACATTAATATCTACCTTTTGTGTGTTAGCAACACCGGCAATTAAATATTTAAACCCGGCAGTACTGGTTTGCTTGTTGAAATCTGATTCAGTAGTCAGTCCGCCATTTTCTTTCAAGTATTGTTGTAATGTAAGCTGAACTACCTGCATCGTTTTCTGTAAACTTTTTGTGCTGGATTGCCTGTATTGAACACTGAAATAGATGATTGTTACCGCACCTATTATGAGGAACGATATAAGTACGATACCTAACATTGAAAAATGTATGCGATTGCGCAGCGTAAGATTAATAAGTTTATCTCGTTTGGGTTTGGTAAAGTATGATATGCTAATGCGATACATTACAATAGCCAAAACAATTATTATCACTATACCGAACAAATAAGAAAACAGTGTTATAGACTCAAGCCACAAACGGTTGTACCTGATAACAAATACGGTTTTTGTATCATCTACCTTATGCAATAATTCCGATGAATTTTCCCAATCGTAAAAAGTGTGTGGCTGTGGTATCGAATAGTTGAGATGTACAGGGAAGGAATAATCGGCAGTTTGGGTGATAAGCCTGTTATTTATATATACCGCATAAGAATATCCCGCTTCGTCGTTAGTATTTTTTATAGAACCGGGTTGTAATAGCTCAGGATACACGGTCTCTGTTTCACCTTCTTTTATTGCCAGGTCTATTACTACATATCCTTTGGGGTTTAGCGTAGTATCGGTGTATATGGGGATGGTAGCCATATAATAATGTCCATCCTGTGTATATCCTCTATAAAACAATGTAGAATCAGACGTGGGTTCAGCAGTTAGTTTTTCAAATTGAAACCCTGCATACTTTGCAGTATCTGTATTATACAATGGTTGCCCTTTAGCATTGTATAGCAGAACTTTACTTTGATATTTGTTTAACTGGCCGCCAAGATATAGGGCGTCAAAACGTTCATTAATTATTCTGCGGCGATCGGCAGTAGGAAACTGCATGAAATTTTTTATGACCGCATCGTTCTGAATACTTCCCGATGTATTTTTAAATGCAAACTCTGTAAGGTAATCCCTCTGCTTTACCACCTGTTCAGCAAAATTTTTCCTTGTTTCTATTTCCTTAACATGTACAAAAAACTGTAAGTAGGCAGTACAAAAAACGCAAACAAATACCGCCCAGAATATCATTTGTGGTGAAAAAATATCATTAACCTTAACCAGTACTTTTATATCAAGCAATATAATTGCCAGAAGCAACCAGCCCAATATTGTTAGCGGCAAAATATCTGTCAGTGTCCCACTATCAACTAAAATAATAGATATGCCAGCCAATAATATTAAGCCGTACTTAAGCACTCTTCCCCGCAATAAACCAGATAGTAAAATATTAAGCAGGTATATAAAGAGACATGAGGACAATACAATAATGGCAATAGTAGTGAGCCCCACTAACGTATAAAACGTTATAGAATAGAAATGGCTTACGTCGAAAGATATGCGTGAATCAAGAACAAGGCTTCTTATTACATCAGTGAACCCTTTAGTATACCACACAAGAATAATTGAGATCAGGCCGGCTGAAATAACTTTTACCCATACAGGTATGTGAAAACGTTGGAAGAAATCAGATCGGATATTTCGAACAGCAAAAGTCACTATCCATAAAAAGCATAATGCATTTATCAGCAGGTCGCCAAGCGAGGGCAAAAAACTACTGGATGCATACAACAATGGCGAGAATATAGGCAGATTGTCCAGGTTAAATGGTAAGCCATATAAATAGGTAAACAACCTGATACTAATAACAGCTAAAATGGTAAGAGAAAAACCTATAGCTAGCGAACGCTTGCGTGTTATAAATATAGTTACGAGTTGTATCCAGAAAATTGTTGTGAGTAATGCAAGTGCCAAGGTCCATATTAATATTTTTCCTGGCATCCATACCGGCATACTGGTATTAGAAAAGTTAAGGTAACAGACTATCTTATTCTTATTATCTCTAATGGCGAAACTCCCTTGTGCCTTTCTTATACTTATACTTGTATTTACAGGTATATAATCTTCTGCTTCGAAATGAGACTTTAAATAATTATTCTCAAACGGATATTTTATAAGAATAGGATAGAGTACTGTTATTTTCCTTTTTGCATCAATGAATACGCATTGTTTTACAAATGTCCCTTTATCAGTATTTAGCAGTATATTATCTTCAGCATGACCGCTGCTACAATCAACAAGCATTTCGTTGCTGTTCCAAAATATCAGGCCATCATTCTCGTAAGCATATATGAAAAATGATAGCTCTGATAATTGCTGTACATCTTTTTCTGATAACCTGTCATTGAATATTTTACTAATAAGGTTTTTATCCTGCAAGGTTTGTTTAGCCTCTCTTTGTTTATCCTGCAGATCCCGCTCTACAGATTGAGCCATCTTAGCGGGTGTTACTTCATTGTTTTTTACATAATACCTGTAGCCTGCAATACACCAAAGCAGTACACTTATCAGCAGCCAACCTTTATATGGGTATCTTTTAAACATTCAGTTATTAAAACACTATTTTTCCTTTGCTTCATTCCACAAGGCATCCATCTCTTCAAGACTCATTTTATCCAATATTTTTCCTTGTTCCTTTGCCACTGTTTCTATGTATTGAAACCTTTTTATGAATTTTTTATTGGTCAATTCAAGCGCATGTTCAGGATCAATATTTGCAAAACGGGCATAGTTTACCAATGCAAATAGTACATCGCCAAACTCTTCCTCTATTTCGTTTTGCTTTCCTTTCTCTACTGCCTGATATAATTCAGCTATTTCTTCATCCACTTTTTCTTTTACCTGGTCTATATGATCCCATTCAAAACCTACTGTTTTGGTTTTTTCCTGTAAGCGCAAAGCTTTAACAATAGCAGGCAGCGACTGCGGCACGCCGCTCAATATCGATTTCTTGCCTTCTTTCAATTTTATCTGTTCCCAGTTTTGCTTTACCTGCTCATCATTTTCCACTTTTACATTGCTGTATATATGCGGATGCCTGTTGATGAGCTTATTACAGACCGCTTCTATCACATCGTGAATATCGAACTGGTTTTGCTCTGCCCCTATTTTGCTGTAGAAGATAATGTGTAATAAAATATCGCCAAGCTCTTCTTTAAGGCCTTGCCAATTTTGCTCTGTTATAGAGTCTGCAAGTTCATAAACTTCTTCTATCGTTAATTGTCGCAGTGTCTGGATTGTTTGCTTCTTATCCCAGGGGCATTGCTCCCTGAGTTCATTCATTATGCGTAATAATCTTTCCAGCGAACCGGCGTATTCCATTTCTTTATTCATTATTCTTCATTCCATTTATACCCATCGATATGAATACCTGCAAGGTGCAGTGCGCGATGTACTACTGTGTCGGCCACAGCTTCTATAGTGGTAGGTTTGCTGTAAAAAGATGGCGTTGCAGGGCATATAATGCCACCGGCTTCAGTTATGGTGGTCATATTTTTAAGATGTATAAGGCTGTAAGGGGTTTCACGCACTACGCAAATAAGTTTTCGCCTTTCTTTGAGCATTACATCGGCTGCACGCGATATAAGATCATTACTAATACCCGAAGCTATACGACCCACTGTGCCCATACTGCATGGACAAATAATAAGTGCACCATACGTAGAACTGCCCGACGCAAAAGGCGCCATAAAGTCGTCTTTCTTCCAGGTTTTCACCTTAAAGTCTTTGTATGTAGTATCACCAACCTCATATTCCCAAACAGTATGTGCATTATCGCTCCACACTACGCTCACTTCCTGTACCTGATCGGTTAATGACTCAAGCTTACGGAGCAAAAGTTTAGCATATATCGATCCACTTGCGCCTGTTACGGCAACCGCTACTTTCATATCGTTAATTTATCCAATTTATAGCATGGTATTAACAAAGCTACATGGAAATAGTTGTAAATTCGTTGACACAATACTACATCCCGATGAAGCGAGTACTATATTTCCTATTGGCTTTTACCCTGATTGGATATACTGCTACGGCAGGCGATAAGAACAAGAAAGTCAAGACAAATGCAGTTGACTCATTAGAGATAAACTGGCTGACACTAGATGAGGTGCAGGTAGAAATGAAGAAAAAGCCCAAAAAGGTTTTTATAGATGTATACACTAACTGGTGCGGATGGTGCAAAGTGATGGATAAAAAAACTTTTAGCAATCCGGATGTTATTAAATACATGAACCAAAACTTCTATGCTGTAAAGTTCAATGCTGAAACACAGGATAGCATTCGTTTTATGGGTAAAATGTGGGGGTTTGTGCCTCAGTACCGTGCCAATACATTAGCAGCAGAATTGTTACGCGGCAAAATGTCTTATCCTACATCTGTTATACTTGAAGAGAATTTCCAAAATCCGCAACCTATACCCGGTTACTTAGATGTACCTACTATTGAAAAAGTACTAAAATACTTAGGTGAGGATATCTATAAAACTCAGAAGTTTGAAGAGTACGACAAAGGGTTTACGCCATCCTGGAAGCAGGCCCAGGGATAACCGGTTCTTTTAATTCCTCTACTATATGGCGCATGTCTGTACGAAAGTATTTGCATGCATCGCGCACCCCGCAAATCTCGCATTTAGGTCTGCGGGCTACACATATATACCTACCTAACAGTATTAGCCAATGATGTGCCTTATGAACCAGGTGTTGCGGTATATTGGCAATAAGTTGTTGTTCCGTTTGTAATGGTGTCTTTGCGTTTACGGTTAAACCTATCCTTGCCGATACCCTGAATACATGGGTATCCACCGCCATATTGGGCTGGTTAAATATTACAGAGGTAATAACGTTTGCAGTCTTCCTGCCTACGCCGGGTAATTCTACCAATTCATCAACTGTAGATGGTACTTCCGCATCATATTTTTCAACTAGCATTTTTGCCATCCCTATCAGGTGCCTGGTTTTATTATTGGCAAAGCTGATACTTCTTATATATGGCTCCACATCATCAAACTCCGCTTTGGCTAATTGGTGTACATCCGGGAATCGTTCGAATAAAGCAGGTGTAACTATATTCACACGCTTATCGGTACACTGGGCCGATAAAATAACAGATACCAATAGTTCGTACGGATTGGTATAATGCAATTCCGTTTCGGCCACTGGCATGTGCTCTTCAAACCAATCAATAATGTATTTATAGCGCTCTTTTTTCGTCATAAAAAAACCGTTACTCTTACAAATAACGGTGAAATTTATTTTTCAATTATTTCTTTCCTTCTGGTTCAAACTCCAAAACCGGCGAGTTCATGCAAAAGCGTTTATGAGTTGGGGGAGGGCCATCATCAAAAATATGTCCCAGGTGAGAATCGCAACGTCCGCAAACAACCTCCACGCGGTGCATACCATGCGAGTTATCATCAATGTACTTTACGCTGTTAGGCTTTATTGTTTCATAAAAACTTGGCCACCCACAGGTACTGGCAAACTTCGCGTCTGATTTAAAAAGCGGATTGCCACAAACGGCACAGTAATAAGTGCCTTTTTCATCTGTATTCCAATACTTACCAGAAAAGGCCCATTCAGTCTGTGCTTCGCGCGCTATGCCATACACCTCTTTTGAAAGTATTTTTTCCCATTCTTCGTTGCTTACATCCAGGTGGTTTGTATCGGTACGCGAATAGTAAGGATTGTTTTTATGTTCTTCGTTCATTGCTTGTTTTTTTTGTGCGTTAGAGCATTGTATAAACAACAACATCATGCCGCAACCCAAAACTAATTTTAATACCCTCATCATATTATTATTGTTATTTATTAACGCATAATGAACTGAAAAGGTTTTATAAAATATTGTTAAGCCTATATAACTACAACTTCATAAAAATCATCTTTCTCAAAATACTTCTGCGCAAGAAGTATCAGATCGCCTGAAGTAATAGTTTTATATACCGATATATTTTTGTTGAAATGCTCTATAGTCAACCCATTCAATATCAAACTACGCCAGCGCTGCAAAATAGAGAATGGTCCGTCAAGATCTCCCAACAGGTTACCCAGCAAATAGTTCTTCACCAACATCAACTCTTCTTCATCGGCTTTTTCATTGCACAGAACTTCCATCTCTTTGTATATTTCTTTTACCGATGGCTCTACCACGTCCCTGCCTACTTCAGTATGTATAGTAAGTGCGCCCCCATTAGTAAAAGGCGATAGCGAACTATATATACCATAGGTATATCCTTTATCCTCGCGTATATTACTCATAAGCCTGGAGCCAAAATACCCCCCGAATAAAGTGTTGAGCACTACCATTGGTGCAAAATCGGGGTGGTGCCTGTTAGGGAATAGGCGTGCTATACGTATAGCTCCTTGCACCCCATTTGCATCGTTTATGATACGTTGCTTTTTATCGGCTGGCGCCGGTGCCGAAAATGTTTCTGAAAACAATGAAGTTTTTGAAACATTTGCCTGACCAAATATTTTATTCAAAAGCTTTACTTCATTATCGCCAACCTTACCACCCATAAATATCTGCACGTGCGATAGATCGTAACTGCCATTGTAAAATTGTAACAGGTCTTCTTTT
>CBFGNI010000012.1:0-25622 GCA_965650105.1 uncultured bacterium | reverse complement strand
AGTACTGTTTCATATATCTGTCCCAGGTTCATACGCGATGGTACGCCTAGCGGGTTCAGAACTATATCAACCGGAGTGCCATCTTCTAAGAATGGCATATCCTCAGCACGAACTATTTTAGCTACGATACCTTTGTTACCGTGGCGGCCGGCCATCTTATCACCCACTTTCAGCTTACGCTTACTAGCAAGGTAAACTTTAGCCAGTTTCAACACACCCGCTGGCAACTCATCACCAATACTCAGGTTGAACTTTTCGCGTTTGTAGCGGCCAAGTTCTTCGTTGAATTTGATGTTGTAGTTATGCAACATTTGGTTGATCTGGTCATCGGTATCCTTATCGCCCGTCCAACCCAATGGGTTTACGTTTTGATAATCTACAGAGCTCAATGTTTTAGAATTGAACTTGCCACCTTTGCTTATAACCAGTTCGCCAAAGTTGTTACTGATACCTGCTGATGTTTTGTCTTTCAACAAGGTCATCAGTTTATCCATCAACAGTGTCTGGATATCTTCAAGGTTCTTTTCGTGAACCTTTTCAATTTTTTCCAGTGCTGTTTTTTCACGCACTTTCGAGTTCTTATCTTTCTTAGCGCGTTGGAACAGTTGTTTATCGATAACGATACCTTCAGTACCACTTGGTGCTTTCAATGATGCATCTTTCGCATCACCGGCTTTATCACCAAATATCGCACGTAGTAGTTTTTCTTCCGGGGTAGGGTCAGTTTCACCTTTTGGAGTGATCTTACCTATCAGGATATCACCTTCACCTACGTGTGCACCTATGCGTATGATACCATTTTCATCAAGGTCTTTAGTAGCTTCTTCCGATACGTTTGGTATATCCGGTGTCAGCTCTTCTTCACCCAGTTTAGTATCGCGTACTTCCAGTTCATATTCATCAATGTGTACAGATGTGAACAAATCATCGCGCACTACCTTTTCATTGATAACTATCGCATCCTCGAAGTTGTAACCTTTCCAGGGCATGAACGCAACTTTCAGGTTGCGGCCCAGTGCCAGTTCACCATCTTTAGTAGCATAACCTTCAGTAAGGAAGTCGCCTTCTTTTACTTTTTGGCCTTTGCGTACACTTGGACGTAGTGTGATACTGGTACTCTGGTTGGTTTTCTTATACTTAGTTAAAGAATATACTTTAAGGTCATCCTCAAACGACACAAGACGGTCGCGGTCGTTACGGTCGTAGCGAACATGTATGTTGTTTGCATCCACATATTCCACTATACCATTACCTTCTGCGTGTATCTGTATACGTGCATCGCGGGCAGCTTTAGCTTCCAACCCTGTACCTACTATAGGTACTTGGGGGCGGATAAGCGGTACAGCCTGGCGTTGCATGTTCGATCCCATCAGCGCACGGTTGGCATCATCATGCTCAAGGAACGGAATCAAAGATGCACTCAAACCAACAATCTGGTTGGGCGCCACATCCATGAATTCCACTTCTTCGCGGTCTAATATCGGGAAGTCGCCTGTTTGGCGCGATTTGATCTTTTCTTCTATGAAGTTGCCTTTATCATCCAGGGCGATGTTAGCCTGGGCAATTTTTGCAAGATCTTCCTCTTCTGCACTCAGGTAATGGTGGTGTTTCAAATCCACTTTACCATCTTTCACTTTGCGGTATGGTGTTTCTATGAAGCCCATATCGTTGATCTTAGCGTGTACGCAAAGCGTAGAGATAAGGCCGATGTTCGGGCCTTCCGGTGTTTCAATAGTACACAAGCGGCCATAGTGGCTGTAGTGTACGTCACGCACCTCGAAACCTGCACGCTCACGGCTAAGGCCACCTGGGCCCAGCGCTGAGATACGGCGTTTGTGCGTTATTTCAGAAAGCGGATTGGTTTGATCCAGGAACTGAGATAACTGAGAAGTACCGAAGAATGAATTGATAACTGAAGACAGTGTACGCGCGTTGATCAGGTCGATCGGCGTAAATACTTCATTATCACGAACGTTCATACGTTCGCGGATGGTACGTGCCATACGGGCAAGGCCAACACCGAATTGAGCAAACAATTGTTCACCCACTGTACGTACACGACGGTTGCTCAGGTGATCGATATCGTCTATTTCCGCTTTACCATTGGTAAGGCGTACCAGGTATTTAATGATAGATATGATATCTTCCTTACTTAATACTTTCGTATCAAGATTGATATCCAAACCTAATTTACGGTTGATCTTGTAACGGCCAACTTCACCCAGATCATAACGTTTATCACTGAAGAACAGTTTTTCAATGATACCACGCGCTGTTTCATCATCCGGAGCATCAGAACCACGCAATTGGCGGTAGATGTGCTGAACGGCTTCAAGCTCTGAGTTTGAAGTATCTTTATTTAAAGTATTGTATATGATAGAGAAATCACCACTTACTTCTTCTTTTTGCAGGAAAATGGTGTTGATACCCATTTCCTGTATCATATCAGCACTTTCTTCATCCAGTACATTGTCGCGATCTAACACTACCTCGTTACGCTCAATAGTCACTACTTCACCGGTATCTTCATCTACGAAGTCTTCAGTCCAGCTACGCAATACGCGTGCAGCCAGGCGACGGCCAATATTAGCTTGTAAAGATTTTTTATCGGTCTTCACTTCATCAGCCATACCAAACAACTGCAGTATGTCTTTATCTGTTTCGTAACCAATAGCGCGCAACAGCGTAGTTACCGGGAATTTCTTCTTACGGTCGATATACGCATACATTACGTTGTTAATATCAGTTGCAAATTCCATCCATGCACCTTTGAAAGGTATTACACGGGCACTGTATATTTTGGTGCCGTTCGGGTGAACGCTCTGACCAAAAAACACACCAGGCGAACGATGCAGTTGCGATACAACTACACGTTCAGCACCATTGATAACGAATGTACCACGAGGTGTCATGTAAGGAATGTTACCCAAAAACACATCTTGTACGATGGTTTCGAAGTCAACGTGCTCCTCATCATTACAGCTCAAGCGCAGCTTAGCCTTCAGCGGTACTGAATAGGTAAGGCCACGCTCCATACACTCATCAATAGTGTAGCGGGGAGGGTCAATAAAATAATCCAGGAACTCAAGCACGAAAATGTTGCGCGTATCGGTGATAGGAAAGTTTTCCTTAAACACACGGAACAGACCTTCGTTGTCACGCTTGTCGGGCGTGGTCTCAAGCTGGAAGAAATCTTTAAACGACTGAAGCTGAATGCCCAACAGATCAGGTGTTTCAGCTACATCGTGTATCTTACCGAAGTTGACACGACCAGATGTGGTACGTTTTTGTGGTATAGCCATAATATGTTAATACTCCTATTTACAAAACAAAAAATGCCCGCATCAAAGGCTGCGCCTCTGAATACAGGTTATCTGTATTATCAATAAAAATCAGTCAATAATTGTTTGTGCACAAGCTAGCTCCCGGCAAAGGGACTGCAAATATAAGAAAAAGGCGTTAATAAATAGCAAAAAATATTCCAAATATTGCCTGACGCATCACAAACTACTCATTTGTGGAAAACTACTCACTGAAGTTTAGTACGTATTAGTACGGATAAAAATTACCAAAACTGCGGTATAGCGCTCGCCTAAAGGTCAAAATACCTTTGTATTAAATAAATTTTACACAAAATGAAAAAAATCACACTTATCGTGGCCGTCGCATTTATTGGTTCTCTGGGTATGACATCTTGCAAAAAAGCACATACATGTACTTGTAAAGATTCAAATGGCAAAGAAACTAAGATTGACTTACCAAAATCAAAGAAATCTGACGCTAAAACAGCTTGTTCTGCTTATAACACTACTTACGCCTTTGGTGGTGGCAGTTGCAGCCTGTAACACTTTTAAATTGGTCCGTTTTTGTTAAGGCCCGGAATTGTTCCGGGCTTTTATACATACACTATAATAATATGTGTAAGTTACTAGAATATTTCGATTCAGATATTATTTTTGCGACCAAACAAAACAAAAACCAACCTTATGAAAAAGATCGCTTCTGTAGCCGCTATCGCCCTATTTGCCGTAGCATTTACCTCTTGCAAAAAAGATTATACTTGCGAGTGTACTTCTAAAGACAACACAGGTACAGTAATGAGTACTTCTACTGTAAGTATCAAGGCAACTAAAAAAGATGCTAAAACTGCTTGCAACGAAGAATCAACAGTATCTGGCGGCGGCAGCTCTATCACAATGTCTTGCAGCCTGAAATAATTTACAGATAAATTATTAAAAAAGGGTACCCAATGGGTACCCTTTTTTATTGAATATCTTTGCTTAATGACCCAACTTATCATCGCTACCGGCAACAAGGGGAAAATAAAGGAAATAAAAGAAATACTGTCCGATATAGAAATTCTGTCGTTGGCTGATATTGGCTTCGATAAAGATATATCTGAGCCTTACCATACTTTCGAAGAAAATGCTTACGTAAAAGCAGATACCATACATAAGCATACACAAAAAAATGTATTTGCAGATGATAGCGGTATATGTGTAGATGCTCTTGATGGCGCTCCCGGGGTTTTGAGTGCACGGTATTCAGGCCAAAATGCAACTGATACCACTAATCTCGACCTGCTGCTAAATAACATGCATGGCATAGAAAACAGGCACGCACATTATGCTGCCGTAATCTGCCTTATATGGAACGGGGAAGCTCACTATTTTAAAGGCACTTGCAAAGGCACAATTTTAACTAAACCCAAAGGAAACGGTGGCTTTGGCTACGATCCTATTTTTGTACCTGATGGCTATGAGGAAACATTTGCTGAACTGCCTGCTGAAATAAAGAACAGTATCAGCCACAGGGGTAAAGCAATAAGGGAAATGGCTGAATTTCTTAAAGAACACAAATGAAATTTTCGATAGGCGACGCAGTGATATTGAAACGAACTGAAGAAACCGGTGTCGTTACAGCATATATAAACAAACAGATGCTTGAAATAGAGGTGAACGGTACTTCTTTTCCGGTATATATTGACGAGATAGACCACCCTTATCTGAAGTGGTTTACCGAAAAAAAGAAGTCAAATAAAAAACCTACCCCACCCGAGCAGCTACCCCTTGAGCCTGCCCGGCTAAAAGTGCCTAAACTGGCAAAAGGAGTTACTTTGCTTTTTATACCGGAATTTAAAAAGGACGACATTGAAGACATTGTTGAAAATGTAAAAATATTCCTGGCTAATGAGCTACCCCACACTATACAATACAGCTACGATGTGCGTGTGGGTAATTCATCGGAATTCAGGTTAAGTGGCCAACTACATTCTTTTGGCAATATATACCTACACAGCCTCCCTTACGAGGTAATGAGCAGCCAGCCACGTTTCAACTGGGAAATAATAGCTGCTGATAATATATTATTCAAGCCTGAGCAGGGCACTGTACGCATACGCCCGCAGAAATTATTTGAATATGTAAATAAGTTATTGCTGAAAAATGAGCCTTCATTTAGTGAATTGCTATTTGAAAAATTCTCACAGCGAGATGAAGGCTTTGAAGCACCTGCACATGTAGAAAGGAAACCCGCAAGTACAGCAACCCGCCCAATGCCAAAACCGTCGGTACCCAATAGCAAGATCGATCTACATATTGAGGCATTGATCAACAACAGCCGCGGTTTAGGTAATGCCGAAATTTTGAGAATACAACTTAATGCATTAGACAGTTTTGTGCACGATGCGATGAAGCACTACCAAACCCGGCTTATAATTATTCACGGCATTGGTATCGGCACATTGAGAAGTGAGGTACACAAATATTTAAAGACCATTAAAGAAGTACAAAAGTTCTCAAATGAGTGGAATGGGCCTTATGGTTTTGGGGCTACTGAAGTCTGGCTGAAGTATTAGCTCCCTTACTTGCTGAGTATCCGTATTTCTACACGCCGGTTCCTGTCCTCGTCTTCAAGCGTTAGTTCTTTAGCTACAACCGGCCTTAACCTGCCAAACCCACGATATTTTAAGCGACGGGCATCTATACCTTTTGCAATCAGGTAATCGTAAATATATTTTGCCCTGTTGGTAGATAGTGCCAGCTCATTCGTATCCTCATCCAGAGCATCGGGTGCAAAACGAACACAGCATATATGCCCTTCTATCTGGATAGTAATATTATTATTAGCTGCCAGCGCATTATATAGTTTATCAAGTTCAGGTAAAGATTCCGGCTTTACTACATGCCTGCCCGCATAAAAATATATTTTGTCTAAAACGAATGTTTCCCCGGTACTAATATCCATTTTCTGCAACACCGGATCGGGTGTTGTTGCTTTAATGGAATTGAAACTAGCATTAGTCAACGGTGTAGTTTTATCGCGGCCACCTTTACGCACCTGTAACACCACATCTACTTTTCTATCTGCCTGGTACCCACCCACACGTTCAGCAGCACGCACTATTTCACCTTTGCCTACTCGTTGCCTTATTTGGTTGCTTTTTATACCCATACTCAAAAAGTAATTGGCAACATATTGGGCACGCTCCTGCGAAAGCCTTGCATTATAATCTTCGCCACCTACATAATCTGTATATCCTATTATGCTTATTATTTGGTTGCCGGCTATAGCGTCGTTATAAAACAATGAATCGAGCATATTTCGTGTACTAATATTAAACGAGGACAGGCCGGTGTCGAAATATAGCTTCAGGGTATCTGTTGCTGTCTGGCTATAACTGTTTTCAGGCAACAGGCAAATAATCAAACCGGCAATAATGTAATATAATTTATTCATCTTCGTTGGGGATGTTGGCTACTCTACCTATCTGCCCATCTTCCAGCCGTACTTTTATACCCCTCGAATGATGCTTTGCACTGGTTAGCAAGTCTTTAACTACCCCGCGTGTAGTTTTCCCCGTACGTTGATCCTTCTTTAAAATGATGTCCACCAATAATCCGGGGTAAATATCATCTCTATATTGTCCATTCATTTACACAAATCTACACATCTTACAATTGGGAATCAGCACTTGCCTGCTTGGTACATTATTTTTATATGTAAGGTAAAAACGAGCAATATGCAATATACGTCTACGCTTAATCAGATCTTGTGGTGCCTTGTATATGTGGCAGGTAGTCTTACACTTGCTGTGCTATTATTGGGCTGGCTGAAAGGAATGTATTGGGAACAACAATTAAAACTAAAGAAGCGCCACAGATAAGGTAACACCCGCACTCGCAGATCTCCAAAAACAGTAAGCGTACAAGTGATAATATCTCTTGTACGCTTTTTTATTATTAGGCAGGTGCTAGTACCTACCCTTCATGGTATCTTCAGATGATGCAGTATTTACCCTATTCCCTTCTTCAAAGCTTCCCTGGTTTCTCGCGGAATCGGGATTTGCAGGATCATCGGCGCCGTACACAGCCGGGGCTGCACCCGAAGAATTGGTAGAGTCGATAGGCGTGCTGCTGGCATTGTTACCTTTATTCCCACTACCGCAGGAAGCTGCACCAAGTAAAATGACCATAGCTAGAATAGCGTATTTAAGTTTTTTCATTGTAATGATTTTTTAATGAATTTATTATTTGTTTATAAAATATTGTACCCGCACCAACAGTGCACTATTTTATTAATTGCTGAATATCCGGGTCTCCATCCAAATTGTTCATTTGGCGCATAATAGCAGGGTACCTGCGCGCTACCCATCTGCTCATTGGCTTCACCGTAAATCTTTTAGGGTTGGGTAATGATGCAACAATCATAGCAGCTTCTGCACGCGTAAGGTTCCCCGCCGATTTGTTGAAGTATTGCCTTGATGCAGCTTCAATTCCATAGATACCTGCCCCCATTTCTATTACATTCAGGTACACTTCAAGTATTCGCTTTTTTCCCCAAACCAATTCAATACAAGTAGTGTAAAATGCTTCAGGCGCCTTGCGTATGTACTTTGCCACCCCACTTCCCTGCCACAGAAATACATTCTTAGCTGTTTGCTGGCTTATAGTACTAGCGCCGGCGCCTCTTGCTTTTTTATGTTTGCGCCCCGGTTTTGCATTTATGCTTTTTTCTATCGATTTCCAGTCGAACCCATTATGGTCGGGGAAAAGCTGATCCTCGCCTGCCATTGCTGCCAGTTTAATATTGGGCGATATTTTGTCCCAGCTTACGTAGTCGCGTTTTAGCCCATCCCCTTCTACCACCGCATTTAGCTGTGTTATGGTAATGGGTGGGAATAGCCATTTGCAAACCACTACGTATAAAAGTGAAAAGCCCAGCAAGTACAAAAACAGGCGCACTACTTTACCCGGGAAGCTTCTTTTTTTATTAGCCATAACACCGAAAGATACAAATAGTAATAAAAGACTTCTTCATGCGTTTTAAAACTAGCTATGCCAATATTTTGAAAACGCCGATACCCGCAATATATTAGTGTTAATGCACACAACTATGACCCGATTAAAATTTATTTTTCCAATACTATTGCTTTCGCTCTTTTTTGCCGCCTGCAAAAAAGAAAAACTGGAAACTTCTGCAGTTGAAAAACTGGAAAGCCTTACTACCGACAGGTTAAATAAAGTAACCTTTATAAATAATATTGGCTACGCAGTTGGCGGACAAAGGTTTGCTACGGCCACTATACTGCTCTCGTACGATGGTGGCAATACCTGGGTAGCCAAAAGCTTCCCGGAAGCAGGCAAAGGGATATATGGCATTACACAGAAATACGATAACCTGGGGGTATTTACCATCGGTTTTGATAGTAAAATGCTATCTACTACCGACGATGGCGCTACGTGGAATTATCGTTTACTCAACACATGGAAGCCTTTTAAAGACCTTGCTTTTATTGAACCACAAACCTGCATCATGGTGGGGGGCATAAGCTATACTACCGGCTGGCGGGCTTATGTAAACGATGATGGCCAAACTTATATAATGGACTCTCTTAATTATGAACTGAATGATATTGAAATGTTGAATAATAAAACAGGATATATATGCGGCTTTGGGGTAGTAGAAAAAACAGATGATGGTGCCGTATCCTGGCAGATGTTGGATATAAAGAACGAAAATTTCATGGCCATGCACCTGAAAAATGCCAATGAGCTATGGGTTTGCGGGTATAATGGCAGCATTTACCATACAACCAATGGTGGACAAAATTGGGATAAACAACGCAATGGCAATAATTCAGCTTTACCCAAATACCATTTACTCGATATCTTCTTCAAAGACGACAATAATGGCTGGGCAGTTGGAGAGGAAGGCATCTTCATACATACCACTAACGGCGGCAAAGATTGGCAGGCATACGAAAAATTCACCACCGACGCGTTGAGGAGCATAGCCCTTTCACCCGACGGCAATCTGACCATTTGCGGCGACAATGGGGGACTTTACAGAATAAAAATAAACTAAGCCCCTTAGTACGCAGGCTTTTGCCTGATACTTACTATTTTTGCACACGTTATAAAAAATTAACGCTACCCTGCTTACAGGGTATGTGCACATTCAATCAACCATTTTAATGCAAGCAATACTTAGCGAACAGGAAGTTGTACGCCGCGACAAACTAAAAGAATTAAATGCCCTGGGCATCGACCCATATCCTGCCCCTCTTTTTGAGGTAAGCCATTATGCTAAAAACATAAAGGAAGAATATACAGAAGATAAACAGGAAGCATTTAAGGCAGTATCGCTTGCAGGCCGTATCATGAGTGTTCGCGATATGGGTAAGGCCAACTTTGCAGTATTGCAGGATAGTACCGGCCGCATACAGCTATATATAAAACGCGATGATATTTGCCCCGGCGAGGACAAAACATTATACAATACTGTTTGGAAGAAACTGCTGGATATAGGCGATGTGATAGGCGTAAAAGGTTATGTGTTTACTACCAAAACTGGTGAAACATCGGTGCATGTTGAAAGCTTTACACTACTAAGCAAAGCGCTAAGGCCATTACCGATAGTAAAAGAAAAAGATGGAGAAGTGTACGATGCCGTTACCGATCTTGAATTTAAGTATCGCCAGCGGTATGCCGACCTCATAGTTAACCCTAATGTACGCGATACATTCATCCGCATCACAAAGATGAAGAATGCTATACGCTCTTTCCTGAACGAACGTGGTGCATTAGAGGTTGATACACCCGTTTTGCAAAGCATACCCGGTGGCGCCATAGCACGCCCGTTTGCTACGCACCACAATGCGCTGGATATTCCCTTGTACCTGCGTATTGCTAACGAATTATACCTGAAACGCCTGATAGTAGGTGGCTTCGATTGGGTGTATGAGTTCAGCCGTAACTTCCGCAACGAGGGTATGGACCGAACGCACAATCCTGAGTTTACCATACTTGAGTTTTATGTTGCCTATAAAGACTATTTGTGGATGATGGAAACTACGGAACAAATGCTGGAACAAACAGCTATTGCTACCAACGGTACCAGCAAAACAGAGGTGAATGGTGTAGAGATAGACTTTAAAGCACCATATAAACGCATCAGCATTTACGATGCTATTAAAGAGCATACCGGTATCGATATAAATGGCATGGACGAAAACCAGCTGCGTGATGTATGTAAGCAACTGAAAATAGAAACCGCTCCTAGCATGGGTAAGGGTAAACTGATAGATGAGATATTTGGCGGTAAATGTGAGAAGCACTACATACAGCCCACTTTTATTATCGACTACCCGATAGAAATGAGCCCGCTTACCAAAAAGCACCGCGAAAAAGAAGGGCTTGTTGAAAGATTTGAACTGATTATTAACGGCAAGGAAATAGCGAACGCATATAGCGAGTTAAACGACCCTATTGATCAACGCGAACGTTTTGAAGACCAGGTAAAACTAATGGAACGTGGCGATGACGAAGCTATGTATATCGATTACGATTTCCTGCGCGCGCTTGAATATGGTATGCCGCCAACAGCAGGTATTGGCTTCGGTATCGAACGTTTGGCAATGCTGCTTACAGGACAAGTCTCAATACAGGATGTTCTTTTATTCCCTCAAATGCGACCAGAAAAAACTAATGACTAGAAGTACGTTATATCATTTATTAGGGGCAGTAGCTATCAGCTGCTGCCCTTTTATATTACATGCGCAACAGTCGTATAAAGAAAAAATTGAGCGCTATCGCCAACATTATAAGCAAGAATTCATCACCGAAGAGCGCAGTCCGCTGAAGGGTGATGATACCGCTTATTTAAGATTCTTTGCCCCTGATGAAAAATATAAAATAGTGGCAAGTTTAACAACTACACCCAATGCTAGATCTTTTGATATGCCTACGCACAGTGGGAAGACCAAAAAATTCAGGCAATATGGCATATTGCATTTCAGCATAAATGATACCGCTGCTCAGCTATCTGTTTATCAGAACCTTTCTTTATTAAAAGAAGATAAGGAGCATTTGTTTGTACCATTTACCGATGCTACCAGCTATATAGAGACCTATGCAGGCGGCAGGTATATCGATCTATCAATAAAAGACATTAAGGACAATACTATAGTACTGGATTTTAATAAGTGCTATAATCCATACTGTGCTTTTGCAGATGGATACAATTGCCCCATACCGCCGGTTGAAAATAGGTTGCCCGTAGCAATACACGCTGGCGAGCAGCTATTCGGCAAAGCACACTGATGATTAAATATCCCTGTAATGAAAGATGCCCCTGATTACAGGGGCATCTTTCATTATATAAACAAGGGGCTGTTTATTTTATACCAAGTTTGGTTTTCACCAATGCAAGTATATTGTTTGCTTCGTTAGCATGCAATAGTGCACCAGAGCTGGCATCGAAGATATAATCATATCCTTTTTCAGTAGCAACATCTTTTATTGCCTTATCTGCTTTCTCAAGCACAGGTGCATACAATTCTTGTTTTTTCTTTTCTACTTTTTCTGTAGCGCTTTGCTGGAAAGACTCTATGCGGCTTTGCAGATCTTGTATTTCTTTTATTTTTACTTCCTTCACGGCATCGGTCATTGTCTTTTCACCCGCCTGAAATTCCTGAGCTTTCTTTTCATATTCTTTGCCCATTGTTTGCAATTGGTCCTGAAAGGTTTTTGCATAAGCTTCTACATCTGTATTAGCTTTGGTGATTTCGGGCATAGCTTTCAGCAACTCACGAGAATCGATGTATCCCAATTTTGCCTGTGCAAACACAGCATTGCCTATCAACAATCCACAGGCTAGAAATAAGATGATTTTTTTCATTTGTAATTTTTAGGTCTTTAAATTTTCAGAAGTGCAAAGTAAATGCCATTATTTGTTTAATCCAAGTAATTTTAACACATCATCGCTATGATCCAGTTTCGGGTCGGCATAAAAAAGAGTAACCCCTCCTGCTTTATCCAATACCAGGTCGTAAGCCTTGGTTGTAGCAAATTTCTGCACCGCATTATATACTTTATCCTGTATAGGTTTTACCAGTTTCTGGCGTTCTTTGAAAAGGTCTCCTTCAAAACCAAATCTTTGCTTTTGCAAGTCTTTAGCGGCTTTCTCTTTCTGCATTATTTCATCCTCACGCTTTTTACGCATATCGTCCGATAGCATAGCACGTTCAGCCTGATACGATTTATACATACGCTCTACTTCCTGCATACGGTTATCAATATCGTTCTGCCAGTTTTGCGATTGCTTATCAAGGCGCGTTTGGGCGTCTTTATATTCAGTCAGTTTATCCAGTATGTATTTTGAATCTATAATGCAGTACCGTTGCGCTTGCGCAGTAAAAGAAACCGCTATAATACATACCAAGCTTAAGATTATTTTTTTCATATCACGAGAGTTTATTTTTAGCAAATTAAAAATTTAGCATCAATCCGGCTCGAAACCTAACATAAAGGTAAAGCTGGCTATATCCTTAAAGCTGGTAGCACCTGTTGCTTTATTGTACCTGTCGAAACCTACACCATAGTCAAGGCCCAGCAAACCAAACATGGGCAGGAATACGCGTATGCCCAGGCCCGCCGAACGATTTAGCTTGAACGGATTATAGCTATCAAAAGTATTCCATGCATTGGCAGCTTCCACAAAAGCCAGGCCATATATAGTAGATGTTGGGCTCAGCGAGAATGGATACCTTACCTCTGCGGTATATTTATTGAATATAGTAGCGTTGGTAGCGTACGGATCTTTATAACCACGGTGTGCTATGATATCCCTTCCTATAAAGAAGTTTTGGCCGGATAAACCATCACCACCCAGCTGGAATCTTTCAAACGGCGAGTAACCAAGATCAGGATTGTAATAGCCCAGGAAGCCATATTTGGTAGCCAGCTTAAATACAAGGTTGCCCGTTATTTTCTGATACCATTCCGCAGTAAAGCGATATTTATGGTATTCTATCCATTTATATTTTTCAGAGGCAGCCTCACCGGAAAAATCTTTACCGCTTATACTGCTGTATGGCGGAGTGAACTGGAATGTAAAGCTAACATTCGAACCGCTGCGCGGATATAAAGGCTGATCTACCGAATAGCGTGCCAACACCAGTTTAAAAAACAGGTTATTACTATAGCCATTATTAAAATCAGGTATCAGTGAATAGTCTTTAAGCCTGTAGTTTTGATAGTTAACGCCATAAGTAAATATGAAGTTATCATCGGGCCATTTCAGGCGTTTGCTAAGCGACAAACCGCCACCTATCACCCTGATATAAGATGAATCGGCAGGTATAGGAGTATATACACCGGAGTATTTACTATATATCAAACTTGTAGTAAGTGCATTTGGCTTTTTACCACCTAACCAGGGCTCAGTAAATGAAAAGTTGAGTGAGTTGTAATATGCACCGTTCGACTGGTAGTTGAGCGATAAACGTTGACCATCGCCAACAGGCAGCGGATCCCAGAATTTAGGCTTGAATATGTTACGAATAGAGAAGTTGGTAAAAGTGATACCGATATTGCCATAGAACTTAACACCACCGCCAAAACCGGCAGAAAGCTGCAATTGATCGCTCGATTTTTCTACAACAGTATAATCTATATCAACAGTCCCGTCTTCTGCATTTGGCGTAGGTTGTATGCCTATTTTTTCAGGATCAAAAAAGCCAAGGTTCGCTATCTGGCGTTGTGAACGTATCAAGTCGGCCCGGCTAAATTTGTTACCCGGGCGGGTATAAAGTTCCCTGCGTATTACGTGCTCATTAGTACGGTCGTTACCTGCAATATTTACATTTTTAATTGTAGCCTGCGGGCCTTCCGTCACGCGCATCTCAT
Source organism: uncultured bacterium (assembly GCA_965650105.1). Taxonomy (GTDB): domain Bacteria; phylum Bacteroidota; class Bacteroidia; order Chitinophagales; family Chitinophagaceae; genus Polluticoccus. The sequence goes on along the minus strand of CBFGNI010000012.1, from coordinate 11,433 downwards.
AATTAATGGTATCGCCAATAATAGAAGTTTCAACGGGGTCTATATTAAAGAATAAATAGCCGTCATCCATATAAAGGCTGCTTACATCGGGAGTACCTTCAGGGTTTATCGCACGGCCAAGGCGTGTTTCTAATAGCTCCTGGTTATATACGTCGCCACGCTTAATACCCAGTACAGTAGTTAAATACTCGCTCGAATATTTTGTATTACCCTTCCATTCTATATCACCAAAATAATACTTACGACCTTCGCGTACTTTTATATCTATGTTCAGGTTGCCATTCTTTACCTTATATATAGTATCGCTGGCAATAGAAGCATCCCTGTAGCCAAGTGAATTGTAATAATTCACTAACCCTTGTTTATCGTCTTCGTATTTCTGTTTGTTGAATTTCGCCGAAGAGAAGAAATTATACCTGAAATAAGGATTCAGTGCATCTAATGTTTTCGATAGTGATAAGAAACCAAAATTACCAACATACTTACCGAAAGAGCGTTCATTCGCTTCATATATACTTTCCTTATCTGCGGCATGCACGCTGATGCGTGGCATTTCTTTAGTCGATTTAAGTGTGCGCTTCAGTCTGGCATCACTGGTATATTCGTTACCTGCAATGTTTATCTGGTTTATTTTTGTCTTATTGCCTTTATCAATATCGAAGGTCAGTATAACCTGGTTAACACCCAGGGTGTCTCTGCGTTCCCGCACTGCAACAGTAGCATCGCCAAAACCTTTTTCAGAATAATATTTTTGAATGCGGACGATGGCCTCTTTCTTGGTTGCTTCCGTTACCACTCTCGATTTCACAAGGTTCACCTTATCCTTCAACTCCTGCGCTTCGCTTTTTTTAATTCCTTTAAAATTGTATTTACTAAGGCGCGGGCGCTCTTCAACTTCAATATTCAAAAACACTTTGCTGCCTACTATTCTTGTAATAGTTATATCGATATTCGAAAACAGCTCTTGCTTCCAGAGGTTACGTATTGCTTTTGCAATATTTTCATCATTAGGCAGCTTTACGGTCTCACCTACTTTCAGCCCTGCTACTGCCAGCATCAGGTCTTCATCAAGATATTTTACACCTGTTACGGTAACACCACCTATCTGGTATTCAGAAGGGCGTGTACTGGTTACGGGAGCAGAGCTCTGCCTCATGCCACTTAAACCCACGCCGGTACTGGAGTCGCCGGACGTAGAAAGCTGCGCCCGTAGTGTATAACTGGCAAAAATGCTGCAAATCAATAAAAAGCAGAAACGCGGGAGGCTATTCAACATGCTGGGGGTTGTTCGTTTGAATTTGTTCACTGGTTTTACCAAAACGGCGCTCGCGCTGCTGGTAATTCAGTAAGGCTTCGTATAAATGTTGTTTACGGAATTCCGGCCAATGCACAGGCGTAAAATACAGCTCGGCATAGGCCAGTTGGTATAGCAGAAAATTACTGATACGATGTTCCCCACTTGTTCTTATCATCAGTTCCGGATCGGGAAATTCTGCTGTGTTCAAATAACTATTAAAAACTTGTTCGTTTATTTCTTCTGCTTGCAGTTCGCCTTTAGCCGTAGCTACGGCTATTTTTTTAGCAGCTTCTACTATCTCCCACCTCGAGCTATAACTAAGTGCTAATATCAGGTTGAGGCCTGTATTGGCAGCCGTTATTTCTTTAGCCTCGTTCATCTCTTTCTGCGCCAGTTCAGGCAGGCTCTCAAAATCGCCGATTACATGCAACCGCACATTTTTTTTCTTCAGCTCATCAGCTTCTTTTCTAATGGTGTTCACCAGTAGTTCCATTAGGGCGTTCACCTCTTCTTTAGGCCTGTTCCAGTTTTCGGTTGAAAAAGCGTATAAAGTAAGATATTTTATACCCACTTCGCCACAAGCGTTCACTATATCACGCACACTCATCACACCTTCGTGGTGTCCAAATACACGATCTTCCCCCCGCTCCTTTGCCCAACGGCCATTTCCATCCATTATGATGGCTATATGTTTGGGTAGTTTCCCCTGGTCTATGGATGGCAGACTATCCATGTTAGTTTTGTGGATGATTTTTATGAAATGTGCGCAAAGGTACAAAAATAGAAGCTTGTACTATGTATCAAAATCTGGCAGGTCAGTTTAACTGGACTTTAACTGCAAAAAACCATATATTAACAATTGTCATGGCTTTTTTAACTTGTACCAACATTTAATAAAAACAACATATATCATACTAAATTGCTCCACATTACAAATGCCTTCAATCCTCAGTTTTTATAGTGCATTGGTGCCCAACTAAAATATTATTTCCTACTGTCTTGCATAATAGTAGAATTTGGTTTATTTTGGCTTGCAGAAACTTAATTTAACATTCAATAAACGTTACCAGATGAAGAAAATATTACTGGGAGTTGGTGCAGCGTTGGTATTGTCAACATCAGCAATGGCTCAAGATCCGCACTATACTCAATATTTTGCATCACCACTCACTCTAAACCCCGCGCTGACAGGCCTTACACAATGCGATCTGCGCCTGGCAGCAAACTATCGCACACAATGGGGCAGCGTATCCCCTAATCCATATATAACTGGTACAGTATCATACGATATGGCTACAATGAAGGACAGGCTTAATAATGGCGATGCACTTGGCATTGGTATTTTAGGTATGTTCGATCGCTCGGGCCTGGGTGGCTTGCAGAACGTAACTGTTGGTCTTTCAGTAGCTTATCACAAAGCATTTGGTGTTGAAAAACAACACACACTATCTTTAGGTGTACAAGGCGCGCTGGTACAAAAAAGCATCGATTTCACTAAACTGAAATTCGAAGATCAGTTTGACTACCAAACAGGTGGTACACCATATAGCACTTCTGAAACTTTTGGCAACGCCGATCTTACATATCCTGACTTCAACCTTGGCTTAATGTACTCTGGCCGTATTACCGAACACGCTACTGCTTACGCGGGTTTCTCGGTTTACCACCTTACACAGCCGGTTGAGACATTCCTGAACGATAACCATAAAATACATTCTCGTTACACAGGTTATTTAGGCGGTTCTTTCGACCTGAACGAAAATATAGTGTTATATGCTAGTGGTTTATACCAATCTCAGGCATCAGCCAGCGAAATTCTTGCGGGTGCTGCTGTAGGTTTTGTATTGAATCCTGGTCACGACGAAGAATTTGTTAAGAACACCATTCTTTATCTTGGTGGCTGGTATCGCTACGGCGATGCAGTTTCTCCGTACATTGGTTTCGAATGGTCGAAAATGAAGCTGGGTGTTAGCTACGATGTTAACCTGTCTAACTTCGCTGCTGCTACTAACGGTAACGGTGGTTATGAAATATCGCTGATATTCAATGGCTGCATCAACAAACGCTCTTTCGAACCACGTACAAACGTTACCTGTCCTAAATTCTAAAAGAAAATTAAGTTTCAACATAAAAGAAGGCAGCTATATAGCTGCCTTCTTTGTTTTATAGCCCTTTCCCTTTGCTTACAAAGGGATTACCTTTTATAGAAAACCGGTACGGTAACAATGCATCTTCCTGCGCATACGCAACACCAACCCTGCTACCGCTTACAATATCTTTAGTAGTCAGTTTTATTCCCCTATCCTCTATCCATATTTCATCACCCAGCAGGCTTAGCCCGGTGTGGCTCGTCTTTATGCCTAAAGCAACACTCATGGCGCCGGGCCCTGCAGTTAGCGAAGGTTGCACTTTATCCTTTCCTCTGCGCAACAGCATATCTGTAATACCATCTGCAGGCTCTATTCCACGTATCAATATGGCATGGGGTGTATCCTTAACATTGGTCACTACGTTGAAAAGATGATGTATGCCATAGCATAGATACACATAGGCAGTTCCACCTTCTGCATACATGGTTTCAGTGCGGTTGGTACGCCTGTTGCCAAATGCATGCGATGCTTTGTCCGCAGCACCTGCGTAAGCCTCTGTTTCCACTATCATGCCTGCAGTATAAATCCCATCGAAATTGGTCACTAAAAATTTACCCAGCAGTTGCTTAGCTATCTTCACTACATCCTTTCTTGTATAAAAATCTTTCTGCAATACCATAGTGCGAAAATACCTAAGCAATATTTCTTGCACAAAGAGTAATTTTAAACCTCATGCAGCAAGCAACAATTTATCTCATACCCATCCCAATAGCTGAAGAAGCGTTACACACGCTATCACCACAAATAACAGAAGTAGCCCCTAAGGTCAAGCATTTCTTTGTCGAGGATCTGCGTACAGCCAGGCGTTTCTTAAAATCGGTAGATAAAAGCATAGTGATCGACGACTTACAATTCTCAGAAATTGATAAGCACCGTGGGCCAGATTTCAACACACTTAGGCATTGGATAAAACAAGGATTTTCTATTGGCATAATGAGTGAAGCAGGTTGCCCCGGCGTTGCTGACCCCGGTGCTGAATTAGTAGCCGTTGGGCATAAAGCAGGCGCTAAAGTAGTACCGCTCACCGGCCCCAATTCTTTAATACTAGCCCTGATGGCATCCGGCCTTAATGGACAGAGTTTTTGTTTTAATGGTTACCTGCCGGTAAAAGAACCCGCACGCAGCCAAAGCATCAAACAACTCGAAGCCAATTCGAAAAAAGACAACCAAACGCAGCTATTTATAGAAACACCCTACAGGAATAACAATATGGTGAACGACCTGCTGCAATATTGCAACCCTGAAACAAGGTTATGCATTGCCCAGAATATAACAGGTGCTACCGAATATATAAGAACGCTAAGCATAGCCGAGTGGAGAACCCAAAAACCTAATCTTGTAAAAGCCCCGGCGGTTTTCCTGCTATTAGCTTAGTAAACAGCATTGCGCACTTCGGCCAGTTGATCCACTACATACTGGCCTTTGTCAGCGTTTACTTTATCGTAGTTCTCTCCTCTCCATGGCAGGTTGCGCCTGTATTGGGTATAGTGCACGCGAATGATCTTGCCCAGGCTTTTTTCTAAAGTATCGGCCAATTGTACATCATCTACACTAAAATAATAGTATTGCGAATTGATGGCAGCGCCACGCTGGCCAAAACCAAGCTGTATCATTTCCCCTTCATAAGTTTTAAATACGTTCCCCTTGCGCGAAAATTTCTGAAGCACGCCCTCCCTGTAGCCGTCACTATATGGGTTGTAATAAAACCAGTACATGTAACCTACCACCACAACAAGTATTAGTATTATCGAAGCTGCTATCCATTTACCCATACAAAAGCTCTTTTAATTTACTAAAGTTACAACTGCATTCATTTATTTTACCCTCCTTCCCTTCCATTTATAAACACCTACAAAACCCATCAGCCCTGCAACAACTATGTATGCAATATGAAAAGGCTGCAGGAAAGGAAAATACAACAGCTGTTTAGTTTTATTAAAGAACTTCGCGACAGGAAATAAAAACACCATTTCAGCTACCACTTTTATCAGCAACATGCCGCCGGAAATCATAATAGCACTAGCGCTAAAAAAACAGGCAATTGCCAAAATAAATAGCGTAAGGTTAAAGAGGTACACAAAGCTCAGCACAAGCGTCATTATCTTATCGTCGTACTTTCCCGATTTCGATGCCCAACGCACACGCTGTTGTAAAAAACCCTTCAGATCGGGCTGGGGTGGCGTATATACGATCGCTTCTTTTGCTTTCAGATAATCAATACGGTTGGGATACGCTTTCTGCATTTTCATCATCAGCAAATAGTCATCGCCCGATGCAAGATGATCAATGTCTTTATATCCATCCACAGCATCATACGCAAGGCGTGTAAAAGCAAGGTTCGCACCGTTGCACATATTACCCAGCTTCAACTCGTGCGTGGCAGCAGTTATACCCTGCATGCTCATAAAATCGAGCGACTGAAATATGTCTAATAAACTATCGTCTTGGTTGAAATCAACAGGTGCTATTATCATTACAGGTTTATATACTTCATACTTACCTGCAATATGCCGCAGCCATTCTATACCCATAGTGCAGTCCGCATCGGTTGTTACAATCAGCTCTCCACTGCTATTGGCAATACCTGCAGCAATAGCTTCTTTTTTGTAGGCTATTATCTGGCCTTTATTACTTAGCCAGTCGGCAAGCGATATACAACGCACTTGTTTATTGCGGAAGTTATTCACCACTTGCGCGGTATTATCTTCAGAATGGTCATCTACTACAATTACTTCCAGCAGTTGCGCCGGATAGTTTTGCGCTAGTATAGCTTTAATGCATTTACCGATATTCGCAGCCTCATTGCGGGCAGGTATAATGACGCTGATTTTTGTTTTAGGGTGATGACTTCCAGTCAAACGGAAAAAGGGTTGTTTCTCCCAACCCATTCGATACAGAAGTATCAAAGCCGCGTAGCACGACATCAATACCATACATATAATTGCTAACGCTTGCATACGCTACGAAAGTAAGCACTTTGCAATTTCAGCCACACATTCTTCATCCATTAGCCTGTGGCCCTTTTCCAGAACGGTTAATTTGGCTGTCGGTAATCCTTTACAAAAGTTTACTGCCAGCTCTGGTTGAATGATCTTGTCATACTTACCCATAAATATGTATAAGGGTATTTCTTCTTTTTTGATATTAGCCTTCACTTTCGATGTAAGAGGTATCAATGCAGACATAGCCGGCCACACATTATGCAGAAATCGTCGTTTTTCTTCGGTATGCACATATTGCATAGCAAATTTGTAGCGCGATTCATCTATCCATTTCCATTTCTTCAGCCGCTCAACCAGTGGCAGGTATTTTTCCGGCTGCTCAATAAAATGTTTAAATAGCTTTTTGCCTATGGCAACGCGTGTAAGGAAATAATAAAAGAAATTAAAGCGCAACCCATCCGAGGCCATCAATACTACTTTATCAATATCCTTACAGCAGCATTCTACTAACTTGAGGCAAGCCCTGCCCCCCATACTATAGCCTAACAAACTTATTTTCTCAACCGAATATTTTTTTTTCAAATGAGTTATTAGCTCTTGCAGCATTTGTACAGATAATGCTTCATTATCCCAATGGCTTTTGCCATGGTGTGGCATATCAACAGATATTATAGTATAGCGCTCCCCTATTTCATTTTCAAAAGGCATGAACAATCCCGCATCGTTATTATAGCCATGAAAAGCCAGCAGCAATTGTTTGCCGCTACCCATTTGCAGGTAGTGCAATTGTACGTCTTTTACTTTAAAATAGCCTGATTCCGCCTTCTTCATAACCTTGTCAAAAATAGCGATTACCACTATGGGTATTGTAATAATTTAACAAGGCTGCACATCGTTTTTTAGTAGCTTTATATAAACACGCATACCATGGCAGAACAAACACATGTTGCAGCACAAGGCGGAGGATTTTTGATACAACAACCCGATATAGCCAACACTTTCATTCCCGAAGATTTTAACGAAGAACAAAAGATGATAGCCGGAACTTGTAATGAGTTCCTGGAGAAAGAAGTGCTGCCACACATGATAGAAATAGACCAGCAGAAAGAGGGCCTAATGCCTGAGTTATTGGATAAAGCGGGCGAACTAGGCTTATTAGGCGCCGCCTTCCCCGAACAATATGGCGGGCTGGGTGAAGATTTTGTAACAGCTACACTTATTAACGAATGCCTGGGTGGTGGCCACTCATTTGCGGTAGCCATGGCTGCCCATAATGGTATTGGCTCGCTACCCATACTTTATTTTGGCACGGAAGCGCAAAAACAGAAGTATATACCAAAGCTGGCTACCGGAGAAATGAAAGGCGCCTATGCGCTTACCGAACCAAACTCGGGTTCCGATGCTTTGGGTGCCCGCACCACTGCCATGCTGAGCAAAGATGGAAAACACTATATAATAAACGGGCAAAAGATATGGATAACCAACGCGGGCTTCGCTGATGTGTTTACCGTATTTGTAAAGGTAGATGGCGATAAGTTCAGCGCAATAATTGTTGACCGCGATACACCGGGCTTAAGCTTTGGGGAAGAAGAACACAAAATGGGTATCAAAGGCTCCAGCACACGCCAGTTATTTTTCGAGAACTGCAAAGTGCCGGTTGAAAACCTTTTGGGTGAAATTGGCCGTGGACATATCATAGCCTTCAACATACTCAACATTGGCCGCCTTAAATTATGCGCGGCTGCACTGGGCGGTGCTAAACGGGCAATGGATACAAGTGTTGAATATGCCCTTACCCGCGAGCAATTTAAAACACCTATTGCGCAATTTGGCGCCATACAGTATAAAGTAGCTGAAATGACCATCCGCATTTTTGCTACTGAAGCAGCTTTATACCGCACATCGAAATGGATAGATGAGAAGGAACATAGCCTGCGCGCTGAAGGCAAAAATGAAGATGAAACACTGCTGGGTGCGGCTGAAGAATATGCCATTGAATGTGCTATACTAAAAGTGATAGGCTCTGAAACCCTGGACTACGTAGTAGATGAAGGGGTGCAGATACATGGCGGTAATGGCTTCTCTGATGAATACAATATATCGCGCGCATACCGCGACAGCCGCATCAACCGCATATTTGAAGGCACTAACGAAATAAACCGGCTGCTGATACTGGATATGTACCTGAAACGGGCTATGAAAGGCCGTATCGACCTGATGAAACCTGCTATGGGCATTCAGAAAGAGCTGACGAGCATACCTGATTTCGGTGAAGATGATGCACCGTTTGCTGCTGAATATAAAGCGATAGCCAATTTCAAAAAAGCCATATTGATGTGCGCCGGTGCTGCCGTGCAAAAACTGATGATGGCGCTTGATAAAGAGCAGGAGCTGCTGATGTACATGGCCGATATGGTGATCGATACCTTCCAGGCTGAATCGGCATTATTAAGAGCAATAAAAATGCAGGATGGTAATAAAGATAATGCTGCATTAGCGTTAGATGCGGCAAGAGTATTCATTAACGATGCAGCCGACCGTATTAACCATGCCGGCAAAAATGCCATCAATTCATTTGCCGATGGCGATGAACAACGCATGATGCTGATGGGGCTGAAACGTTTTACTAAGACCAATAATTTTAATGCTAAAGATGCACGTCGCCGTATTGCTGCAGCGGTGTACGATAAGAAAGGATATATTTTTTAAAACAGCCGAAGAAACAAATTGAATGATAATAGCAAATATATTGTATATTTGCTATTATATTTTAACGGTGAAAAATAAAAATATACGATGTTCAAAATTGTTCAATGCAAATAAAATGACAAACGACATTTCAGGCTTGAAACTCTTTACCATAAACGGTTTTGCCGGTGAATTGTCGCACGGATTTTTTTTATTTTTTCCTGTTTTTTCAACAAAATTGAACAACAAACATAAATAATCACAATGCATTATTGGCCAGTTTATGGATAAGAAAGCCAAGTTCATAGAAACAATCAATAAAGGATATACATTTAAAGGCGCATCGCTTTTATTAGGGAAAGGTTTGTTAGATGGAGAATTGGTAAATGAAGCTACTGTTTGCGTTCCGCTAAAAACCATGAACCGCCATGGGCTGATAAGTGGCGCTACGGGTACTGGCAAAACAAAAACACTGCAAGTATTAGCAGAAGCCTTGAGCGATGCCAGTGTGCCCGTGCTGATGCTGGATATAAAAGGTGACCTGAGTGGCATTGCTGCACCGGGTACTAACAACAATAAGATAGCTGAACGTGCAGCGCAAACTGGTATTGACTGGGTGGCACAAGGCTATCCTGTTGAACTGCTATCGATAAGTAAAGAACCGGGGGTAAGATTGCGCGCTACGGTTACTGAATTTGGCCCGGTACTATTGTCCAAAATACTTTCGTTGAACGATACACAGGGCAGCATACTTTCTATGCTGTTCAAATATTGTGATGACCACCAGATGCCGCTGCTTGATCTGCAGGATCTGCAAAAAACATTACAATGGGCAGCCAACGAAGGCAAGGCAGAACTGGGAAAGGAATATGGCAATATCTCTGCGGCATCGGTTGGCACGGTAATGCGTAAGGTGATAGAACTGCAACAGCAAGGTGCCGACCTCTTCTTTGGCGAACGCTCTTTTGAAGTAGAGGATTTGATGCGTATTGGCGATGACGGACGTGGTGTTATTTCAATAGTACGTGTTACCGACTTGCAAGACAGGCCAAAGCTATTTTCAACGTTCATGTTGCAATTGCTATCGGAACTATATGCAACACTACCTGAAGAGGGCGATCTCGATCAACCCAAACTGGTCATGTTCATTGATGAAGCGCACCTGATATTCAGCGATGCAAGTGATGTACTATTACAACAATTAGAAACTGTCATCAAACTGATACGTTCAAAAGGTATTGGCATCTTCTTTAGTACGCAAAATCCAATGGATATAGCGCCGGGTGTATTGGGTCAATTGGGCATGAAAATACAGCATGCACTACGCGCCTTCACAGCGAACGATAGAAAAGACATTGTAAAAACTGCCGCCAACTACCCCGATAGTGAATTCTATAAAACAGAAGATATCATCACGCAATTAGGTATAGGCGAAGCCTTGATAAGTTTATTGAATGAGAAAGGCATCCCTACTCCGCTAGTCGCTACCATGCTTTGCCCGCCAAAGTCGAGGATGGATGTTTTGACGCAGCAAGAGATAGATCAACTGGTTGCAAAATCGCCATTAGTAAAAAAGTACGCTGAAGAGGTAAACCGTGAAAGCGCTTACGAAATACTGAACGGCAAACTGGCCACAGCAAAAGAAGAGGCCCCTGCCAAACGCAAGGCAGCTGAAAAAGAAGAAAAAGGCCTGCTGGAAACCATTGGCGATAACACCGTTGTAAAAAGCATGATGCGTACTGCAGGCAATGCTATTGTCCGCAGTTTGTTAGGCTCTTTAGGGGTAACGGGTACAACAAGACGCAGCAAAAAGAACAGTAGTTGGTTCTAGCTATTTTTCTATTATGTAACACTTCCTGCTCAGCCTGCCCTGGAAGTCGAACGGAGTGGTTGCGTTGGTTATATCTTGTATAGAGGGCGTTGGTATATTATCCCTGTCCAGCACAAAGTCGGTGTAGTTATTACTGAAGTAGATCTTACCACCATCCGTACAGCTCTTCAATAGTCGCTTCAATAGTGTAACATGGTCGCGTTGTACATCAAAGGTGTCTTCCATACGCTTGCTGTTCGAGAACGTTGGGGGATCGCAGATGATCAGGTCAAATGTATCGGCAGGTAGTTCTTTGATCAGTTGCATCACATCATCCTGTATGAAACTATGCTTCTCTTCCACATACAGCTTATTGTACTGCATGTTGCGCTTGGCCCAGTTCAGGTAGGTACGCGACATATCGACCGATGTAACACTCATAGCGCCACCATGTGCAGCATACACACTGAATGAACCAGTATAGCAGAACAGGTTGAGTACTCGTTTGCCCTTCACATCTTCGCGCACCATGTTGCGGGTTATGCG
>CBFGNI010000011.1:0-25993 GCA_965650105.1 uncultured bacterium | reverse complement strand
GTCATTATTTTGAGGGCGATTCGGCCTATTACCCAGGGGGCGGTTGCCCTGAGAACGCTGTGGTTGGCCTTCCCCTTGCTGCGGGCGATTTCCTTGCGGACGTTGCGGTGGCTGCCCTTCGCTTGCTTGTCTTTGAGGACGGTTGCCTTGCGGGCGTTGTTGTCCTTCACCTGCTTGCTTTTGAGGGCGGCTCCCTTGTTGCCTGCTTTGCTGTGGACGTGGTTGCTGAGGCTGTCCGGCTTTAGCTTCGCCTTGTTGTTGAGGGCGCGCTTGCTTTGGAACACCTTGCTGAGGATTGGCCTGTTGCTGTGGTCGATTGCTTCCTTTATTAGGCCCACCGCCACGTTTTTTGTTGCCACCTTTTTCAAGTGCTTTCAGGCTTATCTGGCCTACGTCATTCACAAAACCAACATCTACCTTTACACCCGCTTTATTGCTGCTTAATTCCAGCTCTACCGGCTGCAGTTCATCGGGCTTAATACCTTCCTTATTTTGCTTTAGTATTTCCTTAACCCTCACTATGGTCATCGGGTATTGCTTATTGCTATCAGAATAGCTATACCACATCAGGTTTTTGAAGATATCCCTTTTTTGCAGGGTTGCCCTGCCTTTTACTGTTTCCAATACATCTGCACTATCGGGGAATACCCTCAATGCATCCATATAGGTATCCAGCTCATAGTTAAGGCAACACTTCAGGCGGCCACACTGGCCACTGAGCTTGGTTTGATTAATAGAAAGATTCTGGTAACGCGCTGCCGTAGTATTTACCGATTTAAAATCGGTAAGCCAGGTGCTGCAGCATAATTCACGGCCGCAAGAACCAATGCCCCCTACTTTACCGCTTTCCTGGCGGGCACCTATCTGGCGCATTTCCACCTTTACTTTAAAGTCGCCCGCATATAGCTTTATCAGCTCGCGAAAGTCAACACGCTGTTCAGCAGTATAGAAAAAAGTAGCTTTCTTACCATCGGCCTGCAACTCTACTTCGCAGAGCTTCATTTCAAGATTAAGATTACGGGCTATAGCGCGCGAGCGGGTCAGCAATTCCGGTTCCCGGTCTTTTTGCCTGCCGTAGGCTTCCATATCCTCATCAGTAGCCTGGCGTAGTACCCGCTTCATCTGCGGATCATCGGCCATGCCGTGTTTCTTCATCTGGAGCTTTACCAGTTCACCCGTCAGGCTTACCTGTCCAACATCAAAACCACTGATACCTTCTACGGCTATCCATTCGCCTTTTTCCAGTATCAGGCCTGTGTTGTTACGGTAAAAATCCTTTCTGCTACCTTTATTAAAAGTTACTTCTATTACCGGGTAAGGTTTTGCACTATCGTGCAGGGGCAGCGCGCTCAGCCAATCGAAAACATTCATTCTGTTGCATCCACCGGTACTACATCCACCATTTCCTTTACAACCGCCGGGTTTTCCGCTAGCGCCAGACCCACAATTGCCACATCCCATCTATATAATATATTTATAATGACAGCGACGCTACAGTACTTCTTTCTTTAAAAACCTATCGGTTTTACCTATCTGCTACATGTACTGTTCGTCACCGAATCTGCTAAAAATAATAAAAATTAACGCCCGAAGATACGAAATTTAAAACCATCCCTGAATTTGAACTATTTAGCCATAAAGAAAGCCGGGATGGCCCGGCTTACAATCACGTATATGTTTAAAAACCCTAATCCCTTCTGCCACCAAATAGTCTTAATAACATCAGGAACAGGTTAATAAAATCGAGATACAAGGTTAAGGCACCCAATATCGATGTCTTTTTAAGATCGGTAGCACCTACGCCCTCGTATTCCATGCCTTCGCCAATACGTTTCAGTCTTTGCACATCGTAAGCTGTAAGGCCGGTAAATACCATAACACCTATTATACTTACAATATATTCCAGCTGAGAGCTTTTCAGAAACCAGTTGATGATAGATGCCACAATGATACCAATAAGGCCCATCATCATAATACGGCCAAAACCTGTCAGGTCTTTGTTGGTTGTGTAGCCCATAACGGCCATAACTCCGAACATTACTGAAGCAGCTGCGAAGCAGCCTATAATAGAACTTGCCGTATATACCAGCAATATAAAGCTAAGGCTGATACCCATAAGGGTTGAGAATATTACAAACAAGCCAATAAGTACCGGGTATGAAAAACGACTGATACCTGCTGATAATAATAGTACAAAAGCTAAGGGCGATAACATTGCCACCCAGCCAAATATGCTAAGGCCAGTGCCTTGTGCATTTATAAGATATTGCAATAATGAAGGTGTACTTGCAAACAGGTAAGCAAAAAATGCCGATATGCCTAGGGCAGCAAACATCCATAAAAACACATTGGCCATAAAGGTTTTGGCCATTGGTTTAGCAGCGCCACTTTCTAGTACAGTGTACTGTGCAAATTGGTTCTGATCTTGATTTTCCATCTTGAGAATAAAAACTTGATTGAGGCAGTAAATTACTACAAAAAAGCGGAACTGATTTTAAATTGCCCGCTTTTTAACCTTTGGTTTGCTTATTTAAAAGGATTGCTGCTCACCCTAAATATACCGACGGCGAATATTGCGATTTTGACGGTGAACAGTAAGGCTATTTGCAGATATGTTTTTAGTTTTGAATACTGAAAAAACATGCAACTATGCGCAATAATCATGAAATAGACTATCGCATTTTCGGTGAAGAAATGCAGTATGTGGAAATAGAACTGGATCCGCAGGAAACTGCCATAGCAGAATCGGGAAGCTTTATGATGATGGACGATGGTATACAGATGGATACCATCTTTGGCGATGGCAGCCATCAGCAAAATACGGGCATCGTGGGTAAATTATTTTCGGCGGGCAAACGCCTGCTTGTAGGCGAAAGCTTGTTCATGACCACCTATACCAATGTTGGACAGGGCAAAAAACGTGTTTCCTTCGCATCACCTTATCCCGGCAAAATAATCCCGCTCGATCTTCAGCAACTAGGCCACAAGATCATTTGCCAGAAAGATGCTTTTTTATGCGCAGCTAAAGGCGTATCTATTGGTATTGAATTTCAGCGCAAGCTGGGTACAGGCCTGTTTGGTGGAGAGGGCTTTATTATGGAAAAACTGGAAGGCGACGGACAGGCATTTGTACATGCCGGGGGCCATGTATTAGAAAGACAACTGCAACCCGGCGAACTGCTGAAGATTGATACAGGTTGTATAGTAGCATTTACAAATACTGTAAACTATGATATACAGTTTATAGGCGGCATAAAAAACACTTTATTTGGTGGCGAAGGCGTATTCTTTGCTACGCTACGCGGCCCCGGTACGGTTTGGATACAAACACTACCCATAAGCCGCCTGGCAAGCCGTGTGCTTTCTTATGGCACATACAAACGCAAAGAAGAAGGGAGCATTTTGGGTGGACTTGGCAATATGCTGGATGGTGATGGCTGGTAAGCGTACAACTTCAACAACTCAATATATAAAAATATGGCGGTGAATATTCACCGCCATTATTATTTAATCACTTAAGGTAGCAGCTAAGGGTGCTACTACTTTATGCCGTCTCCGCACCGATTCGCCTATGGCGGTAGGGTTACCATCGTCATCAATGCGTACAAATGTAATAGAGGTAGTACACACCACTGTTTCCTCACCACTGTACAGGTTATATTTACGCACTTCCACATCCAGGCTTATAGATGTGCGGCCCAGGTTGGCAACCGAGCCATATATGCGAATGTGGTTGCCTGCCTTTATTGGCTTTTTAAAGAGTAGCTCACCCACCCTAAGTGTTACCATGTTGGGTGTTGAGCAATATTCTGTTGCATAAGCAGCAGCAGATTCATCGATCCAGGCCATAAGTGTACCACCAAATAAATTGCCGTGTATGCCTATGTCCTTGGCCATGCAGATCTTTTTGTTGATCAGCTCCATTTTTCTGTTTGTTTTATATTGTTATCATAAAAAAAGCCCCCCGGAAAACCGGAGGGCAATATTGTTCATTTTCTAATTTCAGATTATTACTATGATACACTACCCTCCGCTACAATTAAATAGCGACGACATTTATGGGTCTGTTTAGGCATCATGTTCATACTGCAAGATTAAGAAGATTTTCAGTTATAAAGCAACAAAACTTTTTATTGTTTTTTAATTGCACCAGTAAAGGTTTGTGCACCCGCCACTACACGATAGTAATATACCCCGGCAGTTAACGCCTGTGCACTTACTATGTTTAGTTCGCCTTCTTTCAGCATTTGTTTGCCAACTTGCCTTCCATCCACCGAATATAAATTCAGCATAGCATTACCCGCCTCTGCAGGTATCCATACCGTCCATGCGGTTGAAGTAGGATTGGGGTAAAAATGAATAGTAGCCGGGCCGGAATTTACATTGCTTACCGATACAGGGTGTGTAAAGCTGTAGAACATGGCACCACCATATAAATTTTTGGTAAGCGTATGTGCAATAAAGGTGTCAGTCCTGACATCTACAGACCACTGCGACGGGCCAACTACTGTATTGTTTGTATAATAGGTTATATCGAGCGCCGATGCACCCGGTAAGCCACCACTTGCGGCAGGATAAATATTCCTGTTAACCTGGTACATTAAAAGATCCGTAATGGCAAGGGCATTACCTGGTACACCGGCATCTATATCCTGCAGATCTTTTTTTGTGAACGGGAACATCACCTCAACATTGGTAGTGGGTTGTTTAGCTGTTATTTTCCAATAGCGCGCCGATGCAACATTGTACAGTTTCAAATTAGGCACAGTTGAAAGAACCTTTACAGTATCTGTTTTTCCTGATCCATACTTTACGCCCGTGGCTACCCTTACATCAAATTTTGATACAGGACTATCGAGGTTATAAATATCATTACCGTTTTTCTTTATTGACAGCGCTATTATATCATCGCCCTCATCCATGCTATTATTATCATTCCAATAATAAGTAACACCAAGATCGTCTTCACACTCACGGTTAGCGATAATTAAAGAATCAGATACATTGACAGGTTTGCTTGCTATGTAAGCCGTTGCACAACTGGAGTTATTGATCTCATCTCTTATCAATTGAGCAGGCTGAGGGCCGAAGCCATTAGCGAATTTGATACCTACACCACTAAGCAAATGGCAATAGCTCATAATACTGCCGCCAACAGCTGCCGTAGGCACTGGGCCAATAGGGCATGTTCCCTCGCTATAAGCTGAATTGGCAGTTGGTGCGCAACCATCTATATTGGTATTATTCCCGTTCCAAAAACAAGCGTGCGTGTGTGGAGAGCCAAGGTTATGCCCCATTTCATGTGTCATCACTTCTATATCCCAATGAAATGATGGTAACGTAGAAGCATTAAAATCGCCATCAATATCTGCAAATGCATAAGGACCGGAACTCCACTGAGAGTTATATGAGCTGCATAAAACACCCAACCAGGCAATACCGCCCATACCTGCATTTTTATTAGTTATCAGCATTGCCAGGTCGGCACCTTGCATATTAGTTTGTGTTTCATCACCAAAAGCTGTCAGCCAATCACCAGAATCATCGGCCAAAGCCTGGTATGCATCTGTTGTAGTATTTACATCTATCAGTTTAATACTGGTGTAAATACCATCATTGCGATAAAGCGTAGCCAGCATATTGTACACAGCAGTTATATAATTCGTGAGCGAGGTTACAGCTGCTGCATTACCACCTTCGCGTATATAAGTGCCATAGTCTATTACCAGGTACTGCTCTACATCTTTACAGGTACTGTATATATTTTTCTGGCTGCCAAGCTGGGGTGTATTGATAACAGGTAGCTTATCGGTAGCACAGCCAGCCGATTGGCGAGGATTCTTTGCATCTATATCGTTGTACAGCAAATAGTGTATGCCATCTTTTTTTGCCAACAGGCTGTTGGGCGTTATCATGAAATTGCCGGGCTCATCAGGCATTGAAAAAATTGCATATACTTCATTATCGAAGAATGACACGGAAGCGATAGAGCCATTATGACCTTTTACAACACCCCTGTAATATACGCCGGGTGTATAGCCAAAATCAAACGCGGTACCACTTGCAATCGTTCTTACTTTAAAATCTTTTGAAAAGAAATCGAAACGTATCAACTCAAGCTGATAGCTGGTGCCGTGCAATCCGGGTACAGTAAGTGTAATGGCCGGCCTTTTTTCAGCCATGATATTTTTAAGGCCGTTTGTGTTCAGGGTCAGTGCCTGCCATTGGTGCAGTTGAGATTCGGCAAGCGATTTATCGAATGCATCATCGTTATACCACAAACCGCTTACAGGTTTAAAATCCTTTTGTTCTTTCTCACGTTCAATAACAATATCCATGCGATTTTTACCGGCATCTGCTTTAGTGGTTTGTGCAAATGCAGGCAACATTGCCAGTAGCATGAAACTGAACTGTACAAGTTTTTTCATATTAACTTAAAAATAGAATTAAATAAGAACGCCGAAGATACGGCATTCAAAATTAAAATTATAGGTGATATGTTTCAATCGGTAATTACAGCGCCTGACGGGTAATAAGCCGTCTCAGAGGCAGTTCTATGACATAGTAACATGCTATAGCCAGCAAAATAAGCAGGCATAGATAAAGGTAAAAAGCATATGCTTCCTGCAAATGCCCCCATGCCATATTCCACTTCATAAAATAGAAATGTAATGGTTCCTGCAGTATATAAATACCAAAACTTATTTCGCCCAAAAAAACCAGCGGCCGCCAGGTCAAAACAGTTTGCTGCAGCGACGCTATTGATAATATCAGCATAAGAAACAACGGGGCTAACAACCCATTGTGCAAACTGATACCGGCAGGTGCGTTGTTAATACAAACTACAACCAACACAGCATACATTAACGATAATAAACCCGCATGGTTTAGCTTTTCCTTTTTCAAAAACATAGCCCCGCACATACCTATCATAAACTGGCTTAAATGAAACACAGGCTGGTAATACACTAAATCGTGCTGTGGCGAAGGGTATTGTGGTTGCAGGCTTTTTATCAGGTAAATATGCGCCAGTTGAGATAATATATAGACGATAATAGTTACCACAAGAAAAACCTTTGCTTTCTTTTTTCCGAAGTACAGCAAAAGAGGAAACAGGAGGTAGAAAAACATTTCGACAGATAATGACCATCCCGGCGAATTGACAGTAAGTGCATAGCCGGGTATATACGCCTGTAGCAGCGTGATGTTTAGAAAAAGCGACATACCAAAATGCGGCTCTGGCTGCAACGATTCAATATAATATTTATACAAGGGATACACCGAAGCTAACAGAATAGCAAAAACATATAATGGCCATATACGTGCCAATCGCCTTACTATAAAATCTTTATAGGTTACTCCCTTATCGGCATAGGACAGGTACAGAACAAAGCCCGATAAAACAAAGAAATAACCAACAGCTATATTTCCCTGCCTAAAGAAATGTTCTTGCAAATTGAAGGGGAAAACATTACAACCATAATGGAATATAACAACCATAAGTGCTGCGACAGCACGGGTTGTAGTAAGGGCACCAATACGGTATTTCATAAGGCCAAATATGGCAATAATAACGCAGTTATCAAACCGGCAAGTGCAAGAGACTATCTTTTTATCAAAACCTACAAAACAAAGATGCCCCGGCGATAAACCAGGGCATCTTTAATAACATCGTTATACCGGCGCTAATTCAATTGTAATTTTTCCATAAGAAATTTCTTAGCGAACTGCTCCGCTTGCTTAGCAGCCAACGCATCGTGCTTGGGGTTGCTTGGGTTTGCAAACGCGTGCACAGCATCGAAAGAATGCATGGTGAATTTATGTCCGGTGGCTTCTACTTGCTTTTGAAAATCGGCAACAAGGTTAGCTGTTATAAATTTATCTTTTGTTGCATAGATATAAAGTACATCGCTTTGCAAAGGTTTTATGTTTTTCTCTTCTTTT
Organism: uncultured bacterium; assembly: GCA_965650105.1. Classification (GTDB taxonomy): domain Bacteria; phylum Bacteroidota; class Bacteroidia; order Chitinophagales; family Chitinophagaceae; genus Polluticoccus. The sequence continues at coordinate 18,049 of CBFGNI010000011.1, read as the reverse complement.
TCAGGAAAGCCATAATAGTCTACAATACCTACCGAATTATTGCCGGCCAATACACCTGCGGTAAACGCCCAGGCCCCACCAAAACACCAGCCAAGGGTGGCTATTTGTTTATCTTTACCTATATGGCTTAGCAAGCCCTTAATTATTGTTTCAGCTCTTTTAGTATCCATCTCCGATGATATTTTACTGGCCAATGCAGGGCTATCGGCTACTTTGCCGTCAAACAGATCAACAGCATATACATCTACATTGCCCAGCATTTTTTGCCAGTTCTCGGCTTCTCTTTTTATATAGTCGTTCAGTCCCCACCATTCATGAAATACAATAAGCACTTTACTTGTAGGCTGATCGGATGGTATATAATAGGCCATTCCATGCGCACCTGCCTGTTGGGTTTCAAATTGTATCATCCCCGCATTTTCAGGGGGAGTATAGTCAAGGGGGTCCGGCGGTAAATGCGCTTCTTTAAAATCTGTATTCAACGCCATAGCTTGCCAGGTAGCACCGTGCTGCGAACAGCAGCTTTGTGCGTAGCTATTGTTTGCCATGCAAAATAGCAAGGCAATAAAAAACGATAGTTTCTTTATCATGCTCTTTATTTTAGTGGTAATATCATTCAATCTCTCGCCGTGTCTGAAACAATAGTGTTATCCTGCAGGTATAAATTGTGTAGCTAATACCCCATATACTTTCGGGGCAGCTATATAACTTAGTTCCGCATACGGATATATCATAAATTGTATAATAAACAGGTCTTGCACTATACTATAAAAATTTGTACCACCATATACGCAGAGGCACGCTGACCTATTACACAATACTTAATTATTATAGCTTAATAAGGCATAAGGATTGTTGTCTTATTTCTGCATGAATAGCCCTGGTTTTTCCTTTGTATTCACCATCTACCTGGAAATACGCCTTTTTCTTTACATGTATATACACCGACTGCGCAGGAATAATCTCGATATATCGGCTACTGAAGCGCTCTTTCCGGAAAAACATCTTGATGAGGGCAATAATGGTTAACCTGCGTATAACTATCACTTCAAAAGTACCATCACGCAAGTCGCCGGCAGGGTTTATCATAGCGCCCGTACCATACATACGTGCATTGGCAAGTACTACCATAAAAGCATTGCGCTCTACTTCTTTATGCTTATCATTTATGCGCACTTGTAAAAGTGTTCGTTTCAAAAGCATTCTGAATACACCCCGTGCATACCCCAGCTTGCCTCTTAGCCCGCCTTCTTCAAAATACTTTACCAGCTGGGCGTTCATACCAATATCGCTCAGGTGAAGGCATATATCTGTATTATTGATAACAATTACATCTATGCGGTCAGTATTGCCTTTTACAATAGCATCCATACATTCATTAGGGTCAAGGGGCAATTGCAGCTCCCTGGCCATACCATTAGCCGAACCGGCGGGTATAATGCCGATAGGGATGTTAGTGCCCAGTAATACCTCTGCAACCAGCTTTAGTGTGCCATCTCCACCTACTGCTACTACCCTGTCGGGTTGTATGCTATTTACCCAGTGTTTTACCGATTCTTTATCGTGGCTGCCTGTTGTATGGAAGGTTTCATACTCAATATTATTAGCTTTTGCATATCCGCTAATAAATGATTCTATTTCCGTTTTAGGCACGCCACCTGATATTGGGTTTAAAACAAAAAGAATTTTCAACCGATCTTTATCTGGCACGTTATTATTTAGTTTCATTAAAGGTATTATAAAAAGCAGACCAGCTCAGGAGTAACCATGCCCGATAACTTTTATCAACATATCCGTAATAAATTAAGTTACTGGATGAGAATGCATCCGCAACCTGCAGTTAAGGTATATCATGGCTATGGCGATGAAGATATGCTATTGGTTTACGGACATGTATTCAAACGGTCGCCGTTACCCAAACGCACCTACAGAAAAAATTTTATCAGCAATACAGTATCGTTAATCCGTTTGTTTCTGCCCAAGCCTTATTCCGGCGTAAAAGTACAGTTGCAATGGCATCATCAACTAATAGAAACAACTACTGATACTGATGGCTTTTTTAAACTGGAGTGGAAATCGGAAGTACCTCTTGAAAAAGGCTGGACTAATATTGAGGTAACGGCAATAACCGATAAGGGACTGCGCCTAAAGGGAGAGGGGAAGATAATGGTGCCTTATATGACCCAGTATGCATACGTATCCGATATTGATGATACGTTCCTGATATCACACTCATCCAAATGGCGTAAACGGTTATATGTGATGCTAACCAAGAATGCACGTACACGAAGGCCTTTTGAAGGCGTGGTAAAACACTACCAGTTATTAGCTAACTCTACTGCTGCGAACGACACGCAAAATCCATTCTTTTTTGTTTCCAGCAGCGAATGGAACCTTTACGAATACCTGAAAGAATTTTGCCGCAGCTACGAACTGCCTGAAGGCGTTTTCCTGCTTAGCCAGCTAAAACAATGGCATCAACTCTTGTCCACCGGGCAGGGCAAGCACTCAGGTAAGTTCATGCGTATTGCCCGTTTACTCAAAGAGTTTCCACATAGAAAATTTGTACTGCTGGGCGATGACACACAGCAAGATCCCTATATATACAAATCAATAGTGGAGACTTTTCCCGGTAGAATAGTTTGTGTGTACCTAAGGCATGTACGCAAAAGCCGTAAACAACCTATTGAAGAAATAGCACAGAGTATAAGAGCTATGAACACTGAAGTATGCTATTTCAAGCATAGTGCAGAAGCCATTACCCACTCCAAGCAATTCGGGCTGATAAATGTCAGTGAAACCTAGCTGGCAACCAATACGCCGGGATATGCCTTTTCAAAAAGGCGTTGGCTACCTAATACACGCAACATGTTTGCATGCCCCAGCAATGCTTTCATTACCGTAGGCTGCACGTTGTATGGTAAGCCGCGCTCTTCAGCAGCTTTCCTTACTATTTTCGACAGCTCAGGATAATGTACGTGACATATTTGAGGGAACAAGTGGTGTTCTATCTGGTAATTCAACCCACCAATAAACCATGAAGTTATAGTGCTATTAGGCGCAAAATTGGTAGTATTCAATAGCTGATGAACGGCCCAGCTATTTTCCATTTTCATTTCGTCAGAAGGTTGTTCAAAGCCAGATGTTTCCATAACGTGCGCCGGCTGAAATATACAAGCTAATGAAAGCCCTGCTACCATGTGCATGAACAGGAAGCCCAGCAACACCTGGTACACTTCCATGCCCGAAACCAGCAACGGCACACCAAGTGTAACAATAAGGTATAACGACTTGATAACCGTTACTTCTATAAGCGCCTTTCTCAGGGTTAGCTTTTGCTTGCGTAAAAGATCGTTTTTATGATAACGGAAGATCAGTTTGTAATCTTTTACAAATACCCACATCACATTCATCAAAGAATACAGGAACCATGAATAAATATGCTGGTATTTATGGATACGCCACAGAGGCCTGTGCGGAGACATACGTATAAGTACAGTACCTTCTATATCCTCATCCAAACCATCAAGGTTGGTATAAGTATGGTGTAGTATGTTGTGTTGTATTTTCCAGTTTTGGTCGTAGCCACCTATCAGGTTTAGCAAAGCACCCAACGCTTTATTTACATTGCCATTCTCGGAATAGGCACCATGATTAGAATCGTGCATTACCGATGCACCAATTCCTACTATACCTATACCCATTGTTATCCACAAACCGTAAAAAAGCCATGGGCTAACAGCGCCAAGGCCACTTAATATAACTGCAAACGGAACAAAATAAAGAGATACCATAACGATGGTTTTTATCTTCATCGTAGTATTGGCGTGTTTGCTAAGATGGTTATTAGCAAAATACTCTTCGACGTCCTTTTTAATGGCGTCATAAAAACTTTCCTCGCCCTTAGGCGCAAATTTTACTATTTGTTTTTTTGTTATTGCAGTCTGCACTGTTCGATTTGATATTTGGTATGCGATGAAGATAGAACTTTATTTGTTAATAGTTAGTTGTTATAATGATATAACTAAATATAATACATATCATATTTAAACAGCGGAAGTATTGAAATGATTACACTTTTTCCAAAAAATCAATTGTCCTGATTACTATCATTTGCATAGCATCGGGTAGCGTCGCTGCAGTCCAGGGGTGCTTTCTACCAAATACATGGTCTGAATCTACCAGAAACAACTCTGCTTCCGGTTTCCATTCGTGCAGTTTGTATGCTTTATCTACACTTAACGATGTATCGCTTAAACCGTGACATATCAATAACGGAACCTCGAGCTGTTTTATTGCCCGTTCTATATCTAGGCGCTGTTTATTGAACTGGTAGTCGTCAAACAATTGATATTTCAACGGCATATCTTGTCCTGTACGGCTATTCCGCACATATTGCACACCTTTATCTATCCATTCTTTTATTTTTTCAGAAGGCCAGCTACCCCAGGGCGTACGGCATTCACTTATTGAGGCCCAGGTTACCAGAGCTTTCACGCGTCTGTCTTCCGCTGCTTTTAATATCGATATACCGCCGCCCATACTATGCCCTATTAAGTATATTCTGTTTGTATCAAGATGACCAGCATGCTCATTGTCCGGGGCTGAAACCCAGGTTATGACCTTACCCAGGTCTTCCAGTTCTTTTGTGTAGTTGTTCTCCGAATAAGATTCAAGGTCTGTAAAGTCTTCGGGATGCGCTGGCGAGGTGCCGTTGTGGGAGAAATTGAACTTGACGAAAACAAAGCCCTGAGAGGCAAATTGCGAAGCTATGAGATCAAAATTACCCCAATCTTTAAAGCCATTAAACCCATGCGAATAAATGATGACGGGTTTAGCTACTCGGGTATTCAAATAAAATATATCAGTAGCCATTGGCTTTCCATCAGCTCCTTCTACCAGAAAATTCTTGGTTACATGCATAACTGCGCTAAATATAATTAAGTTATGCCATCAGCGTATAAGTTGCAGATCACCTTGCCCTTCAAGCTCATTACATATACTCGATACCGCTTTGTAATAATAGTAATATGTACCTATGGGCGCTTCGTACCCCATAAATATGCCATCCCAACCATTATTGGGGTCTAGTCCTTTGTACACTTGCTGCCCCCACCTATTGTATATGCGCAATTCATACCGGTATATATCCCCCGGTATCCTTACCCTGTATTTATCATTCTTACCGTCGGTATTGGGTGTAAATGCATCGGGTGCAAATAAACGTCCTTTACCTTCAAATACTTTTAGTGTTGCACTTGTAGTATCTGCACACCCATTTGCATCTACGCCTGTTACTATATAGCCTGTAGCAGCATCAACATCTACTATAGGTGCAGCAGAAGTATCACTACTCAACCCTGTTGCAGGTTGCCATCTGTACGATACCGCCCCATGTGCTATTAACTGTCCACGCGGCAAACCGCAATCAATATCTTTTACATCAACAATTATTTCAGGTAACGGATTGATAAGTACATCAACAGACAGTGTGGTATCCCTATTGCATTTTGTATCGCTTACAACAACGGTATAATGCTTATTTGTTTTGCACCAAACGTAAGGATAAGCAACATCAGCAGGATAAAGAGAATCTGTCGGCGACCATAAGAACTGGTCGCCACCGCCTGTTACAAATAGCTGTGTTGAACTGCCAAAACATAAATAAACAGTTTCAGCAGTTACAGGTTTAAAACCAATAACAGAAATAACCACATCATCGGTATCAGTACAACCATACTGGTTTATGACTGTTAAATATTTCGTTGTGGTATCCCGAATGGTGATAAGTGGGTCTGGTATGTTTGTATTCGATAAACCTTCAGCAGGATACCACTTTATCAGGCCATCACCGGCACCATGCAATTGTATGTTTGCACCGGGGCATACACTTGTATCATTACCAGCAAATACATACGGCCTTGGCAACACCGTAATTTGTACCGGTGTACCCGGCTCAGTTATAGGTACGCATAACCCTGCGGACTTTATGTATGTAAGTGTATAAACAGTATTCTTAGATACCGTGCCTTGTAGCGGAAACTTCTGCCCGTTCTCAAGCCCTTTTACTATATAGGTGTTCGTACCATCGCTGTATTGTATATCGAATGGCCCTGAACCCGCTGTGGCAATAAATTTCACATACGCAGTGCTGCCTTCGCAAACACTATCGCCAATAAGATAACCATCAGGCGCACCTGCTACGTTCCATTTATATTTTACCAGGAAACCATCTGTAAGGCCGGCACTGCTTATATTATTAACGCCGGCAGCAGGGTCAAAATCAACTGTACCTGGCGATACATACCCACACACTAATATATCACCTCCTGCATCTGCAGTTATTTTCCGGCCATTATCATGTAGCGTATCGCCTAATGCAAATGCACATATCAGCTTTCCATCCAGGTCATACTTGCTCAGCAATATATCATTTCGGCCTGCACCTGTAAGTGTTTGCGTAATAGTACCCGAGCCTACTTCTATTGTTTTTTGAAAATAACCGGTTGTATATAAATAGCCATTAGCTACAGTTACACCCCAGCCTACATCATTTTGATCATTACCATTTATATTGGCCCATTGAAGATTCCCTAGGTTATCATACTTAGCGTAAATAATATCCTGCTGCCCGTTTGCGCCATTAGGCCCATTAATAGAAAACGATGAACTGAAATTCACTTTTTCACTTTCGGTATAGCCGGTTACATAAATATTCTTATCTGCATCAAGCGCAATATCCAGTAGCTGCTCTCCATTATTTCCGGTAATGGCTTTTGCAAACTGGTAGTGTCCGTCTTTATCGTATTTGGATATGTAGCCATCAGTATTATTAGCCGTAAGTATTGCTGAAGAGGAAGAAGGATCAAAATCGCCGTTGCCCTGAAAACAACCTGCCAGGTACACATAACCATCGTTGCCATATTTCATACCCCAAACCGTATTATCAATGCCGCTCAAACCACCACCACCAAACGTAAAGCCCCACAATAGCTGGCCGCCACCATCGTACTTTATCAGGCAACCTGTGCCGTTAGCGCTGTTCAGGTTAACAATATTGCTTGCATTAGGATCAATATCCATAGTACCATGAAAATTGCCTCCTATATATACATTCGCTGCTTCATCGGTTGCTACCGATTGCATATCATCATACTCAGTATTACCACCAAGATTATAGGCCCATTGCCAGCCGCCTGTTGTAGAATACTTTGCAACAAATCCATCAGTATTTCCTCGCGCATGTAAGTAATGTGGCACACCTGCACCGGGGTCAAAATCCACGTTCTGTTCCCTGAATTGTCCTACGATAATTGGATCACTGTTTTTATCGGCAGTAACATTATTCACAATGTCGTTACCGCCACCACCTAAAGAAAAACCCCATATAAAGCTACCATCGCTGCGATAGCAGGCAAGGAATATATCGCGGTCACCATTGCTGTAAAGATTGTAAGTGCCTAAAGACGGGTCTATATCAATACTGCCGGTAAAGCTGCCTGTAAGGTATATATTACCATTAGGGGCTACTGCTATACTACGTGCATCTACATCGCCACTGTTCGATAATTGATTGACCCATACAGGTTTCTGGGCCGCTGCCTTCTGTAAAAAAGAAAAAATAAATAACAGCAATACAAGTAGCCTTGCCTGCATAGGGTGGTGTTGGTTTATACTATAACGATTCCTTAAATCTAATAGTATCTTCCTACACCGGAAGTTATTTAATTATTAATGACAATTATATTACCAACTGCCACCTGCACCACCGCCACCAAAGCTTCCTCCTCCAAAACCACCAAAGCCGCCGCCACCGCCGCTACCTCCACCCCAGCCTCCGCTGCTGCCGCCGCCACGGCCTATATTGTTTAGTATGCTGCCCAGTAAAAAACCTTCGCCAAAACCGCGGCTACCCCTGCGGCTCATGTAGCCACCACCGCCACCGCCGCCTCTGCGGCTAATGATGAGGTATATAATAACAACTATAATGATGATAACGGCCGCAGGGAACTTACCCTTATTGTCTGCATCTTTTTTATCGGCTGTATATTCACCTTTTGTTGCGGCTATTACAGCATCCGCTGCTTTATCAAACCCACCATAATAGTCGCCCTCTTTAAAGCGGGGCACTATTTCATTGCGGTATATACGCCCGGTCAGCGCATCTGTCAATCTGCCTTCCAGGCCATAGCCTACGGCTATCCATCCTTTCCTGTCTTCTAATGAAGTAAGTATCAGCACACCATTGTCTTTATCCTTCTGCCCTATACCCCAGCGGTTGCCCAGCTCAAATGTATATTGGGCCACTTCATAACCGCCCAAATTTTTTATTGTAACAATCGTTATTTGTGTTGAACTATTACGTGCATAGTCTTCCAGCTTACGTTCCAGTTGTGCTTCTTCAGCAGTGCTTAGCATACCTGCAAAATCATTCACCAGCATAGGCGGTTCCGGCCTCGTCGGGAAATCTTTGTCAGATGCATGCACGGCAAAGCCTGCCAGCAGTAAAACCACCAGTCCTATGCTTTTCAACCACAACTTTTTTACGTTCGCTATCATTTACCAAATACTATTTCGTCAGGTAATTCGTTTTTAGTTATTGTTGGGTCGTAAGGGAAGTATTTTGCTAATGCTGTTCCCAATTCGGTAATACAGATACAAAGACCCTCCTTAATTTGTCCGTTTCTTAAATAATTTTTAAGGTGTTCCGCTGCTCCTTCCCAAAACTGTGCGCCTCCCGCTTTTATATATATCTGCTCATCGCCTACTATGGCAAATTGCTTATCCTTCATAGCCAGGTAAACCAATACCGCATTCCGCCTTTCGGTTTCGCGCATACCCAGTTGCTCAAATAGCTCCCAGGCCCTGTCCATTGGGTTCATATAGCTGCAATGGCCTTCAACAAACACACGCAGCTCGCCTGTTGTTTTATTTTCCGCCTCGCGAATGCAGGCCACTACCTGCTCCTGCACATCAGGGTCAAGTAGTGGCTTTCTATTCCAAAATGCCATGGTTAATATTTTTTAGAACTGTACTGTAGGTGCTTTCTGTGCACCAGCATCTGCCTGGAACATACCTTTTTGCTGAAAGCCCATCATGCCTCCGAATATATTATTAGGGAAGGTACGCAGCTTGGTATTGTATTCCTGCACAGCGTCGTTGTAATTTTTACGCGCTACAGTAATACGGTTTTCAGTGCCTTCCAGCTGGTCTTGCAAAGCTAAAAAGTTCTGGTTGGCCTTCAGTTCGGGGTATCTTTCACTCACTACCATCAGCCTGCCCAATGCCTGGCTCAGTTCGCCTTGCGCGCTTTGAAATTCACGCAGCTTTTCGGGTGTCAGCTGGTCGGGGTTCACTTGTATGGAAGTTGCCTTTGCACGGGCATTAATAACGTCAGTAAGTGTCTTTTGTTCAAAGTTGGCAGCGCCTTTCACCGTTGCTACCAGGTTGGGTATCAGGTCTGCACGGCGTTGATACTGGTTTTGTACTTCGCCCCACTTGCTCTTCACGTTTTCATCGGTACTCACAAGTGTCTTTTGCAAATTGCAGGTCATGCACCCGCCAATAAGCACTATACCCAGTAATACTAATAATACTAAAGAACCTCTTTTCATGTGTTGTAATTTTAATCAAATGTAGTGTTTGTGTGTTTACTAAAATATAAAATGACGGCCAATGCCGTCATTTTATCGGTTAAATCATCGCTTTATCGGTGAATATTATATCCCGTTCGGCTAAAAATAGAAGCGTGCTGCTACACCAAATATGTTGTGCGGAAAAAAGTCAACATCGGGTGCGAAGTTGATAGCCGGTTTAATATCGGCACTCAGGCCCAATGGTATTTTCTTAAAAGCATATTCTACACCGCCTACGGCATCTATACCAAATAACGGCCTGCCGCCATCTCGCCAAACATTATCATTATCATCCCAGTAGCGGCCACGGTCCCACACACCGGTGTGTAAACCACCACCAAAGTATATACGCCACGATGGGTCAGGCAAAGCAATATGGTATTCAACCAAACCTACCGCGTTAAAGCTTTCACCTTCAAACTGGAAAATACCACCGGCATTAAGTTGGGCTTCTATAGCCACATATCGGTTTAAAAAGAATTTACCTGTAAAACCACCACCGTCTGGTGTCAGCCTTATACCCAGGCCTACATTACCATTTACAGCTGAACCGCTTGCAGACACCGGCCTGCCTTTTTGTTGTGCGAACGCACCGGTTACGCACAAACTCATCATCGCTAATAAAAGAATTTTCTTCATAATTATATGTGATTTTGTATTCGCCAACCACAATAACACAATTATGCCAACCCAAACCAATTGAAATAGTATTCCCTGATTTATAACAGCTTTTGACCAGTTACCATTATTTTTGCCCTCAAAATTTGCAATACATGTCTTTTGAAGCCACTTACGATTATGCATACGATCAGGATCAGGTAGATATTTTATTTCCCTTCCGCGAACGCTTTCTGTTCCCGCAACATGAAGGAAAAGATGTATATTATTTTTGTGGCAACTCTTTAGGACTGCAACCTAAAAGCGTGCGTTATCTGTTCGATCAGGAACTGGAAGACTGGGGCAAATATGGCGTAGAAGGTCACTTCCGGGCACGCAACCCATGGTTCTCTTACCACAATATGTTTACCGAACGCCTTGCCAAAATTGTAGGTGCACAAAAAAATGAGGTAGTCGCTGCCAATACACTTACAGTAAACCTGCATTTGCTGATGCTTTCGTTCTACAGGCCAAAAGGCAACAGGTATAAAATAATAATGGAGGCCGGCGCTTTTCCTTCCGATCAATATGCTGTGGAAACACAGGTGCGTATGTACGGCTATGAACCTGATGATGCCATTATTGAAATAAAACCGCGTGAAGGCGAGTATATCATAGAAGAAGAAGACATTTTAAAAGCTATTGCTGATGCAGGAGATAGCCTGGCACTAGTAATGTTTGGCGGTGTTAATTATTACACCGGCCAGTTCTTCGACCTGAAAAAAATAACTGATGCGGCACACAGCGCAGGCGCTTATGCCGGTTTCGACCTGGCACACGCAATAGGTAACATACCTCTTCAATTGCACGACTGGGATGTTGATTTTGCCTGCTGGTGTTCGTACAAATACCTTAACTCGGGCCCCGGCGGCGTAGGTGGCATTTATGTGCACGATAAGCATGTAAACAATCCAAACATATTTCGCCTGGCAGGCTGGTGGGGCAATGATGAAAAAGACCGTTTTAAAATGGAGAAAGGCTTTATACCGCAGAAAAATGCAGGTAGCTGGCAAATGAGCAATGCTCCTGTATTCAATATGGTGGCGCACAATGCCTCGCTCGATATATTCGATAAAGCCGGTATGCAGGCGCTGCGCGCAAAAAGTGAAAAGTTGACCAGCTACATGGAGTATTTGCTGAAACAAGTAAAGCACCTGCCATTCACTATAATAACACCGGCCGATGTAAAACGCCGCGGCGCACAACTGTCAATGCTGTTTCATGAGCGTGGCCGCGAAGTGTTTGATAAGCTTACAGAAAATGGTGTAATTGCCGATTGGCGCGAGCCTAATGTAATACGCATAGCACCGGTGCCACTATATAACACCTACACCGATGCCTTCCGTTTTTATGAAATTTTGATGAGTATTCAGTAGTTTCTCTGCTGTATCTTAGCTGACAATGGCTATTTTTTTCGATATAAATTCCCTGCCTGCTTTTAAAAAAGCCGCTATAACCATAGGCACGTTCGATGGTGTGCACCATGGCCATAAAGCTATTTTACAACAATTAGTAACACATGCAAAGGAGACAGGCGGTGAAAGCATTTTACTTACGTTTGAACCGCACCCGCGTAAATTGCTTTTCCCCGAGCAGCCGCTGAAATTACTGACACCGCTTGCCGATAAGATAGAATTGATACAGCATGAAGGTGTGGAGCATATTGTAGTGGTGCCTTTTACCAAAGATTTTGCGGCACTTTCATCCGAAGCTTATATAGAAGATTTCCTGGTAAAACGCTTTCACCCGGAAAGCATCATTATAGGGTACGATCATCATTTCGGGCACGATCGTAAAGGCAATATACACATGCTTAAAGCAAATGCTGACAGGTTGGGCTTCAAGGTTTTTGAAATTTCAGCACAGCTAATAGAAGAAGCTGCTGTAAGTTCTACCAAAATACGCAAAGCCCTGCAGGAAGGGCATGTAGAAGAGGCTGCAAAAATGCTTGACCGAAACTACAGCATAAAAGGCAAAGTGGTAAAAGGCGCGCAGCTAGGCCGCACTATTGGTTTCCCAACAGCTAATATGGCACCGCTTAGCGAAGACCAGATAATACCCGCCAATGGTGTATATGCTGTAAAAGTATGGGTGGATGGTATAGACCATAACGCGATGTTGAATATAGGTATACGCCCAACGGTGAGCAACGATCTGAAATTGCATATTGAAGCACACCTTTTCAATTTCAATGAAGACATTTATGGCAAAACTATTAACCTCGAGTTTATAGCCCGCCTTCGCAATGAAGAAAAATTCCCGTCTTTAGATGCACTTAAGGAACAATTGCAAAAAGATAAGGAGCAAACCTTAACTTTATTGGGCTAATTAAAAATTGCTCTATCGTGAAGTATATTGTTTCCTGCTTGCTATTATTAATAGCTGCTAACTCTTTTGCACAAACCGAACTTATGGCCGGGCAAAAGCTGCAGCAACAAATAAAAGGCAATGAAAAGAACACCTACAAAGTTGCCATACAAAATGGCGGCTACTTTGAGTGCACCCTGGTACAAATGGGTAAAGATCTTACAATAGACCTTATATCCCCAAGTGGCAAACAGCTGCAAACATTCGATTCGCCCAATGGTGAAAATGGCAACGAGCCAATATCTTTCGAAGCTAAAGAACAAGGTAATTATAAACTGGTAGTTTCTTCTCTGGAACAGGTTGAGCATATAAACAAAAAACGAGACGCCGCTGAACGCCCCGCCAACTATCAAATAAAAGATATAGTCATTCTTTCTGCCGCAGATAATGCTAAAAAGAAAAAAAAGGAAAAGGAAGTGCAACAGGCCGGTATCAACTGGATGGAGAAAAATGCACATCCTATTAAGTCAATAACTCCCGGCAACGGTTTTCAGGATCTGCAATGGATGAAACCTATTCTGGAGAATGTAAAATATGTTGGCCTGGGTGAAGCTACACACGGCACTAAAGATTTTTTTCAATTCAAGCATCGTATGCTCGAATTCCTGGTAAAGGAAATGGGCTACACAGGTTTTGCCATCGAAGCATCGTATGCCGGGTGTAAAAACATTAATGATTATGTATTAACAGGTAAAGGAAGTGCTCAGGCTGCATTGGCCAGCCAGGGCTTCTGGACATGGAATACCCAGGAAGTGCTGGATATGATAGAGTGGATACGTACTTACAATACTACCGCTAAGGCCGATAAAAAAGTACACGTTTTTGGTTTTGATATACAGTACAATACTTTAGGTGGCGGTACCGCATACATTAAAAACTATCTGAAAAAAGTAGCGCCTGCCGTTGCACAGCAAAACGATAGTTTTTTTACGCTGTTCCCCATTGCTGAACAGAAGCAAATGAAAGATAGCAACGCACTTAAAATAAGAAAATACTTCACAACGCTTAAACGCGCAATACTAACCAACCGGGATAGTTTTATTAAAAATTCATCGCGCGATGAATATGAGGAAGCTATAGCATACACCAATACCATTTCCGAATACCTGGGGGCTTATGTATCGCGCGGCAATAATGGTCCGCATACACAACAACTGGAACTGCGCGACAGGTATATGACAGCAAACCTGAAGCGGTTTGCGCAAACTAACCCTGAGATGAAAATAGTTATCTGGGCGCATAACAGCCACATCAACAAAAACCCTGAATTTGAAGTAAATGGGGGGAAGCGCCCAATGGGCAGCCAACTGCGCAACAGCTTTGGCAATGCTTATTATGCTATAGGTTTCCTGTTTAATAAAGGTAATTTCCAGGCTATGGACAATGGCGATACTACCGGGAAAACGAAGTTAAAGGAATTTACTGCGGGCAACGCTAAAGAAGGCAGTATGGAGTGGCTTATGAAACAGGCATCGAAAGGTAACTATATTGTAAACTTCCGTACGCAAAGTTCAAAAGATAAAAGCGCCAAAAACGAATTGCCTGCAGATGTGAAAACTTTCACCGAAAAAGAATACACGTCAAGAATGTTTGGCGCTACAGCATCCGATGATTTCGTTGACGAAAATTATTTCACCCCTATTACCCTCAGCAAAGATTTTGATGCGCTTATTTTTATAGATAACACAACTGCTGCAAAGCCGTTGAAGAAATAACCACAAGCCTGTATATCAGGCCATATCCATTTTACCAACCATTTCCTTCAGCAGTTCGCTATCGCTTGCTGCGCTGTCTATGCCTACTGCCATAGTGCTATACTTACCCAACAGCATCATACAGTACTCTACTCTTGACAGCGGCCAGCGGTTGGCAGTGGCTATTATTTCGCGCACGCGGCTTGGGTATGTGCCTAAAGCAGCAGCCATTTCCTTATCCGATCTTCCGGCAAGAAAATGCGCCTGGTATATTTTGCTGAAGTGGCTGTAAAACGAGCCTATCAGCAAAGGCATAGGTGCCGATTTGGGATTTGATATAAAGTAGGCCAGCATGCGGTATAGCTTGTCCTTATCGCCACTTGTCAGCGCTTCGGGAAATTCAAACACATTATACTCCCTGCTTACGCCAATATATTTTTGTATCAGTTCCGCACTCAACACTTTTTCACCCGGTACGTTGATGCGTGCCTTTTCTATTTCGTTGGCTATTTTTTGCAGGTCATTGCCAAGGTATGTAGCCAGCACCTGTGCTTCACGTTCGCCAATGGCAAAATCTATTTCTTTACCATAGGCTTGTATCCATTGCGGTATCTGCTCATCGCGTATCTTGTCCGATGTATAGTGTATGCCCTTCTCCTTTGCCAGCTTCACTACTTTACTCCTGCCATCGGCTTTTTTATACCGGTGCTCTATCAGGAAAATAGTTGTCGGCGCAGGGTTTTCAAGATAGCCCGCCAGTTCGTTAAAGCCGCGCAACTGCCCCGCATCTTTCAGTATCACCACCTGCCTGTCTGCAAACATCGGGAAGCGCCTGCAGGCGTTCACTACATCGGCCCACTCCGCATCCTTACCGTACAGCGTCATCAGGTTAAAGTCTCGCTCTTCAGGTGGCAGTATGTTTTCAAACCGTTCAGTGATCAGGTCAAGATAATAAGGCTCTTCACCGTCTATCAAATAGACAGGCGCGTATTGTTTGTTTTGTAGCGTTTGTATTATTTTCTTGTATTCAGCGTTCATAGCGTATCGTTCACAAAAACAGGTTCTGGGTCTATATCGTTTATTCCTTTCAGCCGCAGGTACACCTTTACCGATGTCAGTACATCCTGCAGGCAGTACTTACCAATACGCGGCAGGTCGCCATCTTTCCAGTAAGCATCGCCTACCATGCTGCCATCCATGTCATCCTTCGGCGAAGGTATGCCTAACACTTCTGCCAGCAAAGAGAGCGACGTGTAGTTTTTATAATCACCAAACTTCCACATATCCAGCGTATCCAGGTGGTTTATTTCCCAGGGTTTCTTGCCGCTTAGCTGCATGCAATCAGGCAGTCCTAATCCGTTTATCAGCATACGCCTGCACAGGAAGGGAATATCGAACTCTTTTATATTGTGCCCGCAAAATTTCATGTCCGGGTAGTGCGCAGAAAAGCGTGTTACCACTTCACAAAATTCATTTAACAATTTTTTTTCATCGTTTTGGGTAATAGATTTTAGCCTGATACGCCAGCCATTTTCCTGCTGGTGCAAACTGCCAATACCTATACACACCACTTTCGAAAATTCAGAAAAAATGCCCGCGCGTTCAGTAAACAAAGCCTCCGGCGGTATTTCCTCCGTACTGTTTGTTTTGATATTCTTGGCTTTACGCAGCCATTCTTTTTGCAAACCTTCTGTTAAAGAACTAAAAGCCGCCTGTATTGGTACGGTTTCTATATCCAGAAACAGAATTTGTTTTAATCCTTCCATTATAATTCAAAAACTATATTTGTAGTCGAAAATAATCAATGTAAACACATATGAGTATAGAAACCAACAGACCGGAACAGCCAAATTTCAATCAGCCTGATCCGGCACCACAACAACCAGCCCCAAAGCGCAACAATTCGGCAATTTACCTGATAATTATCGCCGTTTTACTAGGCCTTTGCATTTATCTTTTCGTAAATCGTAACAAGGTAGCCGAACAAAGGGACCTTGCAGAGGTACAATATGCTTCTTCCGATTCATCGCGCCAGGCTGTGGAAGGCGAATATAACGCCGCCCTCGCACGCCTCGATGAACTGGTATCGAAAAACAACCAGATGGATAGCGTACTGACCAACAGGGACAGCGAAATATCGAAACTGAAACGCCAGATAGATGCTATTGTAAAAGACAAGAACGCCAGCAAAGCCGATCTTGGCAAGGCGAAATCTTTGATAGCCGAACTGAACTCGAAAGTAAAAACTTACGAAGAACGTATTGCTGAACTGGAAGGCCAGAACCAGGTGTTGACACAAGAGCGCGATTCTACCAAAACAGCTAACGAAGGCTTACAGCAAAAAGTAAAACTGGGCGCTGTACTGCACGCTTCCAATATCCGCATGACGCCGCTCGACCTCCGCCGTGGCGGTAAAAAAGAAGTTGAAACAGGCAAGGCTAAAAGAGTAGATGTCTTCCGCATACTGTTCGATATTGATGAGAACCGTATAGCTGAAAACGGTAAAAAAGAAATATTCATCCGTATTACCAACCCCGACGGAATGGTGCTCAGCAATGCAGCTTATGGCTCAGGCGTTACTACCAATGCCGATGGCGAATCGGTAAACTACACGCTGCTGAAACAAATAGATCTTGTACAGGCACAACCGGTAAAAGATGTAACTGTTGACTGGAACCAGGACAGCGACTATAAAAAAGGCCAGTACAATATCGAATTGTTCAACGAAGGCTACAAAATAGGTGGCGGTTCGGTAACTTTGAAATAGTTTATAACAAAAACAACTAACACAAGAGCAGCTTAATAGCTGCTTTTTGTGTTTTATAGACTATCTTTATTTACCGGGAAAGAGAGCAAGAAGCAGTACTGGCAATACGCCGGGCCCGCTTAACACAAACATAATATGCCTTTTCTTTTTAGTTAACATAAGAGGTTATATTATTGCACTCGATTTCAGGAGGGCACACAATATGGAAGCGCTACCAAGCAAAATACTGATAGTAGATGATGAACCGGATATAGTTGAATTCATCAGCTACAATCTGAAAAACAAAGGATATAGCATAGCTACCGCCCGCGATGGCGTAGAAGCTATACGGAAAGCTAAAGACTTTCGGCCCGACCTGATACTGCTTGATGTGATGATGCCCAATAAAGATGGCATACAAACCATACGCGAGCTGAGGCAGCTTCCCGAATTTGAACAGACAGCTATTATCTTCCTTACCGCACTTAGTGACGAGCGTTCAGAAATTGAAGGCTTGAAGACCGGTGCCGACGACTATATAGCTAAGCCTATAAAGCCCGAATTGCTGGCTACGCGTATCAGCGCCGCACTGCGCCGTTTCCGTAAAGAAGACGAGCAGGAGCAGAAAATATCTTTCGGCGACCTGGAGATCAATAAAACCAAATTCACGGTTACCTACCAGGGGCGCGAAATACTGCTGGCTAAAAAAGAATTTGAATTGCTATCCTTACTGGCATCGAAACCCGGCCGCGTTTTCCTGCGCAACGAAATACTGCAACGCGTATGGGGTACCGACGTAATAGTTGGCGACCGCACCATAGATGTGCACATCCGTAAGATAAGGCAGAAGATAGGAATAGACCTGATAACAACGGTAAAAGGAGTAGGATATAAATTTGAAATGGCGTAGATTTAGTACCATGTCGGTACTCAACACCAAAAACCTCAGT
>CBFGNI010000010.1:0-26546 GCA_965650105.1 uncultured bacterium | reverse complement strand
ACCACCGGTTGCAGCTAACCCAATTATATAGTAGAGTAAGTAAAAATCCCGCTTCGTAAGAGCGGGATTTTTTATGTAATTATTTAACGGCGTTCTATCGGTATAAAATGTTTTGTACGCTCAGAGAATTTTCAACCAGCTATATTATAGACGTTCTATTGAAATGAATTCCTTGTATTCAGGATCGAACTTTGTTTTGTACAGGGCCGGACTATCACCACCCACCGGCGATCTTTTACCCGATGGATTCCTGATAACTGCAATAGTCCCCGAACCGTTCAACCCTGGCACAAACCCAATTCGTGTAACTGAGAGGTTGGTTATTCCATTAAAGATCTTTGTGGTATAGAATTCTTCGTTCTCATAATTCATGCGTGCATTAGGAGTTCCTGTATACCATTGTTTTCCATCGTAAATAGCAAAATAAGTATCGCCTTGTATCGGTTCACCTTTCTTGCCTTTTTTATTTACGTAGTTTATATGGATCAATCTGCTACGGTCGCTTTGTAATATGTCTGCAATAATGAATCCGGTGTCCACAGGTTGGTTCTGAATAAATTGGTCGGCGGTATAGTAAATACCTTTTTTATAACTGGTGGTTTTATAAATTGGCATGTCGGTTTTATAGCTGCTTCTCCTATTTACAGTCTCTTGTTCCGTGTATAGTTTATCCTCAGGTTTAAAATTATCACTACCATACCAGTTCAGTATTGCAGCCATTCTTGCTCTTGCAGTATCTGCTAATTGTGCAACTGCATTTTTAACTACAGCCACTTCATAAATAGAATCTACTCTTTCTATGAATTTATATTTGCCATCTATACCTGAAAAGAAATCGCCGCTGAAATAGAATGTGCCTACATTTTCTTCATTGTCATTATAGACCATATCAAAATCGTGTAAAACAAGCAACAGTTCTTCATTGCCGGTTACAGTGCCATAATAAGTCGACAATAATTGCACGACAGGCTTTGCAGGTAATATTGGAGTGAACTTATTAAAGCCCGTTTTCTTATGTCCTAAGTTCTCTTTATTGTTGCGCTGGTCTATGACATGAAGTGTACTCCTTATCCTGGTATTTGATAAGCTGGGAGCGCCCGTAAAATCAAAATGCTCTGTTTTTTGTGCGTTGCACAATAAACCAGAGAACAATATTGACAGAGTAAGAATAATACGCAAAGAGTGCATAGGGAAGGATTATGCCACAATATACTTCAGCTAATTAAAAACTTCAATTTACATTTCAGGTTATCTTTGCTGCAAATAGCAAAATCCATGAGATCATTCCTGCTGGTAGTTTTAATAGCTTTTTGCGCCGGTTGTGGTAACAGTACTCAACAAAACGATGATACTGCCTCCACTACGGATATGGCTGCATCTACTGCTGAAAATGATAACGGCAACTGGTACAAGCATTACACTGGTACAGTGGCAGGACAAGCAGTAGCTGCCGATATACATAAGTATAACGATCGCATAACGGGTACTTACTATTATGAATCGCAGGGTAAACCTATACCCATATACTTCTCAACAGATACAGCAAAACCCGGCGTTTACCTGGTAGAAGAAACACCGGAACGCCCCGATGCAAAAAACACCGCCAAATGGGAAGTAAGGATAACGGGCAATACGCTATCGGGCAAATGGAAAGATGATATGGGTAATGATGTGTACGACATCATGCTGAAAGAAACGCCAAATAAATATCCGCTGGTAATGATGAGTTACGCTGATACTATACCTTATAAGCAAGGTGTAAAAGAACCGGCTGCAACTATGGTGAACAATCTTGTACTTCCAGGCAAAGAAATGAATGAAGCCAATGAGAAATTCATCAACAGCATAGTCAATAAATACCTGGGCTGTGACTCGCTGCACAAGGGAAACTTACAAGATTGCATGAAAGCGCAATCAGCAGATTATGCAACTTACTACCGCAAAACAGTTGGGGAGATAGATGATACACTTCGAGGTGAATCGTTCAACAATTATTACACAGGCACCGATATGTATGTAGCATATAACGAGAACGACTGGATAGTGTTTGATATAATGAGTAGTGAATACACAGGTGGTGCGCATGGCAACTATGGCAGCAGCTATATAAATGCCGATATGCAGAACAACAAAGTATGGCAGCTGGAAGAAGTATTGCGTGTAGACTCGGTAAAGCTGCAACGTGAAATAGAAAAAGCAGCACGCAAACGTGCAGGCATGTCGGAAAGCGAAGAAATAAAATCGAGATACTTTGCAGACAGGATAATGCCGAACGGCAACTTTATGCTCACACACAAAGGCATTACGTTCAACTACACACCTTACGAAATAGCATCTTATGCTGAAGGGGAAGTATTGCTGTTTGTGCCCTACAGCAGTATAAAAGAATTACTGACGCCTGCCTTTAAACAGCGTATGAAAATGCAATAGCAGGATTTTTACTTCTGCTACTCTATCGTCCAGGTTTCTTTACCTTCTAATAGTTTGTCCAGGTCTCCACGTCCTTTAGTTGCAACAGCTTCTTCCAGTTGTAGGCCCATCTGGTCTTCGTAGGTAGCACGCTGGTTAGCATAAAACACACCAAACGGGCGAGGCAAGTGCCCTTCTGTTGAGGGATTATCGAAGAAGCGAGTCAGTATTTGTGCTTTGAAGAAATCGGTTTCGTCATGCTTCCATAGGTCATCAGCGCTGTAGTTACCATCAGCCAGGTTTACCATTTGTGGTTTGTAGCCATCCAGGCGTATGCCTTTATCTTTATTTGCACCAAACAATAGCGGCTGTCCTTGTTCCAGTATCAGCGTTTCTTCCATCTTGCTGCCTTTCTCGGTAAATATCTCGAAAGCACCATCGTTAAAGATGTTGCAGTTCTGGTATATCTCCAGCAAAGAAGCGCCATGGTGCCCATGCGAACGCAGCAACATTTGTTGCAGGTGTTTCGGGTCGCGGTCCATACTGCGGGCAATGAAAGATGCATCGGCACCCAAAGCCAAAGCCAGCGGGTTGAATGGATGATCCAAACTACCCATCGGGGTCGATTTGGTTACCTTGCTAACCTCAGAAGTGGGTGAATATTGCCCCTTGGTCAAGCCATATATCTGGTTGTTGAACAAAAGGATGTTCACATCGAAATTGCGGCGAAGCAAGTGTATGGTATGGTTACCACCAATGCTCAGGCTATCGCCGTCGCCGGTAACAATCCATACGCTCAGTTCGGGGCGGGTAGCTTTCAGTCCCGATGCAATAGCCGTAGCACGGCCATGTATCGAGTGCATACCAAAGGTGTTCATATAATAAGGGAAACGGCTGCTACAGCCAATACCCGATATAATTACGATATTCTCGCGCGGTAAACCCGTTTGAGGCAGAATGGTTTGTACTTGTTTCAGTATGGAATAATCACCACATCCCGGGCACCAGCGTACTTCCTGGTCGGTAGCAAAATCCTTAGCGGTCAGCGCAGGAATAGCAGGTGTTGCAACATCACTCATTTGTAAAAAATATGAGCAAATTTACTACATATAGGGCAGCTTGTAAAACTTAAACACAGCCATGACAAGCATTTATAAATACTTTAATAGTTTGCGGTTATATAATGCGGAATAATAGAAACTTTTGAGCCGGTGTCTACTGGCTCATTTTTATTATATAAATAGAAAAATAATACGGTATGAAATCACTACTTATGTTTATAGCCGTTCTGCTGATGCACACCGCTGCAATGGCACAGAAAGTGGGTGGTATATCGGGCAAAATAACCGATGAGAAGGGCAAAGCGGTGGAAGATGCCATAATTACCGTGCTGGATGACAGCAGCAAGCCCATAACCAGCAGTATAACCAATGCCGAAGGCAATTACCGCGTACGTCCATTAAAACCTGGAAATTATACTGTACGTGTTACAGAACGCTTCCATGAAGTAAGAACATTCGATAACCTGCCTGTATATAAAAACAAATTCGTGATACTGGACGTTACACTTACCCAGCCGGGTATTGCCAGCAGGCAAATAATAAAAATGGTAAAAGGCGGCACAATGTATAGCTATATAGAAGATACGATAGGGCGGTAATATCATAGCTTTAGTATCTTCGTTTCCGCATGCAAGGTTCACATCCCATTGGCGTTTTCGATTCCGGTTATGGCGGACTCACCGTCTTTAAGTCTATTGTAGAAAAGCTACCTCAGTACGATTATATATACCTGGGCGATAATGCCCGCGCACCTTATGGCAACCGTTCTTTCGAAACAGTATATGAATACACGCTTGAATGTGTAAAATGGTTTTTTGAACAAGGCTGCCCCCTGGTGATAGTTGCCTGCAATACAGCTTCAGCTAAAGCCTTACGCACCATACAGAAGCACGATCTGGAAGAGCTGGGTGCAGATAAAAGAGTACTGGGTGTTATACGTCCCAGTGCTGAAGCAATAGGCAGCTACACTAAAACCAAACACCTGGGTATATTAGGTACTGTAGGTACCATAAATTCAGGTTCTTACCTGATAGAGATACAGAAATTTGCTCCCGATGTTACTGTACACCAGCTGGCATGCCCTATGTGGGTGCCGCTTATTGAATATGGTGAATACAATTCGGCGGCGGCCGATTTTTATGTAAAGAAATACCTCGATCAGTTGCTGGCTCAAAATGCTGATATAGATACCATCTTGCTTGCCTGTACGCACTACCCGCTGCTGATGGATAAGATAAAAGAAAACCTGCCAGGGCACATCAACGTAATAGCGCAGGGCGATATTGTTGCCAACAGCCTTGCCGATTATTTACATCGGCACCCTGAAATGGAGACACGCATCACCCGTGGAGGCGATATGCAATTCTTCACAACCGATTCCACTGAAGATTTTAATGAACATGCTACCACTTTCTTCGGGCAAAAGGTAAACGCGCAGCATCTGCACCTGGTGTAATTACAACAGTAGCATAGTGATCTTAAATAGCAGGAACCTATATAACAATACTACCACTATAGCACTTGCAAGCAACAATATTGTTCTGGGCAGCATCCACCGTACATTGTATACCCGCCTGGCCGATACCCACAAGTAAGCCCATATAATGAGAAACAGAAGCAGGATAGGGTATATCGAATTCATATCAATATCCGGCTGCGTTTTAAAAATGAGATATATTAACAGGTATATCAATGTAAAGAAATAGGGTAATATCAGGAAGACAAAATAGATAAGATAGTTGACGAACTCTGTTGCAAAAACAACATGGTCAAAATAATAGGTATTCTTGTCATGAAAGATAAGTGCTACAGGCAGTGAGAAAAGGAAGATGAGTAGCACCAGTGTCATTTTAGATATCTTGCTCGATTCATGGTCATAATTCTTCTCCATTTGTTCCGGTGTCCATTTCTTTTCTTCCATTTTGCGGGTGCCTTGCTTTTCAATAAGGGAAGAATATACCTGTCCTTTAATTTGTACAGAATACTGGCTGTTCAATGCATCGACAGGCATGAAGAGTAAATACAAAACATTACCAATAAAGAACAGCGAGAGTGGGCTAGTATATAATTTTCTTCTGCCTATCAGGTGTTCTTTAGTAAGAAGCCCGGGCTTCATTATTAGGTACTTAAGGCTTTTTAGAAATTTGGTGTCCGCATGTGTCAGCCCATGAAAAAATTCTTCGAAAAAATGTATGATACTCTTGTCTTCTTTTCTCAATACTTTTTCACCACATGCGCTACAGAATTTTCCATGCAGTGCTTGTCCGCAAGTAACACAGTTCAAAACTTTCTGATGTTCTCCTGTATTCATATTGCGATTTAGCAAATTACCCGCATAAAAAAAAGCATAACCGAAGGTTATGCTTAATAAATATTAAAAATATGATATTAATTCTCAAGGCTTTTTTCGAAAGCATGGTGTTGTAAAGAGCCATTGCGGTTTTCCTGTGCATCTTTCGCAGCTTTTATAAACGCTACAAACAAAGGGTGCGGGTTTTCAACCGTACTCTTATATTCAGGGTGAAACTGCACACCTACATAAAACGGATGGTCTTTTATTTCCACTATTTCTACAAGTCCTGTTTTTGGGTTTTTACCAACAGGTATCATGCCCGCTTTTTCAAAAGCATCCATGTATTCATTATTAAACTCGTAGCGATGGCGGTGACGCTCGTTGATATGTGTAGAGCCGTATATAGATGCAGTTCTCGAATCGCTGCGCAGTTCACATTCGTATGTGCCCAGGCGCATGGTGCCACCCATCTGTGTTATTTTCTTCTGCTCTTCCATCATGGCAATAACACCATCATGCGTGTCAGGGTTCATTTCTGTTGAATGTGCGTTTTTCACACCCAGTACGTTGCGTGCAAATTCTACACAGGCCATTTGCATACCCAGGCATATGCCAAAGAAAGGTATTTTGTTTTCGCGTGCATAGCGTATGGCATCTATCTTGCCTTCTATGCCACGGCTGCCAAAGCCCGGTGCTACCAGTATGGCATCCAGGTTTTGCAGTTTTTCTTCTGCGTTTTCTACGGTAAGGTATTCAGAATGTATGTTGCGTACTTCTACTTTGCATTCGTTCATAGCGCCTGCATGTATCAGTGCCTCCAGTATCGATTTATAAGCGTCCTGCAGTTCTACGTATTTACCTATCAACCCAATTATCACTTTCGATTTTGGATAGCGTAGTTTGTTCAGGAATTCTTTCCATTTACTCAGGTCCGGCTCAGTACCCAATGGCAATTGTAGTTTTTGCAGGCATATCAGGTCCAGCTTTTCGCGCATCATTTCCAGCGGTACACCATATATCGTATCTGCATCCAGCGCTTCAATAACAGCATCTTGTGTTACGTTGCAAAACAGGGCTATCTTACGCTTCAGGTCTTTATACAAAGGTTCTTCGGTACGGCATACAAGCACATCGGGGTTCAGGCCGTTTTCGCTCATCATTTTTACCGAGTGCTGCGTAGGCTTGGTCTTCAGTTCTTTGGCTGCCTTCAGGTAAGGTATCAGTGTCAGGTGTATCACCAGGCAATTCTCATCGCCCATTTCCCATTTCAGCTGGCGAACAGCCTCTATATAGGGTAATGATTCGATATCGCCAACGGTACCACCTAATTCGGTGATAACTATATCAAATTGATTGTTTTGGCCCAACAAACGCATACGGCGCTTTATCTCATCAGTTATATGAGGTATTACCTGTACGGTTTTACCCAAATAAGCACCTTCCCGCTCTTTATTGATTACGTATTGATAAATACGGCCTGTGGTTACGTTATTGGCTTGAGATGTGAACGTATTTAAGAAACGCTCATAATGGCCCAAATCAAGATCGGTCTCAGCACCATCCTCGGTTACATAGCATTCCCCATGTTCGTATGGGTTTAGTGTACCGGGATCCACATTGATGTACGGATCAAACTTTTGAATAGTGGTAGTATAGCCGCGTGCCTGCAAGAGTTTAGCAAGTGATGCGGCAATAATTCCTTTTCCTAATGATGAAGTAACGCCTCCGGTTACAAAAATATATTTAGTCATAACGCACCTGTTTTTTGGACCGGTAAGCGCAGCTATTTTTTATATTACAATAAAATTGAGGGAGTAGCTGTAGCGGTCACACAAAGGTAGAAAGAATGGTTGAATTTCTCAAAACGGAAATGATTTAAGCTGAAACCTGTTCTGATAGAGGGCATTGAGAAATTTAAATCTATTTTTGTGCCCTAAATCAGAGCTATGCAGTTTGATAGGGGTAGTTTATCCAACGAACAATTACTTCAATTATATACCGAGATAGTGCGCCCGCGCATGATAGAGGAAAAAATGCTGGTATTACTCCGTCAGGGCCGCATCAGTAAGTGGTTCAGTGGTATAGGCCAGGAGGCGATAGCTATCGGGGCTACTATGGCGCTGGATAGCGATGAGTATATAATGCCCCTGCATCGCAACTTAGGTGTATTCACCGCCCGCAAAATGCCTTTCGATAAGCTGTTCATGCAATGGCAGGGCCGTAAAGAAGGTTTTAGTAAAGGCCGCGAGCGCTCATTTCATTTTGGTGCTAACGAGTACCATATCTGTGGTATGATATCACACCTGGGCCCGCAATTGGCTATTGCCGATGGTATAGCGCTGGCGCATAAACTGAAAAAAGAAGATAAAGTTTCACTGGCGTTTAGCGGCGATGGTGGCACCAGCGAAGGTGATTTTCATGAAGCACTGAATGTAGCTGCCGTATGGGGTCTGCCGGTTATTTTCCTGATCGAGAATAACGGATACGGTTTGAGCACTCCGGTAAATGAGCAGTTTGTTTGCAAACAACTGGCCGACCGCGCGGTTGGTTACGGTATGAAGGGCATCACTATAGATGGCAACAACATACTGGAAGTATACAAGACCATTAGTGAAGCACGCGAATATTGCATCAAAGAACAAAAGCCAATACTGGTTGAGTGTATGACCTTCCGTATGCGTGGCCATGAAGAAGCCAGCGGCGTGAAGTACGTACCTAAAGAATTGTTTGAAGAATGGGCTAAGAAAGACCCGGTTAGCAATTTTGAAGCATACCTGTTGAAAGAAAAAATATTGACTGAAGATAAAATTGCAGAAATACGGGCGGGTATTCAAAAAGAAATAGAAAAAGGTCTTGCTACAGGTTTTGCTGCACCACCTGTAACACCCGATACTGCTGAAGAAGTGCGCGATGTATATGCGCCATCAGATATTAAAACAACCACACCTAGCTCTGGCACCAAATCAGAGAAGAAATTTATACAGGCTTTGAGTGATGGTTTAAGGCAAAGTATGGAGCGCTACGATAACCTGGTACTGATGGGACAGGATATTGCCGAATATGGTGGAGCGTTTAAAGTAACAGAAGGTTTTGTTGACAAGTTTGGTAAAGGCCGTGTACGCAATACACCACTTTGCGAAAGCGCCATTGTAGGTACTGCATTAGGGCTTTCTATAAAAGGCTACAAGGCCATGATGGAAATGCAGTTTGCAGATTTCGTAACTGTTGGGTTCAACCAGATCATCAACAACCTGGCTAAGATACACTACCGTTGGGGCCAGAATGCCGATGTGGTAGTACGTATGCCAACAGGTGGTGGCGTAGGCGCAGGTCCGTTCCACTCGCAAAGCAATGAAACATGGTTCACGCATACGCCGGGTTTGAAAGTGGTTTATCCATCCACACCCGAAGATGCGAAAGGTCTGATAGCCGCGGCAATTGCAGACCCTAACCCTGTAATGTACTTTGAGCATAAAGCGCTTTACCGCAGCGTTAGCGGCATGGTGCCCGATGAGTATTATACCATTGAGATAGGCAAGGCCAGGCAAGTACAGGAAGGCAGCGATATCAGCATCATTACTTATGGTGCAGGTGTACATTGGGCTACCGATTATGCGGCGCAACATCCGGATATATCATTCGACATATTGGATCTCCGTAGCTTACTACCGTTAGATTATGATGCGATAGAAGCATCGGTACAGCGCACGGGTAAAGTATTGATATTGCACGAAGATACTTTGACCGGGGGCTTGGGCGGTGAACTTTCTGCCTGGATATCAGAGCACTGCTTCCAATACCTGGATGCACCTATAATACGCTGTGCAAGCCTTGATACACCCATACCATTTGCCATTGAACTGGAACAAAACTTCATGGCTAAAGGTAAATTGGATGAGAGTGTTCAGAAATTGCTGCGCTTTTAAAGGTGTTTACTATTTTCGCAGTTGATTCTTCTACCTCATTATGCGTAACACTTTCTATAAGATAGTATCCTTTGTTGCTGTAGCCGGGCTGTTAGCATCTTGCGAAGAACAAGGCAAAGGCGGCAAAGGCCCTATAGTTCTTGGCGATTCAACTACCATTATTACCGAAACAGATTCTGCATACCTGCAGGATATGGTGTTGGATTATCAACCCACAGTAAAGCCACAGGAACAACCTGCTGCAACACCTAAGCCCGCAGATACACCTGCAACAACGCAGGCTACAGAAACAGTACCGGAACAAGCCGTTGCTAAAGAACAGCCTAAAGGCAAAGGACTGGATATAGATATGAAAGTATTTGCCTTATTCATACCTAATATAGCTGCCAAGGGTAGTGGTAGCACTTATATGTTAACCAAAGGTAACCTGAGCGGTAATCAGCTAAGAGTAACAGAAGGCACTGTTGAGGAAGTAGAACAAAGATACCAAACCGTAGTGGTAGCTGAAAGCAGCCTGGGCAAGTTGGTATTAGATAACCTATCTACACTGGCAAGTTGGAAGCCATTGAAAGGCAATGGCAAAGCTTATACTATATCAGGCATTAGCGATAGAGAGCTGGCTTCCCCAAAGATCACCTCATCGAGCCTGCGTAGTGCTATAACAAGGGCGGCACGTAAACAACGCCTGAGCAAAACCCAGACACAGAAGTGGCTGAACAGTGTGAAGAATGTACGTCGTGCTAATCAGAAACCACTATCTGTAGAACTGCGCAGCGTCATGTGGAAGATAGATGGTAAAGATGCCAAGGGCAAGCCCTTCAGCAAACAAGTACGTATAGATCTCCCTATATAACTAAGATATTTAGTCGATAGTAGCCATACACTTCAGCTCTATAGCTATAGGTGTAGGCAGCGAATTGATCTCGACCGTAGTGCGGCAAGGCTGGTTATCCTTGAAGTACTCGGCATATACCCTGTTGTAAGTAGCGAAGTCGCGCTTCATGTTTACAAGGAACACTGTAACATCTACCAGCTTATCCCAGCTACTACCGCTTTCTTCCAGTACTATACGCACATTATCGAACACGTTGCGGCATTGCGCTTCAAAATCAAACTCGAGGAAGTTGCCGTTCTTATCCAGCTTCAATCCCGGTATTTCATCGCTAACAGTGCGCGGGCCAATACCCGAAAGGAACAACAGGTTGCCTACGCGGCGTGCATGTGGGTAAAGGCCTACAGGCTTCGGGGCTTTATCGGTAGATATACGTTCTGACATTATTGTAAACTGATAATTCTTAGAAATGAATGAAGCGGGTAGCAAAAGTAAACAGTACCCATATAACAACAGCACCCACCACGCTCCACATAATGTGAAGACGCTTTACCAGCATCAGGTAACAGAAGGCAAGTATGGAGGTAACTATTCGCATTTATCAGCACTGCAAAATTACTACTTCTATTATATTAATATGTTATAATTCTATACAAACGTTTTTGGGTTCGGTGAAGAAACGCATAGCATCCCAGCCACCTTCACGACCAACACCGGAGTTTTTGAACCCACCGAAGGGTGTACGCAGATCGCGGAGCAACCAGCAGTTGACCCAAATGATACCACTATGCACTTTCATAGCAATACGGTTGGCGCGGCTTACATCTTGTGTCCAGATGGTGGCAGCAAGGCCGTAGTCACTGGCATTAGCCAGCATCAATGCTTCATCCTCTGTTTTGAACGATTGCAATGTAACCACCGGGCCAAAGATCTCCTCCATATTGGTGCGGCATTCAGCACCCAGGCCTTCTATAACCGTAGGCTCTATGAAGTAGCCGTTCTCACAGCGGCCGGTCAGTTTGATGGTCTTACCACCTGTTAGCACCTTGCCGCCTTCTTCCAAAGCAAGGTCTATACAACCCATCACTTTCTCGAAGTGCATCTTGCTAACTATAGCACCCTGGCGGCTGTTCTCATCCAGCGGATCGCCAACGGTCATCTTCTTAACACGGGCTATGAACTCTTCCTTGAACTTATCGTAGATGGTCTCTTCAACCAGTATGCGGCTACCGCACAGGCATATCTGCCCCTGGTTGGCAAACGACGACTGGAGCGTAGTACGCATCATCTTGTCCCAATCACAGTCGGCAAAGATGACGTTGGGGTTCTTACCCCCCAACTCAAGGGAGATCTTCTTGAACATGGGTGCTGCCGTAGCAGCTATGTCTTTACCCGCACGTGTACTACCTGTGAAGGATATGGCCTTAATCTCGGGGTGCGATACAATGGCCGCACCACAGTTGGGGCCTGCACCGTGTACTATGTTCAACACACCGGCGGGAAGGCCTGCCTCTTTGCAGATGATGCTGAGCAGGTAGCCCGTCATTGGGGTTACCTCGCTGGGCTTGGCTATCACGCAGTTGCCTGCGGCCAGTGCCGGGGCTATCTTCCAGGTGAAGAGGTAGAGCGGCAGGTTCCAGGGAGAGATGCAGCCTACCACGCCTATTGGCTGGCGGAGGGTGTAGTTGATGGCCTTGTCCTCCATCTGGTGGCTCTCGGTGCTGAAGTGCATGAGGCCCGTAGCGAAGAAGCGGAAGTTGCTGCTGGCGCGGGGTATGTCAACCTTCTTGCTGAGCCATAGTGGCTTACCATTGTCGTTGGTCTCGGCCAGTGCCAGTGCGTCCAGGTTCTGGTCTATCAGCTCGGCTATGCGGTTGAGGACCTTGAAGCGCTCTTCGGCAGGAGTGGTGCTCCATGCGGGGAAGGCAGCTTTGGCTGCGCCTACTGCTTCCTCAATGTCCTGCAGGTCGCTATCGGGTGTTTGGCTGTACACCTCGCCGGTGGCGGGGTTGATGTTATCGATGTACTTGCCGCCTAGCGGGGCCTGGAGGCTGCCAGCTATGTAGTTGGCAATATGTTGAGGAGCCTGGAGATTCATGTGTGCAAATTTACACACTAAGCCTCATAGTTTGGGATGCCTACCCAAACGAATGTGGAATATTATATACGTTGTTCAATTTTGTTGAAAAATATAAAAAATAAAAAAAATTCAGGTGCGACAGTTGGGTGTGGAAACTATGGAGCGTATTGGTTTTCAGGGTTGAAATGTGGTTTGTCATTTTCTTTAAGTTGTAGCAAAATTGAACAACATATAGAGATATTGCGTATGTCTTTTACCTTCTTTATCAAAAGGGCTATATGCTGCTAACTGTCTCATTATCTGCGGCGTTGGCGCTTGCTGCGCTGCGCAAGACGCCGAAATACATTATAGCAAATATACTACAAAAATAACAATAAATAAAAGGAGAGTATGTCGTGCCGGGCGGTAGTCTACACAAGATGGGAACTACAATTCAGGCTACTGCCTGGCACGACGGTAGGAATATTATTAACTAACTTCTTCGTTGCTTTTCTTAATGTCTTTAGTGCTACGGATAAGGCCTATACCTGCGAAGAAAAATACCGCGCCAAGTATGCCGTAAACGGCTATCATCTTTACATTGCGCGCGCCGCCGCTTGTTTCTACAAACTGCATAGCTGCTGCAATAAGGCCAATAATGCCCAATATTGTTAGAATGATACCAAATACTCTCTTTTCCATAGTAGCGTTTTACAATTACTATGCTATAAAAGAGCGTGCCAGGAGAATTCTAAGAAGATTTTTTCGCTTTTTTTCGCTCGATAAATCTAATTTGAAGATTCAATTTCAGTTCGTAATCGCCATTATTCTTGTATAGCCACCCAAAATTATACGTCTTAGATTTTGATTGCTTTTCGTCTGATGTTGCAGGTAATTTAGCTCTGGGATTGCCGGGTTTGTTAGAATCTTCACCAGTACTGGCTTGATCTAAAAACGTATTATTTATCAAATAATCTTGAAAGATATTTTTATCATATACTCTGTAAACCAAGGCATCTCCATCTTTTTTGACAATAATAATGCCTCCTGTTGATGCATATTTTCCAACCCAAGTTTTCTCTGGAGTCATTCCTAAAGCATAGTCATACAAAAGACCTCTAAGCTTGTATTCGTAAAAAGGATGTGAATGTGCTAAATTGTAATTTAAAGGGTTGTGCTCATTTAATAGAGCGATAAGATTTACAATTTTATTCTCATTGTATATATACTTATACAAAAGCATATATGCTAATATTTGTGGTAAATCTCGATCAATCAATTCCAGATTTAACTGAAAAATCTCTGACTGTATATTTTTAAATGTAAGCTTATATTCAGACTGTATTAGACGATTGATACGTTTAGATATTTTGGATCCCCCTTTGCCTTTCGTTTTAAGATAAGTACTACTATTAAATTCTCTAAGCTCTATTTCATTATGATGAGCCCCCTCTATCTTGTAAATGAAGTTAGTACCAGATCCAGGATTGAGGAGCGTTGGTTTACTACCAAGTAATGACTTAATACTGAAAGACAGGTTGAGTTCACTACTTGTCATACTATCAACTACCAGTAAAGTAATATCAGATTTTTCTTCACTTTTAGCTTTAAGGGTTTTGATAAATATTTTTTCAAGAAATGCTTCAAATTCAGGTATTTGAAATGAGGATTTTTTCTTGGTACTCAGAAGCTTAAAGAATTCTTTAGATTTAGAAACAAACTCCTTTACAGGGACTTGAATTAGTTCAATATCATTTGAACTATTTACAACTTTAATATTTCCATTAAGGACATACTCAAGTTTAGAATTTGTTTTAGACTCTTCACGTAATATCTTGAGAATAGGATAAAATACATTCTCAATACGATTCATGTCAATATCAGCGGAGAATAGTTTTCCATCAGCTAATAGTTTTAAAACTACATAAATTTCACTCCATTCACCTTTATTCCCAGATAAAGCCATTATAGAAATTTTTGAATTTTTTCAATAATTTTTTCTGCTGTTGCTTCTATCGCAGGTACTGCAACGGAATTACCAAACTGTTTATATGCTGACGCATTTGATACCTGAATTTTAAAATGATCTGGGAAACCTTGTATTCTGGCGCATTCACGAGGCGTTAAGCGTCTAATGCCTTCCCTGTTTACTTCCCCTTTTATTTTTGTGGTAGGTGTAAAGTCTTTTAAGCGATTATCAATTACAAGATTTCTTTCCCTACCCATACCACCAACTACGATGGCGTTAGCTACACCTTCGTTTTTTAAAACTTCATAACCAAAACCATTACCCTTTCCTTCATGCCTTGCCTTATGTTCTTTTAATGTCTTGAGATATTGAGTTGATAAATAATATTTCGCGTCTACTACTTTTTTCTCGATAATATCTTTTACAACTTTTGTTATCTTATTTGGCTCCGGATATTTAAAGCCTTCGATGCCTAAATCTTTTCTAAAACCAACTATAAAAATTCTTTCTCTATTCTGAGGAACACCAAAGTATTTAGCGTTAATTATCTTGGGGTCAGGTACGTAATAACCTAAGTCTTCGCGAAGTGTATTTAATATAGTTTGTAGTGTTCGGCCTTTATCGTGACTAGTTAACCCTTTCACATTTTCAAGGAAAACTGCTTTGGGTTTGTGCTTTTTGATTACAGTTGCAACATCAAAAAATAATGTTCCCCTTGTGTCATTAAAGCCACCACGCTTACCTGCTATTGAGAAAGCTTGACATGGAAAGCCTGCACACAAAACATCGAATTCATTTGGAATCCATTTTTTCGTTTCTTCTTTGGTAATGTCACCAAAAGGAAGTTCACCAAAGTTTGCGAAATAAGTTTTTTGAGCTTCCTTATCCCATTCAGAAGAAAATACACATTTTCCTCCCAGATCTTGCATTGCTAGTCTGAACCCACCAATACCTGCAAATAAATCTATAAATGTGAATTGTGTAATTGCCGGTTTTGGAAAAGGAACATCTTCAAATTCAAATAAATACTGCACAGCTTGCTCCTTAAATTCTTGTGTTATTTCTTCTTGATCTATATACCCTTCTAACAGTTCACCTATATATTCAAAAGCTTGCTTTTTTAGTTTTTTATCACGTGAATAAACATAGTGGCTTACTAAAGCTGCTTTATAATTGTCTGGTCCATATAATGCTACTTTTAATAGTTTTCCTGCAGCACTAAGGATATTAGAACTTATCAGCGTAGGTTCTACTTGCGCCCTCATTTCGTTTTTCCTCCCTTATTTGAATTGAAAATTTCTGATTGAAAGAATTCGGTGATACTTACATTTAATGCAAGCACAACTTTTTCAAGATTGAGCATGGAAACGTTGCGTTTGCCATTTTCAACCTCGTTTAAATAGGTTTTATCAACCTCTGCTTTAAATGCTAATGCTTCTTGGGTAAGCTGAAGTTGCTTACGTAATTCTTTAATACGCGCACCAACTTTTGCACGAATGTCCATCCGTGCAAGCTATCCGGAATTCGACTATGAGTCAATCGGATATAAGTGAACTTTGGCTTTTAAGTGAACTTTCGAGATTTGAAAGCGTACCTTCTAATTGTTTTGGCTTAAGTTGACAAGTCCATATTACAATTATTTTCCAACCCTCTTTTTTTAAAGAGTCAGATACAGAAACATCATTTTTAATGTTTCCATTTATTTTACCCTTCCACCATTCAGAATTGGTTTTGGGGACAGTAAAATATTTACAGTTTTCATGCCCATGCCAGAAGCAACCATTAATGAAGATGACTGTTTTGTATTTAGAGAGAATTATATCAGGTTTTCCGGGAAGATTTTTATCGTGTAAGCGAAATCTAAAACCTTTGCTATGTAAAAATTTGCGTACAATAATTTCAGGCTTCGTGTTTTTGTTTTTAACACGACTCATATTATAACTACGGGTAGCCTTATCGTGCACATCTGCCATATCACAATATTATTTACAAAGTTTGTACCTGCACAGTAGACTTACCAAACGTACAAGAGTGCGACGCAAGGAACTTTCAATAGTAGCAAGACAGTTGGCTGCAAAACCTATTCCTCGCTCATCACACGTTCATACATATCTTCGAAGTCTAGGCCTTTGAGTTCGGTGATGTTGCGGGTACGGCGTATCTCGGGTTCGCTGAGGAGGTTGATGCAGAACTGGATGGCTTCGGGGTGCATTCCCTGGAAGGTCATACGGGTTACTTTTTGCATGAGGGGGTAGCATTCCTGCAACACGTCTTCGCCAAGGGGCGACAGGCTAATGAGTTTGGCGCGCTTATCGGTATCGTGGTTGCGCTCTATAATTAATCCTTCTTTTATCAGTTTATTGATGGCATCCATACCGGTGGTATAGCCCATCAGCAGTTCGTTGATGAATTCGGTCTTCTTCATTTCACCATGATGCTTCAGCCAGTTGAGCATGTAGAACCCTTCTTTGAATGGCAGCCGGGTTTTGGCCATAGCGGCTTCGTGGTACACAGCAAAAACGCTGAGCAGCCGCCCCATGATCTTGGCCAGTTGCGATTCGGGCGTAGGCGGCATAGGGCCAAAAGATTTCTCGCCCTTGTGTTTATCGGCTTGCTTAGCCAGGAAGTAGCGACAAAAACCTGCCACATCGCCATTTGGGTGTTTCTTTTGAAACTTATCGAACTTATTAACCAGATCAACTATCTCACTCATTATTCATCGGTTTCGGTACAAATTTAGGAAAAATTAGTCGCAATTGATGTTTTTATATGGAAACCGATATACATTTGCGCTTTAAATATCGGAAACGATATAAATGTACCTACAATAATCATGAAACCAATAATAGTAACAGGTGGAAATGGCTTTTTGGGCAAGCAGATCTGCAAGTCGGTTGCAGCGGCAGGGCTGGAAGCTATCAGCATATCGCGCAGCGGTAAGCCTGAAGGTATTTGTGAAGATGATTATAAGAACGTGCAATGGGTAGCTGCAGACGTGTTTGCACCCAACGACTGGAATAAGTACCTGAAAGGTGCTAAAGCGGTGATACACTGTATAGGCATACTGGAAGAAGATGCAAGCAAAGACCTGACCCATGAGCGCATGATATACGAGACGGCGAGAATAGCAGGTATGGAAGCAGAGAAAGCAGGAGTGGGGAAATTCGTGTACCTGTCGGCGAGTGCGGGACCTCCCGGTACGCCCGATAGCTATGTAGACTGTAAGCGAAAAGCAGAAGACTGCCTGAGCGATAAAAACTTCGACCTGGCAGTGCTGCGCCCAGGTATGTTGTACGGCAAAGAAAAGCCGGATACCATACGCACAAAGAATGTTTTGAAACTGGTGGGCGCTATACCGCTTATTGGTAAGAAAGTAAAAGAAGACCACCCGCTGGATGTGCAGGTTGTAGCACGTATAGCCATGATGGCCGCGCTGGATGAAAGTATAAAAGGAATACTGACCACAGCGCAAATTGATAAACTATATAAAGAATATTACGGTTCTTAATTCACCGACAAGTTGCGGGGCTTTACCGATGATTTCATCTGTTTGGTCGAATTGAAGTTTGCAAAAGTGGAACGCGGAAGTACGTTTGCATCCTGAAAAGAAAAGTTAAGACAGAACACACATATCTTATGAAACATAATTTACACATCGCATTTAAAAAAATAGCCCTGGTGCCTATGCTGGTACTGCTCACATCGTTGAGCTGGGCACAAAGCACCATAAGCGGCAGGTTGATAGATGAAAAAGGAAAACCGGTGCCGGGCGCCAGCGTTTACTTAGACAATACCATAGATGGTGGCAGCAGCGATAGCTCTGGCAAATTCAGCTTTACTACTGAAGAAAAAGGCCCGCAGACATTGGTGGCTACAGAAGTATCGCACGAGAACGGTGGATTGCCTATCAACATAACAGGCGATATGACCGGCCTTGAACTGAAAATGAAAAGCCAATCACACCAACTGGATGAAGTGACGATAACTGCGGGTTCGATAGAAGCATCGGACAGGAACAATACGGTGCTGAAACCACTGGATATTGTTACCACAGCAGGTGCACAGGCCGATATAGTAAAAGCCATACAAACACTACCCGGTACACAGCAACAAGGTGCACAGACAGGTTTGTTTGTACGCGGTGGTGATGCCAGCGAAGCTGCAGTAGTAGTTGATGGACTGGTAGCACAAAATGCTTTTTTAAGTACAGCACCAGGCGTGGCTGCACGCAGCAGGTTTGGTGCCTTCCAGTTTAAAGGAGTTGCCTTTAGTAGTGGCGGTTATAGCGCACGTTATGGTCAGGCATTGTCATCGGTATTGGAACTGAACAGTAATGACCTGCCTGATAAAAGCACGGTGAACCTGGGCCTGAACATGGCGGGCGTATATGCATCGGCATCGAAACTATTTAAGAAAACAAGTGTGGAGGGTACAGCCTACTATAATAACCTGTCGCCTTTCTATGGTATAGCAAAAACCAACTTCGATTTTTACGATGTACCGAAAGGTGGTGGTGGTTCGGCTAAGTTCACCTACAAGCCCAATGAAAAAGGCATACTGAAAGCATTGGTGAATTATTCAACCTTCTCGAGTGGTACGCGTATACCAAGTACTGATTCGAATGAAGGTGGGAAAACTATGGATTATGGTTTAACTAACCAGAATGTATACAGCAGTGTATCGTACAAACAAGCGATAAAAGACAAGTGGAATTTATACGTAGCAGGATCTTACAGCTATAATGAAGATGATGCTAAATTTGATACCAATAAATTGCTGGGTACTGATGACCGTATGCAATTGCGTGCTGAAGTGAAACGTTATGTAACCAGCAGGTTCGATGTATTGATAGGTACTGAAATACAGCACTTCTCTTACAATCGCAATTTCACAGACTCGACCAATACAACTTACAAATACGATTTTACCGAAACACAATCGGCAGGATACCTGGAACTGAACTGGGCGCCGATATACTGGCTGGCATTTAAACCGGGTGTACGCTATGAGCATAGTGCATTACTGAATACAGATGCCGTATCGCCAAGATTTGCGATGGCTATAAAGGCAGGACAAAACGGACAATTCTCTTTGGCAACAGGTATCTTCTACCAAACAGCCGACCAGAACTACCTGTTTGTATCGCGCCCGGGTTACCAGAAAGCGGTACACTATATAGCTAACTATCAATATGCGAAGAACGACCGTACACTGAGACTGGAAGGTTATTATAAAGACTATCAACAGTTGATAAAAGAAAAACTGGCAAGTGGTATGCCATTCAATCCCAACACAACAAACCGTTTCATACCGTTTGGTACTATGGTTAGTAATTCGGGTACAGGTTATGCAACAGGTGCGGAGCTTTTCTGGAGAGACAGGAAGAGCATAAAGAATGCAGACTATTGGGTATCGTACAGCTATATAGATACACGCAGGCTGTACAAGAACTATCCGTTTGAAGCAACGCCCGATTTTATATCAGACCATAACCTTAGTGTAGTGGGCAAATATTTCATTGAAAAATGGCAGACACAAATAAATGCTACTTACAGTTTTGCAACGGGTAAGCCATACTTTAATAATGAAGACCCTAAGAGACCTGTAACCGCAGACAACTTCATGAGAGACCGCACGCCAAACTATCATAATCTATCAATTGGTATTAACTACCTAACCACAATAGGTAAAAAATGGTTTACTGTAGTATATGCAGGTATCGATAATGTGACTAATCATAAAAATATATTTGGTTATCGTTATGATGCTTCAGGCAATGCTTACGAAATACGCCCTGCATTATACCGCTCAGTATTTGTAGGTGTTAACTTCTCACTTACTGCTTTCGATAAAGACGAACTTTAAAAATATTAATTCTTAAAAAACCAATCAATCTAAAAAACATTAAAACTATGACACGTTACATTCTTCTTACGGCGGCAAGTGCCTTGATGTACTTACATAGCCATGCGCAAACTGCAGATTATAAAGAACCATTGCAAAAAACTTTCATTGCTTTTGATACTACCATGGATATGGGCAAAAAAGTAGAGCAAAGCAATAAGCTGAACATGATAGCTAAAAAATGGAACGACCAATGGGCACCGCATTATTACAATGCATATAGCAAAGCTCAACTGAGTTACATGGAAAAAGACGAAGCAAAACGCGATGCCTATGTAGATGAGGCGGAGAAAGAACTAGGCGAAGCAGTAAGCCTGCTAGGTAAAGACAATGATGAAACGTATGTGCTGGCTGCAATGGTAGCCAACGCACGCCTGGCAGTAAAGCCGCAAAGCCGCTGGCAAAAATATGGTAAGATATACGATGAGAACCTGGAGAAAGCCAAAGAGCTGAATGAAAATAATCCTCGCATCTACTATCTGAAAGGTACCAGCAAATTTTTTACACCGAAGATGTTTGGTGGTGGTAAAAAAGCGGCACTTCCGTATTTTGAAAAAGCTGATGGCTTATTTGCAAAAGAAGAAGGCGGCAATATTGATAAGCCATATTGGGGTAAAAGAGCCAATGCCTATTTTATAAGCCAATGCAATGGGGAGGATAAAGAATAGTTAGTAGTCAACCAATAATGATAAGATCCCAACCCTGTAAGGTTGGGGTTTTCTTTTTAATAAATAGCTGGTTAATAGATATTTGAAGTTTATTATTTCTCACTTTAACATTTTTGGGAGTACGGGGCATGCTTTTTGAAAGAACTAGCTTACAAACAAACGTATTTATGATGAAAATGAGATTTAGTATTGCATTGCTAGCTGTTGCATTGAGTAGCCTGGCCTTTTTACAATCGTGCAATAAAGACGACGACAGTGGTAACAATACCAACCAGACGGCCACAGTAAATATGCACCTGACGGATGACCCCGCCAATTATGATGCTGTATGGATCAATATTCAGAAAGTAGAAGTAACTATGGAAGGGCATAGTGCTGTTACACTTGTGCCTATCAGGCCGGGTATGTACGATCTGCTAAAGTTCAGGAATGGTTTAGATACACTTTTATTAACGGCAACATTGCCTGCAGGTAAAGTTAGCCAGATACGCCTGATATTAGGAGAAGGTAACAATGTAGTGGTAGATGGCCAGACTCATGACCTTAACACTCCTTCTGCACAGGAAAGCGGCCTGAAGCTGAACCTGAAAGATGAATTTGTGGCCGGTGGCGCTTATGATGTATGGATAGACTTTGACGCGGCAAAATCGATAGTTGTAACAGGCAATGGCAAATACCAACTGAAACCTGTGATACGTGCATACACTGCATTGACAGACGGGCGTGTAAAAGGCTATGTATTGCCTCCTGCCGCATTGGCCACAGTTTCCCTGACTAACGGTGTGGATACTTATACTGCTATACCAGGTGCTGATGGATACTATATTTTTACCGGTGTACCTGAAGGCACCTATTCAGCAACATTCGATGCTTCAATAGTTACTTACCAGGATATAACTGTAAACAACGTAGTAGTAAAATATGGCACTACTGTTGATCTTGGTGTTACTACACTGATACAATAGATCATTCTAAATTTTTATAAAGCGGGCGGCTATTGGCTGCCCGCTTTATTTTACGGAATATAGATGCATATTGTATAAATCAGTATTTTTCCAACATGCAACAGCGGCTAAAAAAACTTCCTATCCTACTTTGTTATCTCATAGCATTTGTATTCGGCCTGAAACAAGTGCGTGAGCCGGATATCTGGTGGCAATTGCTATCGGGCAGGTGGATGCTGGAACATGGACAGGTGACGCATACTGATATATTCTCGTACACCATGACCGGGGTAAGATGGGTAAATGTAAAATGGCTGTACGAGGTATTGATAGCAAGTATAGAAAAGATATTTGGGCCTGAAGGGGTAATGTTGCTGCAGGGCATAGTGAATGTGTCCATTATGTTTTTGCTGGGTCAGCTGCTGAAACAAGCGCGCAAACATTGGCAATTACCCATGTCGGCATTCTTTACCGTAATAAGTGTGCTGCTATTTTTTGTGATGGTTGAATACCGCATGGCTGGCAGGCCGGAAATGGTCAGCCACTTGATGTGTGCGCTGATGCTTTGGTGGTTCTTTAGAAATCCACAACTACAATGGAAACATTTAATAATACCGGTAGTATTGCAATGTTTGTGGGCCAATATGCACGAAGGTTACCCGATAGGTATTGTGATGACAGGCGCCTTTGCCATTAGCAGTATTATAGCCTACTTCTGGAATAAGAACGATAATTATTTAAGAATAGCCGGCAGGGCGGGGGTATTACTAGGGTTATCGATATTGGCGCTGCTGGTAAACCCTAATGGTTGGCAACTATGGCTACAACCGTTTGAAATCTTCAGGCAAGTAAACGTAAATAAATATACTACCGAGCTATACAGCGCCTTGCAGCCTGACTACTGGACCATACAAGCCCAAATATATATTGCTTGCCTGGCGCTGGCAGTTACCTTCTGGATATTGAGACTAGTGCAAGCCTCAAAAGAGAATGATAACCGTTTTAAAAATCCGCTAACCGTTTTTTATTTATTGCTGATAGTACTGTTCGGTTATTTATCACTAACGGCTAACCGTAATATACCATTCGCAACTATTATATTGTTTCCTTCCTTACCTATAATGGCTGCATGGGCTATCGATAAATGGCATATTTACAGAAAGGGTATTTATACAGCATTGGTCAAACGTTCTGTATTGCTGGCAAGTATTATTGCAATAGTGTTGTACGTATATGTAGTAAACAATAAATATTATATAGCTACAAAATCGCCCAACAGGTATGGTTTAAAGATAGATGCTTCGCATGCACCTTTAGGTGCGGTTGCATTTATTAAGCAGCACAATATAAAAGGCACTGCTTTTAGTGATTATTTTGTTTCCTCATACTTATTGTGGGCGCTATATCCTGATTTTAAATCTTACATCGATCTGCGTGACCTGGATGTTTTCTCATCTCAATTCTTCGACGACTATTTTAAACTATATAATGATCCGCAACGCTTTGAGGGATTGAATAAAAAATATCATTTTAACTATGTTGTGCTGGCCAACAAGCAGCTGGATGGCTTGCAAAGAAAACTATACTGGGGCGAGGGGTATAACATGATATATGTAGATGAAAGCGCAGTGATATTTTTAAAGAATAGCCCCGAAAATAACAGGCTGAATCAAAACCTCTCAATACAAAAACTATTTAGCAGTAATGGCGAAGCAGAAACACCTGCATGGGCCACGGCGTTGAGTACGTTGTTTAACCCGGCATTTGAGGAGGAAACAGATGAGCCAACCAGGCTGCCTGTATATGCGGCTAAGTTTTACAACCAGGTAGGGCAGCACCCATTGGCGATAAAACAATTGTTGCCAGTAATAACTAACTATGATAATGATGCTGAAGCTCAAAAAGTATTGGGCGACCTATACCTGAATTATGCCAGGGCATCCAATAATCAGAATGTACAAAAATCAAGATTAGATAGTTCATTTTATTATCTATCAAATGCAGAAGAACTGAATACACACCTGGAAGGAGTGCACATATCGCTTGGTAGCTGGTATGTGTCTACAGGCAACTATCCTAAAGCAATTGATGAATTTAAACAGAGCATCGGCCAGACTGCTAATGATGATTATGCTTACTATATGCTGGGCATGAGCTACAGGATGATGTGGTTGAACACCAAAAATGATGAGGATAGGGAAAATATGATAAAGGCGTTGAAGAAATCGCTAAAAATAAACCCAACCAATACAAAGGCCGACTTGTATATAGCTGAGGCTGAAATGGACAAAGGGGAAATATCTGACGCTAAGAAGCACCTGAAAAAAGCAATGCAAAGCGGCGATATATTGGAGCCCGAGGAAGCAAAGTTGCTGGCTGTGCTAAAAGTAAAGGCAGGAATAAAATAACAACGTATGAAAGTCAGCATAATTGCTGACTTTTTATCTTTCGGTATTATTATCGCATTTTTACAAAATGAAATGGGAAAGCCTATATAGTGCAAGGCGTACGGGACAAGCGGCCGGTAGAAAATATAATAGCGACGAACAAAGGAGCCAGTACCTGGTAGACTATGACCGTATCATTTTTTCTTCGGCATTCCGAAGGTTGCAGAATAAAACACAGGTATTTCCGCTGCCGGGCGCTGTGTTTGTGCACAACAGGCTTACACATAGTTTAGAAGTGGCATCTGTTGGCCGCTCTTTAGGAAAAGCTGTAGGTGATGTAATAGCGGAAAAATATGGTGAGGGTAACAGAGAATTTACAGAGTTTTATAAATACGAATTGCCATCGGTAATAGCTGCTGCATGTTTGGCACACGATATTGGCAACCCGCCATTCGGTCATTCGGGTGAGGATGCGATACGTACTTATTTTACAGGGCTGGATGAACCAACTAAAGAGATCATTCACAATGCGCTTACGGAAAATCAGCTGAAGGACTTTGAACGCTTTGAGGGTAATTCGAATGCGCTACGCATACTTACAGAAAAATTCAACGAACTGGATGAAGGTGGTTATGGACTTACTTATACCACACTTGCATCGATCATAAAGTATCCCTGCTCATCGAAAGAAGGATTTAAAAAGACGGGACTTATCTCTACCAAGAAATCAGGTTATTTTGATAGCGAAGCAGATACTTATAAATCGATAGCTGAAGAATTGAACATACCCAAGAAAGATGGTTATGCAGATGTGTATGCGCGCCACCCGTTTGTGTACCTGACAGAAGCAGCTGATGATATTTGTTACCGTGTGATAGACCTTGAAGATGCACACCGTTTGCGTATTGTATCGCTTGAGAAGATCAAAGAGATATTCTACCCGTTCTTTGAAAAGGAAGATGATTATATGAGCCTGGCTTATGTAGAAAAAAAGGTAGACAGGCTTGTGGATGATAATCAGAAGGTGCAGTATATAAGAGCAAAGTGGATAGGACTGATGATAGGTAAGCTCGCTAAAATATTCATTGAGCAGGAAGATGTGTTGCTGGCTGGTGGTCTTGAAAAAGACCTGTTGAAATGCCTGCCCGAACAGGAGCAGAAACTGATAGATAATATCAATGATTTTTCAACACAGTATATATACAATTACAAATCGGTAGTGGAGATAGAAATAGCGGGTTACAACGTGATAGGCGGATTGCTAAAGGAGTTCGTACATGCAGTATTGCATCCTACAGAAACAAAATCAGCCAAGATCATCCGGCTGGTATCCGGCCAATTTCCTATAACGCAGAACAGGGAATATATATATAAGGACATACAGGCAGTGGTAGATTTCATATCGGGCATGACCGACCTTTACGCCATAGATCTGTACCGCAAAATAACCGGCATCACCATACCTGAAATAAGATAGCATGCACCCTGGTCAATTGAGAATAGAAGCGTTTACTTATGAGTTGCCCGATGAACGGATAGCCAAGTATCCTTTGCAACAAAGAGATGCATCGAAACTACTGGTATATAAAAACGGGGAAATGCAAGATGCGCGGTACAGAAATATTGCCGATCATCTAACTGAAGGAAGCCTGCTTATTTTCAATCAAACCAAAGTAGTAAATGCACGCCTGCTGTTTAAGAAAGATACAGGTGGCATTATAGAGGTGTTTTGTTTGGAGCCGCATAGTCAGTATGCCGATATACAAACGGCTATGTTGCAACGCAGTACTGTATGGTGGCAATGTATGATAGGCGGTGCCAGCAAATGGAAGCCAGGCATGGTGCTGACCATACAGCATGATGAACCTGATTTTGTATTGAGCGCTACCATTGTAGACAGGCAGCCGGGTGTATTTACGCTGGAACTGAAATGGGATAATGAAATGAGTTTCGCGGAGGTACTACACTACATGGGTAAAGTACCATTACCCCCTTACCTGCACCGTGATGCTGAGGTGAAAGATGAAGAAACATACCAAACTATATACGCCAAGGAAGAAGGTAGTGTAGCTGCACCAACAGCTGGGCTGCATT
>CBFGNI010000009.1:0-27469 GCA_965650105.1 uncultured bacterium | reverse complement strand
TACTCCTTTCTTTTGTATCAACAAAGCGGCCAGTTATAATCCCGGCGCTGTTGACCCCAATAACGATAGCCTCGATTTTCAGCTTATTAACGGGCTAACAGCGGTATCCAGTTCTTCAATAAGTTATGTATCTCCATTTACCGGCTCATCGCCTTTAAGTGTCAGTACGGGTACGTTCAGTTTTAGTAATACCACAGGTCAATTGAACTTTACACCTAATAATGCACAGCGCTCGCTGGTGGTAAACAAAGTGATTGAATACAGAAATGGTGTAGCAATAGGCAGCAGTATGCGGGAAATGACATTTGTTGTAATAAGCCCTTGCAGCAACAACCCTCCAGGTGGGGTCATTACCAACCA
This sequence comes from uncultured bacterium, assembly GCA_965650105.1. Lineage (GTDB taxonomy): Bacteria > Bacteroidota > Bacteroidia > Chitinophagales > Chitinophagaceae > Polluticoccus. The sequence continues at coordinate 27,109 of CBFGNI010000009.1, read as the reverse complement.
AAACGCCGGTACACTTGTGGATACCGTTACTTTAAGCGTCTGTAAGTCGAGCGGTACAGTGACCTTCAATATCAACCCAACCGATCTGGATGGCGATAATATCAATGTAGCTGCAAATGGTTTGCCAGCAGGCGCAAGTTTTATTATCAGCAACAATAATACAACTGCACCAACAGGTTCTTTTTCATGGAATATCACCAATATACCTGCAGGTACTTATACTTTTTTTGTAACCTATACCGATGATGGTTGCCCATTATCCAGCAAGCAAACAGTTGCTTATACAATAATAGTATTACCTATACCGGGCATCAGCTTTCAACTGGTATCCGCAGCTACCTGTACCAAAAAGGCGGTATTCAATGTAACGCCTTCCGGTACATCGTCGCCTTTTATATTCACGGTGAGGCAGGGTACTACTATTGTTCATACTATATCGGGCGTTACAAGCCAGCAGGCAGACAGTGTAGTACCGGGTACATATACCTTGCGGTTTGAAAATACCAATGGTTGTTATAAAGACACCAGCATAACATTTAGCTCTCCACCGGCTATTTTTGCTTCGGCCAGCATGGTACCTCCTTCCTGCCACGGAGGTAATAATGGCCGCATCACTGTTACCCCTGCGGGTGGCTTATCGCCTTTTCGGTTTGCAATGGGTAGTGGTACATACAGCGCAAACAATGTGTTTACGGGCCTCACACCAGGCTCTTATACTGTGCACGTAAAAGACGCTAACGACTGTATAAAAGATGTAACCATACAAGTTACCGACCCTGCTGAAATAAGCGCACAGATTTCTGTTGCAAGGCCTACCTGCAATTTCTTTGGTAACGGCACAATTACTGTAAATGCAGTTAACGGTACTGCACCCTATCAATACGCATTAGGCAGTGGCTCTTTTAGCAGTAGCAATACATTTACAGGTCTTACCGGTGGTAGCTATATGGTACATATAAAAGATGTAAATGGCTGTCTTAAAGACAGCTTATATGTTTTGAATGATTCTATCGTAGTACACGCCACAGCTAATGTTACAAACGTATTGTGTAATGGCAATAATACCGGCGCTATAACCTTAACTGCAAATGGTGGCACGCCAACCTACCAGTATCAGCTCGGTTCCGGTACATTGAGTACTACCAATACTTTTACAACACTAACGGCGGGCACCTATACTTTCCATATCGAAGACCAGTACAGGTGCTACCTGGATACAACAGTAAATATTACTGAACCTCCCAGGCTTATTGCCAACCCAATAGTAACAAATGTTCTATGCAATGGCGGCTCAAGCGGTACTGTTAGTGTATCGGCAACCGGTGGTGTAACACCATATACTTTTGCAGAAGGTAGCGGCACCTATACTTCATCCGGTTCCTTTACAGGTTTTCCCATCGGCACCTATACTTTTCATGTAAAAGACGCCAATCAATGTATTGATGATACAACTGTAACTATTACACAACCTCCTGTCCTTGTTATTTCGAATATAGTAGCTGTAGATGCTAATTGCTATAATTCATCTGATGGTAGCTTTACTATCACGGCTTCGGGTGGCACACCGGGTTATACATATGCGGTGAACACAGGTACATTCAATTCATCAAATATTTTAAGCGGCTTACCTGCAGGCACTCATACCATACATCTTAAAGATGCTAATGGTTGTACGGTCGATTCGGTGCGGTCATTATCCCAGCCTACACGCATAGTGCCATCAGCGGCGCTAAGAAATACTACCTGTGCTACTTTGGCCGACGGCCTTGTTACCTTAAGTGCAACTGGTGGCGTTCCCGGTTATACTTATGCCGTTAACACAGGCAGCTATAGTACCACGCCTACGTTTACACCACTTAATGCAGCTGCGTACACTTTTCATATTAAGGATACACATGGTTGCATCATGGATACTGTAATAACCGTTGTAGATTCTTTACATATACGTGGCAACATAAACATCATTGACGCCAACTGCAACCGCGAGGCATCGGGGGTAATACAAATACAGCCAACAGGTGGCGAATCGCCTTATACCTATGCGCTTGATGCTAATCCATATGGTAGTTCGAATGTTTTTGCCAGCTTATTTGCCAATACATATACGGTACATATAAGAGACAATAATGGATGCATAAAGGATACGAACGTATTGATAACAGAACCTACTGTTATTGTACCATCGGTAGTATTGACGCACGAGCTGTGCTATAAATACAACAACGGTAGTATACAGGTAAGTGCCGTTGGCGGTACCCCGGGTTACACCTTCGCTTTGGGTGCGGGAGCTTACAGTGCAAACAATACATTTGGCACTTTGTATGCAGGTACCTACACCGTACATGTAAAAGATCAGCACGGCTGCATACAAGACACTGTTGTTACCTTGAATGAACCACCGGGCATTGAAATAAATTCACTTACTGTTACCGATGTGCTGTGCTTTGGTGAAGCATCGGGCAAAGTGGTAGTAAACGCAAGTGGCGGTAACCCGCCTTTAGAGTATAGCCCCGACCAGATCGTTTTCCAGTCAAGCAATATTCTTACAGGCTTTACTGTCGGACAGCATTTTATACGTGTAAAAGATAAAAGCAATTGCTTCAGGGATACCTCTGTCACGTTTTCTGAGCCGCCCCCTTTATTAATAGACGATGTAACTATAACCAACCCTACCTGTGAAGGGTATGCAGATGGCGAAGTGCGTATAAACGCAAGTGGCGGCACGCCTGCATACAAGTATGCCTACGGCAACAACAATCCACAATCATCGCCACAAATACGTGCGGTGCTGGAAGGAACATATCTTTTTAGTGTGATTGATAACAACGGTTGCAAGCACGATACTTCACTTACCCTGACAGGTTACCCGCATATACTGGTTGATGATACTTCGTTAACCCCTGTTACCTGTTTTGGCTACGAAGATGGCTCTATAGAAATAAAAGCAAGTGGCGGTGTACAACCACTACAATATGCATTGGGAACAGTACAAAAATTTGAACCTGAATTTAGTGGTCTAAAGGCTGGCGATTACATAGTAACAATAATAGATAGTAAAAATTGTAGTAAAAACGTTCCTTTTACTATTGAATCGCCTTCGGAACTGGAAATAAAACTAACTGCCGTCCCTAACGATTGTGAAGGCCTGGATAATGGAGGTGCTATTACTACACAGGTAACCGGCGGCACAGAGCCGTATAACTATATGTGGTCGAACACAAATGCGTCAACTCCGGAATTGAAAGGTATTGGTAATGGTGTGTACACTGCCATAGTGCGCGATGCCCATGAATGTACCGATTCTGCTTCTGCAAAGGTCGCCTACGATAATTGCTGCAAAATATTTATCCCCGATGCTTTTACGCCTAATGGCGATGGTAAGAACGATAAGATCAAAGTAATTTTCAAAGGCGATATGCAATTAAAAATATTTTCAATCTATAACCGCTTTGGCCAAAGGGTATTTACTACTAATGTAAATGGGGAAGGCTGGAATGGCATGTTTAATGGTACACAGCAGGATATTGGTACCTACAATTACTATGTAAAAGCTATATGTGGCAATGTAGGCACCCAAGATGTTGAGTTTAAAGGTACAATTACCCTTATAAAGTAAACAGCACATACACCCCTAATGATAGTTTTTACTAATATTTTTTATTAGTGGACTATTAAAGGCAAAAACTTTTATTTTTGCTACCCTTTAAAGATTGATATGGAATACAGAGAAATAGTTGCAGTAACAGGAATAGGTGGCCTTTTTCAATTATTGGCTACTAAAAGCGATGGCGCAATAGTGCGTAACCTGGCAGATAAATCAACAAAATTTATTTCTGCACGCCTGCACAATGTTACACCGCTTGAAAGTATTGAAATATATACTACCGGCGATAATGTACGCCTGCACGACGTTTTGCAAAAAATGAAAGACAGCGAAAGCAGTACAAAAGTGCTGGATGCAAAATCTGCTTCCGATAATAAAGCAGTAAAAGCATATTTTCAGTCGGTGTACCCTGAGCTTGATGAAGACCGTGTGTATGTGAGCGATATGAAGAAAATATTGAAATGGTACGAATTGCTGAAAGCAAACGACCTGCTCAATTTTGAAAAATTGCAACAACCTGAAGCTGCAGAAGAAGAAGAAACGGAAGAAAAACCCGCTAAAAAGGCTGCTACCAAGCAAACTGAAGAAGCTGCTGATACAGAAGAAAAACCTAAAAAAGCAACTAAAAAAGCGGCTGCTAAACCTGAAGAAGGCGAAGAAAAACCCGCTAAAAAAACTGCACCTAAGAAAGCCGCTGCTAAAAAATCGGCCGACGAAGATGCTGCAGCAGAAAAGCCCGCTAAAAAAACTGCAAAGAAAAAATCAGAAGAATAGCCTGAATATATTTTATATCCTTCTACGGGCTGGCTATCGAAGCCAGCCCGTTTTTTTATTTATTATTGCAAAAACTCGCTGCTATACATGTTTACACGTTCCATCACCGTTGCAATTGCCCTTGTTTTTTTTGTAATCAGCGTCTTTGCCAGGTCTCCTAAAAGAGAATTAAGGGCCGCATGGATAGCAACCGTATCAAATATCGATTGGCCTTCAAAGCCAGGTTTGCCTGCTATTCAGCAACAGCAAGAGTTTATAAAAAGGCTTGATGAATTGCAGCAGCTTGGCTGCAATGCGGTAATAGTGCAAATACGCCCCGCCAGCGATGCATTTTATAAATCTGAAGAAGAGCCCTGGAGCCGTTTTCTAACAGGCAGGCAGGGCCAGCCGCCTTTTCCGTATTACGATCCGCTGGAGTTTATGGTAATGGAAACGCATAAGCGAAATATGGAATTCCATGCTTGGTTCAATCCCTTTCGTGCTTTAACTGATAGCAGAAAAAACCCTAACCCGCCTAATCATGTCACACGTACACACCCTGAATGGCTGGTAACTTATGGGGGCAAATCGCAATTGAACCCCGGCATTCCCGAAGTAAGGGAGTATGTAGTAAAGATAATTTTAGATGTAGTAAGGCGCTACGATATAGACGCAGTGCACCTCGATGATTATTTTTATCCTTATCGCATTGCAGGCCAAGAATTTGGTGATGCTGCTACATTCGCCAAGTATAAACAAAACTTCAACAATAAAGAAGATTGGCGCCGCAATAATGTTAGCCTGTTTATATCTACACTACATACAAACATTCGTCGTGCTAAGTATTATGTAAAGATCGGTATTAGCCCGTTTGGTGTTTGGCGCAATGCCAGCAAAGATCCTGAAGGCTCCGCAACACGTGGTGGCCAAACCTGTTACGACGACCTTTATGCCGATATATTGCTTTGGGCAAAAAAAGGCTGGATAGACTACCTGATGCCACAATTGTACTGGGAGCATAAGCACCGTGCTGCCGCCTTCGATGTATTGCTACCTTGGTGGGAAGCCCATAGCTATGGCAGGCACGTTTACTACGGCCTGGGCGTATATCGTATGGTAGGCGCCACAAAAGCCCCATGGTTGGGTACGGGTGAGCTTACCGCACAAATAACAGATATCAGGAATACCGCACAAAATCCCGGCTACTCATTTTACAGCTCCTCCAGCTTCAGCAAAATACCAGCTTATGTGCGCGATACGGTGGCCCGCTATAACGCAAACATCGCCTTTCCACCACAGATGAAATGGCTGGATAGCATAGCGCCTGAACCTGCCGTACTTAAAGCAATACCTTCAGCGCAGGGTACTTTATTACAATGGTCAGGCACAAACCCTGCAAAAGAAACTTTACGTTTTGCAGTATATCGCTTCGCGAACAATGAACCTGTAAACCTCGAGAAATCGGAAAATATCATAAGTGTACAGCAAAAAGCAGAATACCTGGATGCTGATGCCAATAAATACCGCAAAGTGAAATATGTAGTTACTGTACTCGACCGCTTATGGAATGAAAGTAAGCCCAGTAATATAGCGGGTAGCACATTGAATGAGTAGGTTTGTAACATTTTTTTAAAAAAGGATGATTTATTACCGTTTTTTGTATCTTCATCTCCCATAAAATCATCTTTTACATGAAGCCTGTATGGTTGAGCAAGGTTCTGTTCTTAACTGCTTTTTCACTAGCTCTTGTTAGTTGCGATAAAGATCCCGTTGTTATTGAAAAACCACCGATTGTTGGTGGTAAGGGCGGTACTGCATGGTTGAGCGTAGTAGCACAACATTATGGCGAGGACTTGGATAGCTGTATTGTATATATAAAATATAATACGCTGGATATTCCACAACAATACGATGATTCACAACTGGTTGTTAGGATAGATGGCAGGCCACGGGCTATTTTCACCGATTTGAAACAAGGCAATTATTATATATATGGCAAAGGTTGGGATAATGTACGTTCTGTGGCCGTAGCAGGCGGATTTCCTTTTACCATAAAAAGCGAAGGCGCTAAAGACAATATGGAATTGCCTTTATATTAATAATATAATATTATTTAAAACTTATGCAAGCCGCTGTAAGCTATTTATGCCACAGCGGCTTTTTTATGTGTATAACTTGTGCATTTTTACGCTACGTTAACATTACACCCCTGTTTTTGGCCCGTTATTTCACTAATTTTGGTAAAACCCGTTAGCGTATGTTTGATGATGATTTTCAGGAAGACGATTGGGATTCGGTAGATGACCTGTTAGCTCGATATGAAAAAGTGAAGAATGGTGAGGCAGAAAGAATGATGGAGGAAGAGGAGTTTGAGCGGATTATTGAGTATTATTTCCAAAATAGTAATGAAGAGCAAGCACTGCTTGCCTGCGAAATAGCCAGCACATATTACCCTTTTTCAGCTTCTATATTATTGCTTAAAGCTGAAATACTTACACAGGCACAGAAATACGGACAAGCCCTTAAAGTGCTGGACGAGATGGAGCAGTACGACCAGAACAACCTGGACGCTACACTGCTGCGTTCCGATATACTTTTGGGCCAGTTCAAGTACGATCAGGCTGCTCTTTGGCTGGAGCAAAAAGCAGATCAGTTTGTGAAGAAAGAAAAGATTGAGATTCTTTTAGAACTATCTGACGTTTATGACGAATGCGAAGAATTTGATGCCGTTTTCGATACGCTGAAACGTGTGATTAAGATAGACAGGCGCAATGAAGAAGCGCTTCAGAAAATATGTTTCTGGGCCGAGTTTACTGAAAGGCTTGAAGAAAGCGTTACACTCCATACCCAGCTTACCGAAGAAGACCCATATAATGCACTGGCATGGTTCAATCTGGGTGCAGCCTATCAGGGGCTGAAGTTATATGAACGTGCTATTGAAGCGTATGAGTTTTGTGTAGCCATCGATGAGAAATTTGAGTTTGCTTATCGCAATATGGCCGATGCATATATGCGGCTGAAATGGTACGAACGTGCTTTAGATGTTTTGGAAACACACCTGGAAATAGCCAAACCTGAAGATGTGATCTTCGAGGCCATGGGCTATTGCTGGGAAAAACAAAAGAACTACCAGCGTGCACGCTATTATTACCGCCAGGCATCGCAACTTAGCCCGCAAGACGATGGCATTTTTTATAAAATCGGTGAAACATACACGCGCGAAAAGCAATGGGAAAAGGCTATGAAATCGTATTCAGTAGCTTTAAACCTGAACAAGGAAAATGCTAATTACTGTTTGGCTATAGGCAACTGCCTTATGGAATTGGATGTAAAAAGCGAAGCCCTTGTTTGCTACCTGAACGCTGTTAGGTTAAAACCTAATAATAAAACCACCTGGATGGCCCTTATTAAAGGCCTTTATGTATCAGGCTATCACGATGAAGCGCTTACCCAACTGGAAGTAGCCAGGGAACATTGTGGCGATAAAGCTGATTTCAGGTATATGCAGGCTGCCTCTCTTTTCGAATTGGGTAAAAGTAAAGAAGCATTGCTTCAGCTTGAAAAAGCACTTAAAATGACACCCTCAAGAGTAAAGATGTTTACAGAACTAAACCCCGAATATATGCGCCGCAGTTCTGTTACCGATCTTATAACAAAATACAAGAAGGGTAAAGCTTAATATTTTACTACTCGTTTTAGGTCAATAACATTCATAGGGTTGCTTGTCAACCCTATTATATTATTCTGAGTAAAATGCAGCAACCTGTCGTAATATAGCGGCACCACCGGAGCCTGTGCCATAGCTATGCTATCTAGCTGGCGATAATAGATATACCGTAAGCTATCAGGCGCATTCATACTTTTATTGTACAAGACATCAAAGGCTTTATTCTTTAGCCTTGTATAATTTGGTGGCGCTGTTTGCGATCCGTTGAACACTACAAGATATGTTTCGGCATCAGGATAGTCGGCCAGCCATGTGGCCCTGAAGAATACTGCCTGCGAGCGGCTCATTTGCTGTTTCAATATATCGGGCTGAATAATTTCCACCTGCACGGGTATACCTACTTCCTGCAGCTCTGTAGCAATAAAATTTACTATATCCGCCCAGTTATCGGGTGTTAGCAGTGTTATTGGTGTTAGCCCTTTCCCGTTAGGATACCCCGCTTGTGCCAGCAAAGCACTTGCTTTAGCGGGGGCGTATTTATACCCGTAAGTGGCACTGCTGTCAAAACCCGGCATACCGGCCGGTATAAAGCCTGAAGTAGCGGGATATGATACACCGTTACGGAAATAGGTAACGATCTTATTTCTGTCTATAGCATAGTTAATAGCCTGCCTAACTAATACATTTCGTGTTGGCATATCATGCATCAGCGGGTTCGTGCTGTCTGTCAAAAAACCCAGGTATTCCGTATCCAGGTAAGTATCTTGCTTCAGTTTGAATTTTTTCTCAAATTCCTTTTTCAGTTTTCCTTCTTTGGTTAGCACCAGATCTTTAAAAGAGCCGTCAAGGCCATTAACAAAATCGAGCTTGCCCTGCAAAAACAGGAGGAACTCTGTGGCCTTGCTATCTACAAAACCTATCTGTACGGCATCTATATAAGGTAATTCCTTTCCGCTGCTATCGCGTTCCCAATACCCTGGGTTTTTATGCAGTACCAGCACATTGCCCTCATCCCAGTACTTGAACATAAAGGGTCCCGTGCCGCAAGGGTGCGAACGGAAATCTTTACCCCAATGTATTACCACCTCCTTAGGCACTATACTGCAATACATCATGCTAAGTATAGCCAGCATTGGCCTGAACGGTGCATTTAACTGCATCCGGAAGGTTGTATCATCAATCGCGGTAAATGCATTTTCCTTAGCCAGCCTTTCATTAAATATCCATGCACCGGGCGATGCCGTTTGCGGATCTATAATACGATTGAAACTATATACTATATCTGCTGCCGTCATTTTACGCCCCTTACCGTTAGCAAATTCAGGTGCGTCATGAAAAAAAACGTCATCACGCAAGTGAAAAGTATAGGTAAGGCCGTCTGTTGTTATATCCCAGCTTTTAGCCAGGCAGGGTACCAGTTGCAATTGTTCGTTAGTTTCTACCAATGTATTATACACCATGTGGTCTATCCACATGGTGTACAGGGTTTTGGAAAATGCGGGATCTATCGACTCCAGGTTCCCGCTCGACAAATTAATATTGAACACTTTTTTGTCCGAACTATGCCTGCCGCACGAAGAAAGCATTAGAACGCCCAACAACAGGATGCATACTGTTTGCAGTACGTTAATTTTCTTGCTATTGGCTTTTAAAAAAGGCATTCATGCAAATTAAATGTAAATGCCCGTTAATTTTGTATAAAACACCTCAACTACATGCCGGCCAAACTATCTGTAAATATCAATAAGATCGCTACACTGCGCAATAGCCGCGGTGGTAATAATCCTAATGTATTACAGGTAGCTATCGATTGCCAGCACTTTGGCGCAGAAGGTATTACCGTACACCCGCGCCCCGATGAACGGCATATAAGATATAGCGATGTACACGCCATAAAAAATATTATTACTACCGAATTCAATATAGAAGGCAACCCTAAAGAAGACAAATTTATTCAGTTGGTGCTGGATACTAAGCCAACGCAAGTAACTCTGGTACCCGATGCACCAGGGCAACTAACATCTAACCACGGTTGGGATACTATTGTCAACAAAGCTTATCTGAGAGATATCATTAGTGTATTCAGGAAAGCAGGGATAAGGGTTTCAATTTTTACCGACGCCGATGAACGTATGGTAGCAGGTGCTGCTGATACAGGTACAGACAGGGTTGAGCTATACACCGAAGAGTACGCGAAAGAATATTTGCACAATAAAGAAAAAGCCATTGCCAAATACATAAAGGCTGCCAGTGTAGCCAGCACGCACAACCTGGGACTGAACGCAGGGCATGATCTGGATTTACACAATCTTAATTTTTTTGCAGAACGTATTCCTAACCTGTTAGAAGTTTCTATAGGCCATGCATTAATAGCAGACGCTTTGTACTATGGTTTGGAAAACACGATACAGCTATACCGCAGGCAGCTAAAAGCCTAAAAACTTATTTATCCATTATTTCATTAGGGTAAACGAACTTAAAGCCTACGCCATGTATGGTTTGCAGTTCTACCCCTGGTTGTTCCTTCAGGTATTTACGCACCTTGGTCACAAATACATCCATACTGCGGCCCAGGAAATAGTCTTCCCGGCCCCACACATTCAATAGTATTTCTTCCCGCTTTAGCACACGGTTCGAATTAAGGCATAGATAACGTATCAGGTCGGCCTCACGTTGTGTAAGCTGGTGGTCAACAGTATCTCCTTTTAATATGAGGTTGGTAAAGTCGAAAATAAGATTGCCCAGCTTGAAGTGAGTAGGGGCATCATCTTCCTTCTTCATGGTGCGTTTTAAAAACACCTCGATACGCAGCAGCAATTCCTGCATATTGAAAGGTTTAGTGATGTAGTCGTCTGCACCACTTTTAAAACCTGCTATCTTATCATCATCCATCGATTTGGATGTGAGTAATAATATGGGAATGTTTTCGTTTTGCTTACGTATATCGTGTGCCAATGCCATACCATCCTTTTTAGGTAGTACTACATCCAGCAGGCATATATCAAAACTTTTTTTAGTGAATTGTAGCCATGCCGTTTCACCATCAGGGCAATGTACCACATCGTAACCTGCCTGCTGCAAACTATTCTTCACTACATAACTCAAAGTCGGGTCGTCCTCTACCAACAATATTCTTGCCTTTCCAGCCATAGAAGTAAAAAATTTATGTAGCCAGCCAGCGATATTTTACAGAGTTTACCAAGCTGCTATGCTACAACTTTATCTTTTCCAGTCTCCCACAGAACCTGTCTCTCTTTCGCCATTAAATATACTAAACAGCTTATTAATAAACACAATTACATTTTAATTGATCTTTACCCTTTCAGGATTTTGAGAAACAAAGGACGCCCAGTTTCCGGTTTTTTTTGCTTTGGCCGGGGTCGCTTTCGGCGTACCTGTCAATGCAGTGAATTTGCTTTGATAATGATGGCAAAGTGCCACGGCTACTGCATCGGTAGCATCCATAAAGCGTACATCCTGTTCAAATTTGAGTGTATGCTGCAGCATTTCCCACACCTGTTCTTTTGTCGCATTACCTCTGCCTGTTACCGATTGTTTAATTTTTCTGGGCGCATACTCTACTGCCTGAAGGCCATGCATCATAGCAGCGGCAATAGCCACGCCTTGCGCACGCCCCAGTTTCAGCATGCTTTGCACGTTCTTGCCAAAAAACGGAGCTTCAATAGCTACTGAAACAGGCTTATGAAATTTGATTAGCATTTCCATCTTCCTGAAAATAAGTTCCAGCCTTTCGGCGTGGTCTTTATTCTTTGCTAATTGTAAAACCCCCATTTCCAGCAGCGAAACATTACTTTTGTCAATAGCTATCAGGCCATAACCCATAACCAATGTTCCGGGGTCTATACCAAGTATAATATGAGGATCGTTCTGCAAAAGTTTTCTTATTGAACAAAAGTACCAAAATATGGCTCAACTATACATTGGGCGGCCTTATTTCTATTGCATTGCTTGTGGGTATATACCTGCAGGTAAAAAAACAACTGGCTACGCTGGGTGCCGACTGGACGTGGCAAACAGGACCCAACTATTTACTATATATAGTTATAGCGCTCATGCCTGTCAACCTGCTTCTGGAAGCATGGAAATGGCACATGCTTGCCGCTTCGGCGCAACGTATATCATACAGGCAGGCATTGCTTAGCTACATTGCCGGTATTTCGTTTTCCCTGGTTACGCCCAATCGTATTGGTGAATACCCTGGCCGTATTTTATACCTGAAAAAGAAGAATACATTCCGGCTTATCAGTGTATCTATACTGGGTGCCATAGCACAAATGTTTACTTTATTTATCTATGGTTTGCTGGGGCTTGTTTACTACAATGTTAAATATCCCGGCACATTGCCTATGCTTTTATTAGCTGCCTGTTTTATCGCTACGGTATTCGTGGGTATCTTGTATTGGCGCTTCGAAACATGGTTGCCCGTCATAGAACGAATAAAATGGTTACAGCGTTTTCGTTATCATATATATGGCAAACTGTTAAAACGTTTTACGTCAACAGAGCAAATGCGCATACTGGCAATATCGCTGTTGCGCTACAGTGTATATACGGCACAGTATTTGATTTTGCTACTGTGGATGAATGTAGATATCCCTCTGTTTGAAGGCTTCTGGATGTGTGCTTTATTTTTTTGGGTCATCGCAGTAATACCATCAGTTACGTTGGTAGAGTTAGGTGAGCGGGGACAGGTGGGGTTATACCTCTTTCATCATTTTTCAGAAAATACAGTAGGTATTTTAGGCGCTACAGTTGGCGTTTGGTGCATTAACCTGATAGTACCCGGTATAATAGGCAGTATACTGCTGGCACGCACAAGGTTATTGCGCTAAGCTTCGTAGCTTTAAAAATATAATGATGCTTATGGTCCGTTTAAAATGGTGGTTGTTATATGTGGGGGTGGTTTTAACGTCGGTAGCAGCTAATGCTCAAAATGAGTTTTGCGGTATTACAAATAAAAGTTTTAAAGAAGGGGAAAAGCTCGCCTTCAAAGTGTACTACAACATGGGCAGGTTATGGGTGGGTGCAGGTATGGCAGCATTCAATGTAAGTGCGGAAACCCTGAACGACCGAAAAGTATATCATATAACAGGCGATGGTGCTACACTCAAATCTTATGAATGGTTTTATAAAGTACGCGACCGCTACGAAACCTATATTGATGCCGAAACCATGTTGCCTGTGAAGTTTATACGCAATGTGAATGAAGGTGGCTACAAAATATACAACAACGTAACTTTTAATCAGAAAATCGGTCAGGCGGTATCCACCAATGGCGTGTATAAAGTACCTACCTGCATACAAGATGTTTTGTCTGCCATCTATTATGCACGCAATATTGATTATAGCAAGTATAAACCGGGCGACAAGATACCCTTCAGTATGTTTTTGGATGATGAAGTGTATAACCTGTACATACGCTATATAGGTAAAGAAAAAATCACTACCAAATACGGCACTTTCAACACCATAAAAATAAGCCCGTTGCTTATTGAGGGTACTATCTTCAAAGGCGGAGAAAAAATGATGGTATGGGTGAGCGATGATGCCAACCACCTGCCTGTACGTGTTGACAGCCCCATTTTAGTAGGCAGTGTAAAGGTTGATCTTATAGGATATAGCAATCTCCGCAATCCTTTCACAGGACTTATCAGCAAAAATAAATAAGCCACATAAGGCTTTTACCCACGTGTGCACGCTTAGTTTTTTATATTTGCACACTTTACTACTAGTTTTAAATTGATATGATCTCACTGGGAGGCAAACCTATTGATCTGGCCGCGTTTGAGCAGATCATTTTGCAGCAAAAGGAATTTAAGATAGCGCCTGCCGCACTTAGCGAAGTAAAACAGAGCTACCGGTTCCTGCAGTCTTTCTCTAAAGACAAGTTGATATATGGCATCAATACCGGTTTTGGCCCTATGGCCCAATACCGTATTAACGATGAAGACCGCAAGCAATTACAATACAACCTGATCCGCAGTCATAGCTCGGGCATGGGTGCTTTGTTATCGGCACAGCAATGCCGCGCTACTATGCTGGCCCGTATCAATACTATGTTATTGGGCTTTTCCGGCATACACATCAATCTTATTGAGCTGGCTGTAAAACTGATGAATGCCGAAGCGTATCCTGCCATCTACTCACACGGTGGTGTAGGTGCCAGTGGCGATTTGGTGCAACTGGCTCATCTGGCGCTTGGCCTTATTGGCGAAGGCGACTTCTGGTACAAGGGCAAGGTAGTACCTGCTAAAAAAGTATATAAAGAGCTTGGTCTAAAACCACTTGAGATACATATACGCGAAGGGCTTGGTTTGTTGAATGGCACTTCTGCTATGACGGGTATTGGCGCCATTAATGTATTGCATGCACGCAAGCTGATGACAGGACAAATTCTGTTCTCGCTTATGGTGAACGAAATAATGGAAGCTTATGACGACCATTTTTCAGAAGAGCTAAATGCGGTAAAGCTACACCCCGGCCAGCAGATGGTAGCCAAAGCAATGCGTGCTATATCTAAAAAAAGCAAGCTGCTGCGCAAGCGCCATGAACATTTATACGATAAGAAAGTAACCGAACAGGTTATTGACGATAAAGTACAGGAGTATTATTCGTTACGCTGCGTACCACAGATATTGGGCCCTGTATATGATACCATTGAAAGCACCGCACGTGTTATCACCAACGAATTGAATTCGGTAAACGATAATCCGATCATCGACCGTAAGAACCAGAATATTTTTCACGGTGGTAATTTCCATGGCGATTATGTATCGCTGGAAATGGATAAGCTGAAAATTGCAGTTACCAAATTATCGATGCTGGCAGAAAGACAACTCAACTTCCTGCTCAATCATCACCTCAACCAAAAACTGCCGCCGTTTATTAATATGGGCAAGCTGGGTCTTAACTTTGGTATACAGGGCATGCAATACCCTGCAGTATCCAACGTTGCAGAGAACCAGACACTCAGCAACCCAATGTATGTGCACAGTATATCGAACAACAACGATAACCAGGATATAGTAAGCATGGGTTGCAACGCTGCACAAATGTGTGCGCGCGTTATCGAAAATTCTTTCGAAGTATTATCGGTACACGCATTAGCTATCATCCAGGCCATTGACCATAAAGATTATAAAAACAGGCTATCGCCGGCTACCCGCTGGATGTACGATGAGCTCAGTGCATTAGCACCATCGTTCAGCGAAGACATGCCTTCATCAGAAAGGCTGCTTAAAGTAAAGCAATGGCTGATGGAAACAGAAGTAGGCGCTAAAATGAAAAAATTGCTGGGCTTCGATAGCTGGCAGCTTATTGAAATAGAAGCATAAAAGTCTATCACATATAAACATACTAGTATGAAATACGCATTAGTAACCGGTGGTTCGCGCGGTATAGGCCGTGCCTGCTGTGTAAAGCTGGCAGAACTTGGCTATTCAGTTCTTGTAAATTATAAAGGCAACCAAACCGCAGCAGAAGAAACCGCTAACCTTGTACGCGAAAAGGGCATGCAGGCTGAAGCTTTGATGTTCGATGTAGCCAATAAAGCCGATGTAGAAAAAGTTTTAGGAGGCTGGATGGAAGCACACAAGGAAGACATTATTGAAGTACTGATAAATAACGCAGGCGTAAGGCAAGACACCTTACTGATGTCCATGACGCAAAACCAGTGGGATAGTGTATTGGGTACCAGCTTGCAAGGCATGTACCATGTTACCAAGCAGGTGCTGAACCCAATGTTGATGAACCGCTATGGCCGTATCATTAATATGGTATCATTAAGTGGCCTGAAAGGTATGCCGGGGCAGGTAAACTATTCTGCCGCAAAAGCGGGTATGATAGGCGCTACAAAAGCACTGGCACAGGAAATTGCTAAGCGCAACATTACCGTCAACGCCATAGCGCCAGGTTTTATTAAAACCGATATGACCGAAGAACTCAATGAAAAAGAATTGGTGAACATGATACCAATGAAGCGTTTTGGTAATGCTGAAGAAGTGGCCGACCTGGTTGAGTTTCTCGCATCACCCAAATCATCCTATATAACCGGCCAGGTTATCTCTATCAACGGGGGGTTATACTCCTAATATCCATCCATTTACCATTTTATTACGTAAATTGTATATCCTTCCAAAACTTTTATAGATGAAAAAGTGTTTACTGTTTTTAGTGTTGCTGCAGTTCATGTACCTGAAAGGTTTCAGTGCTACCGGCGACACCATTAAGGTTAAAGCGCATGAAAATGTACTGATACAGACTGACCCAAGTGTGGGGCAAACTTTTTACCCGGTATGGGCAGAGTTTCCCGATGCAACCAAAAAATACTACAAGGTGTATGCTAACCTTACTTTTCAATGTCCGGTAGGCATGACCTGTGGGGAGTGGGATTATATTAACGATATCAGCATTCGCCGTAAAGGTGGTGTAAATGGCGATACGGTGGGTTGGGAAATTGCCCGTTTCATAACCCCTTATGGTATCAATTTTGCCAGCAACTGGAAGCATGGATGGTATTACGATATGACGGATTTCGCACCGCTCATGCACGATTCACTTGAGATCGTTTACCGCCACTCAGGCTATGAAGCACAAAATGGCCGTGGCTGGGTTATCAATCTTAACTTCTATTGCATAGAAGGCACGCCACCACTAGAGGTAAACAATATCGATACGATGTGGCATGGCAGCTTTGCTTATGGTAAAACAACTGACCCTATTGAGAATCACCTTGACCTGCGCAATGTTAGCCTGAATGCAAACACCAAAGCTGTAGATCTGAAGATCATTCAAACAGGCCATGGCATGGATGCCCCCAGCAACTGTGTTGAATTCTGTCCTAAGCAACGTACTATTAAATTTGATGGTACACAAGTTGAGAAAAAATACATCTGGCGCGAATGCGGTTTCAATTCGTTGTATCCGCAGGCAGGTACCTGGTTATACGACCGTACCAACTGGTGCCCGGGCGAATCGGTAAAAGAAGATAACCTTTTGTTTAAAGACCTCACAGGTGGTAGTGTTCATAGCTTCGATATGGATATGGAACCTTATACTTCTACGTCTAATACCGGCAACTGGGTTATTTCAGCTTACCTGGCGCAGTACAACGAGCCTACTTATACCAATGATGTATCGCTGGAGGCAGTTATTGCCCCAAGCAACGAATACGAATTCCTTCGCTACAATCCTATTTGTGGCAAACCAATCATAGTTATAAAAAACAATGGTAAGACCAATCTTACTTCTGCTGAAGTAAACTATGGTTTAAAAGGTGGCCAGAAAGTTACGTTCAACTGGACCGGTAATCTTCCTTTGGGCCAAATGGACACTGTTGAATTAACGACACCTATGATATGGCATGGTGGCAGTAACGAATTCGATGTGGAAGTGACCAAACCCAATGGCACTACCGACGAGTTTCCTTACACCAACTCAACAATCGTTCCTTTCGAAACTACCGACATAGTGAACGATAATAAGATCATCATCACATTCCGTAGCAACAACGCTCCTACCGAAAATTATTACAAGCTGCGCGATGCTGTTACAGGTGCTGTAGTTTTCGAAAAGAATAATTTCACTGCCAAAACTACTTATAAGGATACCGTAATGCTTACCCCCGGTCAGTGCTATGCTTTCGAATTTTATGACGACGGACCTACACCATCTAACCTGCCCCAGCTTAATAAAGATGGCTTGAACTGGTGGGCAAACCCCGACGATGGTAGTGGTTATATTCGCTTAATGAATGGTTCTGGCTCTATTTTTAAGAACTTTAATTCCGATTTTGGCACTAAAATACTATATCAGTTCACTGCTTTATTCCCTGTTAATGTAGCTGAAGTAGCTCCTAAAACCACCAGGGTCGATGTATATCCTAACCCCAGCAACGGGCAGTTCACGGTCGATTATCAACTGCAAAGCTCCCAAAGCATGGTTGAAGTATTTTCGGTAACAGGTTCAAAAGTATATAGCCAGCCCTTAAGCAGTTATTCAGGTTCGTTAGATATTGATCTGAACAGCCAGGCAAAGGGTATTTACTTAATTAAGATCTCATCGCAAGACAAAGCAGCAGTGCTGCGTAAAGTAGTATTGCAATAACATCTTGCTTTTTATACCTGAGGCGCATTTATAGTTCACCTGTAAATGCGCCTTTTCATTTATTTTTACTCCTCATAGAAAACAGCCGTATTCAATTATTGTTATGCAACGTGTAGTTATTACAGGTCTAGGTATTTATTCTTCATTAGGCAAGCAAAAGGCAGAGGTCGCGCAGTCTTTGTTCGAAGGCAAGTCAGGCATTATATTCGATCCTGCCCGCAAAGAAATGGGCTACCGCTCTGCATTGACAGGCTATGTTGAGCGACCGCAACTGAAGGCCCTGCTCGACAGGCGCTCGCGTATCATGATGCCCGAACATGCTGAGTTTGCCTACATGGCCACGCGCGAGGCATTGGAACAGGCAGGTATAGATATTGGCTACCTGGAACATAATGAAACAGGCATTGTATATGGCAACGATAGTTGCGCCAAACCCGTTATTGAAGCTATAGACCTGATACGCGAAAAGAAGGATACTATGATGGTAGGTTCAGGCTCTGTATTTCAGGTATTGAACTCCACCGTTACCATGAACCTCTCCACCATCTTCAAGCTGCGTGGTATCAACTTCTCAATCAGTGCAGCATGTGCCAGTGGTTCACACGCCATTGGTTTAGGCTACCTGTTTATAAAGCAAGGCATGCAAGACCGCGTAATATGCGGTGGGGCACAAGAAGTAAACATATACTCCATGCCCAATTTCGATGCGTTGGGTACATTCTCTCTTCGGGAAAGTGAGCCTACAAAGGCTTCCCGTCCTTTCGATAAAGACCGCGATGGCCTGGTACCTGGTGGCGGCGCCGCCACAGTTATACTCGAAAGCCTTGAATCGGCCCAGGCGCGCGGTGCAACCGTACTCGCTGAAGTAGCGGGCTACGGGTTTTCATCGAATGGACAGCATATATCCAATCCAAGCGTAGATGGCCAGGTACGTTCTATAAACCGTGCTTTGAAAGATGCCGGTTTGAGTGCTGCTGCTATTGAATATATCAATGCACACGCTACTTCCACACCTGCCGGCGATGGCAGTGAAGCTGAAGCCATATTTGAAGTGTTTGGGGGCAAGGTGCCGGTTAGTTCTACTAAATCGATGACGGGACATGAATGCTGGATGGCAGGCGCAAGCGAAGTGGTATATTCAATGCTGATGATGCAGAATGACTTCATTGCGCCCAATATCAATTTCGACAATCCTGATGAACATTCAGCCAAGATCAACATCATTCCGCAAATATTGAAACAACATTTCGACGTATTTTTGTCGAACTCATTTGGTTTTGGCGGCACCAACTCTTCACTCATCATCAAGCGCTGGAACGGCTAAGTTATGAGAACATACTTCATCTATATCCTCCTGTTTCTATCGGCTATATCAAACTCAGCCAAAGCGCAGAACGAGAAGCGCTGGCTCAAATATCAGATCACTACACTATCAGGCCATAGCATGCACGGGCGCGGTTATGTAAACAAGGGTGGCGATAAAGCCGCTGCCTATATTCGCCGTCATTTCAAAGAATGGGGCCTCCTTCCTTTCGATAAGGATAGCACCTACTACCAAAAGTATTCATTCGGTATCAACACCTTCCCCGGTGCAATGTCTCTTACTATCAACAAGAAGGAACTAAGGCCTGGAATCGATTACCTGGTACAAGGCGCCAGCAAGTCATACCATAGTGATAAGAAGGTGAAGCTTACTACTGTCAACCTTGCTAATGTAAAGGACACAACTGCATGGGATGTAGTGAAGGCTGAGTTCAAAACAGGTAAGGCATACTACCTAAAGAATGCCGATACGGCAAGCAAGTACCTCAACTTTGGCTGGCGCACGTTTGCACAGCAATTACCAGCTAACCTGTTCATTATACCCAAACATGGCAAGCTGATATGGACCGCTAATCAGGATACTGTACCTGCAACTGTCTTCTATGTAGAAGATACTGTGCTACCCAAACGCCCTAAGAAAGTTTTGGCAGATGTAGAAGCGAAGTACGTGCCATCTTTCCAATCGCAGAATGTGCTGGCTTACTCTTTAGGTACTGAGCAACCTGATAGCTTCATTGTATTTAGTGCCCATTACGATCACTTAGGGCACATGGGCAAGGCTACTTTCTTCCCCGGCGCTCACGATAACGCAAGTGGTACGGCAATGGTGATGTACCTGGCCAATTACTTCTCCGAACATCCGCAGAAGTACTCTGTTGCCTTTATGCTCTTTAGTGGTGAAGAAGCAGGCTTGCTGGGTTCTAAACACTATGTGGCTAATCCAGTCTTTCCGCTCGATCGTATCAAGTTTGTCATCAACCTAGATATGACCGGCGATGCGACGAATGGTATCACCGTAGTGAATGGCGAAACACAAGCACCTGCGTTCAGTTTGCTTGAACGCATCAACCAGAAGAAAGGCTACGTACCTGAGATCAGGAAGCGTGACCAAACCAGGAACAGCGATCACTACAGCTTTAGCCAGGCAGGTGCACCTGCGGTGTTCATATATGGCAATGGCACCAAAGGCTTTTACCACGATGTGTTTGATACTGTCAAAGAACTTTCGCTGGAACATATTGACGGGCTTGCCAAACTACTCATCGACTTTACGGGGGAGATGCAGGGGGATACACCAAAGCCCTAATAGCAGTATCTTAGCCACAAATCAACATTCATATATGAAACGTACACTTGTTGCATTATGCATCGGCGCATCGTTGCTATTTACAGCCTGTAAAGATAGTGGCCCAAAGCAAAGCCCTGAACAGGCAGAAGCCCAGAAGTTCGTTGACGGCTATACAGAGCAGTATGTGAAGTTCTATACCAACTCAAGCGAAGCACAATGGAAGTCGAACACAGAGATAGTAGAAGGCGACTCCACCAATACACTCAATGCACAGAAGGCTGACGAAGCTATGGCGGCCTTCACAGGTAGTAAGGAGAACATTGATAATGCCCGCAAGTTCATGGACCAGAAGGACAAGCTTACCGAAATACAGGTGAAGCAACTGGAACTGATACTATACGCTGCGGCCAACAACCCGCAAACCATAGCCGATGTGGTGAAGCAGCGCATCAAGGCTGAAAATGAACAGACACGCCAGCTATACGGCTACCAATACACACTGGACGGTAAGAAGGTAAGCACCAACGACCTGGACGATATGTTGAAGAAGGAGACCGATATCAACAAGCGACTTGTGGCCTGGGAAGCAAGTAAAGAAGTAGGCAAGACCCTGAAAGGCGGCCTTGTCAACCTCCGCAACCTGCGCAACCAAACGGTGCAAGCACTTGGCTATCACGACTACTTCACTTACCAGGTGAGTGACTATGGCATGAAGACCGACGAGATGATGCAGACCATGGACCGCCTGATGGAGGAACTGAAGCCACTGTATCGTGAGCTACATACCTGGATGCGTTATGAACTAGCCAAGAAGTATGGTATGAGCACTGTACCCGACTACCTGCCTGCACACTGGCTTACTAACCGCTGGGGCCAGGACTGGAGCTCTGCTGTAACCGTTCAGGGCATCAACCTGGATAGTATATTGGGGACCAAATCAGCTGAGTGGGTAGTGAAAGAAGGTGAGAAGCTATACACCAGTATGGGCTATCCTGCATTGCCTCCTACCTTCTGGGCCAAATCGAGCCTGTATCCTTACCCTAACGACTCTAACGTTAAGAAGAACAACCACGCATCGGCCTGGCATATGGACCTGAATAAGGATGTACGCAGCCTGATGAGTGTAGAGCCTAATGCTGAATGGTATGAAACTGCCAACCACGAGCTGGGCCATATCTACTATTACATGACTTACACAAACAACGATGTACCGCCTTTGCTGCGCGGTGGCGCTAACCGTGCCTACCACGAAGCTATTGGTACCATGATGGGCCTTGCTGCTATGCAAAAGCCTTACCTTATTGACCGTGGCCTGGTAGGTGCTGACGTAAAGGTGGACAGCATACAATCGCTGTTGAAAGAGGCGCTGAACTCTGTTGTGTTCATCTTCTTCTCATCGGGTACTATGAGCAACTTCGAGAAGGCGCTGTATGTTGACAACCTGGCACCTGATCAGTTCAACGCCAAGTGGTGGGAGCTGGCCAAGAAGTATCAAGGCATTGAACCACCGTCGCCGCGTGGGGAGGAGTACTGCGATGCCGCTACCAAAACACACATCAACGATGACCCTGCACAGTATTACGACTATGCACTCTCTTACGTGATACTATACCAGTTGCACAACCACATTGCCAAGAACATTCTTCACCAGGATCCTCGTGCTACCAACTACTATGGCCACAAAGAGATCGGTGAGTTCATGACCAAGATCATGAGGCCGGGTGCTTCTAAAGATTGGCGCAAGGTGTTGAAAGAATCAACAGGTGATGAACTGAACGCCAAAGCAATGCTGGAATATTTTGAACCCTTGGTTAACTGGCTGAAAGAACAGAACAAAGGCCGTAAGTACACCATGTAGTATTATAAGAACTTTTTCTCAGAGCCCTTGCTATTTAGCAGGGGCTTTTTATTTGTATGAATTTAAATTATATTTGTTGTTCATTTTTGTTGAAAAACAAGAAAAATAAAAAAATTCTGCTGCGACATTTGGATAACGAAACACTTGCGTGCTTTGATTTTTAGCTATGAATTGTTGCACGTTACGTTTTACAGTTATTAGCAAAAGTGAACAACATATCTATTATTTTCTACTGCAAATATTCTTCTTTATACAGAATATATACAATAGCAAATATACGTAAAATTGTATAAAATTACTGTATGTTATTTATTGTATAGTCAACCTTATTGAAGATAAAATTACTGCCGGGGTTCAAGCCTTTCATTGCTTGCCCAATGGGTGAGGCGATAGATATAGAATTGTAGGCATTGCCATCAGCGTTTAATATACCGGCACTTACTGCAATGAAATAATTGCCTTTATCTGTATATACAATGCTACCGGGTATTACCATATTTGTTGTATGGGTGAGGTTTATCTTATCTAATACCGCTAGTTGTTGTTTCGCATCGTTCATTCTTGCAGTAGCCATATCAATATCCTGCTGCATCATTTCGCGGGTAGTTTCGTATTTATCGCCCGCACTGCTTTTGGTTTCGTTGTGTATGGCTTCACGCGCATCATTAATTATCTGCTCCGCATTTTTTATGCGTTCATCAATATATAGTTTGCATAAACTGTATAATTGTTCTTTAAGTGTGCCCACAGCCTGAAAATTAAACAAAAAAATTCCGGGTGTAGTACCCGGAATTTCTGTAATAGATAATATAATGTCTATTCCGGCACTTTAACGAAAGTACGTTGTGCGGTACCATAGCCTGGGGCAAAGATCTTATATGTATAAGCAGTATCAGTAGCATCCAGCAGCAATGCTTCATCCGCACCTTCTATTTCAGAACCTAAAGATTCAGATAACTGTGGGCCCAGCCTGATAGTCTGGTCATCTATCACCGCAAAATAAGCCGCATTTGGTAATCCTGCACCACCCATATCGTCGGTCATATACAGGCCGCGCGCTACTTTTGTAAGATTTACGATAACACCGTTAGCAGTACGCTCGTAAGAACCGGTAAGATCGAAATCGTCCTGGAAATTAGTCACCGCAATATACCTGCCCACGTTGGTTATATAGCCATTTGCGTTCTTAGCTGAGTACTGCATGTAATACAGACCCGGCTCGTTTACATCAAGCGAGGAATAGTCAGCCATAAGATTGGTAGTAGCACCCGTAATATCATCCGTTGCCACAGCGCCGGGGTCATCATAAGCCTGACCCACTGTAAGACTAACGTATTTTTCACCATTCACTTTTATTGAGGGGTAAGTAGCTTTTACCACTTTCGAAACTACTTCATCCTTTTTGCAGGAAGTATATAGAATTGGCATTGCAGCCAACATAATTATTAATAATTTTTTCATAGCCATTCTCTTTTAGGTTAGTTATTAATGAACATCCCACCATACTTTTTCAATCACTTGCTTTTGACCCGGGAAGTTAGCATTCCTTGTCAATTCCGTTTCAGGGTACGGCAACCTTGCGGGGAAGTTATTACCTACCCTTGAGTTAACAGAAAGTGTAAAGAAATCAGGATAACCCGTACGCCTCCATTCTGTCCATGCCTCGATATTTTGCGTACCATTCATTGCATACCATTTTTCTGTTATAATAGCTTTGACCTGTTCTTCAAGAGAACCGCCCAGAGGATATACTGCCGTTGTATCTGTATAGCGAACAACTACAGGATCTGTAGGATCTATGCCATACTCGGCCATGCTTGTTTCTATAGCTGTTTTGTATAAAGTAGCCGCATCTCCAGTACCTAATCGCGCTGCCGCTTCAGCCTGCAAGAACAAACTTTCATAAGAAGAAATGAATTTTACCGGGGCTTCAGCAGAGGAAGGGTCCTGAGCATTGCCGCCTACGGTACCTGAAGGAGTTGAATAAGAACCAGGATTAGGTATACTATAATAACCTTGTTGCAGTGCTACAATACCTGTGTAAAATACATCTACACGTGGATCTTGTCTTGCAACCATAGAATCTACACTAGTTGCACTAGCGATAAGGTTTTGTGTATAATTAAGGTTCGCCATTTCCGAATATAAAGGGTAGGTATTGCCAGGATCGCTTGTATAAGATATTTGTACAGTATTTCCTAAAAAGCCATATTGATCGGCTTGCAATTCTGTTATACCCTGCATGGCCATACCGGGATTTACATAAATCATCCGTAGATACATTTTTAACAATAATGTATTAGCAAACTGTCCCCATGTTGCCATATCGCCCTGCAATATTACATCGTCAGTACCAGGCGACATTCCGTCGAAGGTTATCATATCCCTGCCCTCTTTCACCAGTTTTATGATACCGGCATAAACGTCTTGCTGCTTATCATACTTAGGCGAAACATTACCAACACCTGTGGTTGATTCCCCTTTTAAAGCTTCCGAGAAAGGTATATCCCCAAAGTTATCGGTAAGTAACTGATAAGTGAACCCTTGTAATATTTTGGCAATAGCCGTATAGTTGCGAGTATTAAGCGCCGTATCTGCTTTTGTTACAATCCGGTCCAAGTCAGTAAGGGCACCTGCATATAGCTCTTGCCAAGCAGTATTGGCGGTTGAAGGGCCAGGATTATATTGTTCAAAATTCCTGTACTGTGATGAGTTGGGACTTTGTGTCCAGTATTGCCCCCATATACCACCTACTACCTGGAAATAATTGCCTAGTTGGTGGGAAATAGATACTTCAGCGGCGGGCAACAATTCTTTCACAGTTACATCTTCCGGGTAGTTCGGGTTTTTATTTATATCGAAGGTTTTCTTACAACCGAACTGAGATGTAAGTACCACTATGCTAAATATAGAAAGCCAGATCTTTTTCATAATAATGCAGTTTTCAATTAAACTAGAATGTGAATTTTAAGGACATACCATATCTTCTTAAAGAAGGTTGCGCTGAAAAATCAAAACCTTGAATATTAGTTGAACCAGCAGAGTTTATCTCAGGGTCAACATATTTGTTTGATGATGGTGTCCATATTGCCAGGTTGTTGCCATATATACTTAGAGATGCACCCCCTACATAAGTCTTCTTGAACCATTTACCGGGAAATACATAGGTAAGGCTTGCTTCACGTAATTTTACATAAGATGCATTCACAAGATTTTCCGCCTCAGGGCGTTGTCCATTCGAGGTATAATAACTGTAAGGAGAATATGGGGTAGTGTTAGTGTGGTACTGACCATCCGAACCCAGGTAAACTGAATTTGCCCATACTTGCTCTTCTCTATTCTCTGTTTCTTTTGACGTACCTACAAAGGCCATGACATCGCGAGTACGTGAGTAGAACATGCCTCCTTGCTTGGTATCGAAGAGTATATTGAAGCTAAAGCCTTTATACGTAAGCGTTGTACCCCACGAAGCCTGGTAGTCAGGTTGATAGCTGGCGTAGTATTGCGGTGTAGTAGATACTTTTGGCAAGCCACTTGCAGAGTCGACTACTATTTGGTTACCGTTAACGTAGTTAAACCCGGTGGTATAGAAAGTACCCAGAGGTTTACCCACTGCCGCAACTTCCGTCATACCTTGCAAAGCGCCGGGCAAGGTTATCTGATCTATGCCTTCATATACTTTATCAACAGTATTTTTGTTCTTGTTGTAAGTACCATAAATATCCCAACGGAAACCCGATGCAGTGCGTACAGGTGTTATCTTCACTGCAAGTTCAATACCCTTATTTGTGCTTTGAGCTACGTTAAGCCATTGGGCTGTATAACCGGAGGATGGCGCAAGTGGAACAGGTATGATCTGATCGAGTGATTTTCTGTTGTAATAAGTAACGTCAAGCGTTACGCGATTGCTCCAAAAAGCGTTTTCCAAACCAACCTCGAACTCATTTACGTACTCAGGTACCAGTTGGGCAAAGCCTAAGGTATTAGTATAACTGTACCCTACTGCACCATTGAATGGGAATATGGTGCTACCAAAACCACCATCGGCCAAAGCTTTGGTGTAGTAGTTACCCGTCAAATAAGTAGGCGCATCATTGGCTGTAGAACCATAAGCTATCCTGAATTTACCATAATTCCATACTTTGTCTTTAAAGTTACCTTGCATCAGTTCAGTAAATACGAATGATGCGTTGGCGCTATAATAGAAGTAGGTACTTTTATATGGTACTGCCGAAGATTTATCGGTACGAGCAGTAAACTCCGCGAACAACATATTCTTGTAACCCGCACTCGCATCAAGATATACACCAAGCTTACGTTTCAAATCAAGGCTATTTGTTGTTAGCGGTGTGCCATTGCTGTTTGCCAGATTATAGTATCCAGGTATCACTAAACCACCTTCTTCATTAACACTTGAGTAATTATCCCTGGTCCGGAGCTCAGTATAGTTCATACCCAACAAAACATTCAGATTTACATCTTTCGCAACAT
>CBFGNI010000008.1:0-27948 GCA_965650105.1 uncultured bacterium | reverse complement strand
TGATGGTGGTACGGAGCCCGCACAAATGGTGGATAATTGGTGTGAGTGCTTTGGCAATAGTGATGTCGTGGGGTAAAAATTTTGCAGGCCTCAATTATTTTTTATTCGATACACTGCCAGCGTTGAACAAATTCCGTATCCCATCCATGATACTGGTATTACCTCAATTCCTGTTTCCGTTTCTGGGTTTGTGGGCGCTGAACGATATTGTAAAAGAAAAGATAACGAGGGAAGACCTGTGGCGTAAAACTAAAATAGCTGTTATAATAACTGCGGGCCTTTGCCTGGTAATTGGCATTGCCGGCAGTATGTTTTTCTCGTACAGATCGGAACTGGCCGATGCCAGCATGGCACAGCGCTATTCGCAAATGCTGAATAACCAGGAAGCAGGTGTGCAGATAGTAAAAGCTATACAGCAAGACCGCGCTGCAATAGCCACCAAAAGCGCACTGACAAGTGCTATATATATAATACTGGCAGGTGCTGTAATATGGGGTTTTACACGCCGCAAAATAAAGCCACATATACTGGTAGCAGGTGTAGGGCTTCTGGCAGCTATAGATCTTATATCTGTTGCTTCAAGATACCTTGATGAAGACAGGTACCAGGAAGATGCATCGGAAATGACCTTCCAGCCAAGACCCGTTGATCAGCAGATAATGCAAGATCCTGACCGATATTACCGTGTGCTGGATGTAACCAAAGATGTATTTAACGATGGCCAGCAGGCATATTTCCATAAAGTAATAGGCGGACACAGCCCGGCTAAATTGGAAATATACCAGGACCTGATAGACGTTCACCTGAATGGAAAATTCAACATGCAGGTGCTGAATATGCTGAACACTAAGTACATAATATTTGCAGGGGGTAAAAATGGAGAACCTGTTGCGATGCCTAACCCCGAAGCATTGGGCAATGCCTGGTTTGTGAATGAAGTAAAATGGGCCAATACGGCCGATGAGGAAATATTGGCGATGAAAGCGAACTATTTAGGCGATACAACACAAGTGCCCGATGCCTTCAACCCTAAGACTACGGCTATTATGCGTAGTACTTACAAAAATGAGCTAAATGGCTATACCTATGGCAAGGATAGCGCAGCAGCAGTAAAGCTGAGTAAGTACGGCCTGAATCATATCAGCTTTACATCGAACAACAGCCAGAATGGTGTGGCCGTATTCTCTGATATCTATTATCCATACGACTGGCATGCCTACGTAGATGGCAAGGAAACACCTATTATGAAAGCAAACTATGTGTTGCGCGCTATAAAAGTGCCAGCCGGACAACATAATATCGAGTTTAAGTTTACACCTCAGAATTTTATTGTGGGCGATAAGATAGCAGCTGTATGTTCTACACTACTTGTGCTGCTATTGATAGGTGCGATAGTGAAAAATGTAAGAAAACCTGAACAGGAAGAAACCAGTGCTGATATAGATAATGCATGAGTAAAGGCACATCATACTTTTTGAAAAATGCTTTCGGGCTGAGGCGCGAAATGAGTATGGGCTTTTACCTGTGCGATTTTCTGTTCAGGAAGATATTGAGGCAGAATGCAGATACGAAGTGGGCTGTTCACCACACCAGTACTGTACATGCACCTAAAAACATTGTAAGAGGAAAAAATGTATATCCCGGCGATTCGCCGGGGGTATACATTAATGCAAATAATGGTGTGAGAATTGGCGATTATACTAATATAGGGCCTAACGTAGGTATCATATCATCGAACCACGATGTAATAGATAACGATACACAAGTTGTGGCGGCACCAATAGATATAGGAAGTTTTTGCTGGCTGGGTATGGGAGCAATAGTATTGCCCCAGGTAAAGCTGGGCGATTTTACTATTGTTGGCGCAGGGGCGGTGGTAACAAAAAATTTTTCAGATGGCTATTGCGTAATAGCCGGCAATCCTGCCAAAATCATCAAACAATTAAACAAAGAAGCATGTGATGCTTTTGCGTTGGGCAAGAACTAATAGTTTTTCCGGCAATACCTTTTTCATATTCCTGATAAGGTTTTTCCCTACACTGGCCAATGTGCTGGTGATGATCTTGTTTTCGCGCCAGTTAGACGTTGCTACCTATGGTGTTTACCAGACGTTTTGGGTACGTGCCTACGTATTAAGCACTATTGGTTGCCTTGGCCTGCAAGGTTTTTTGCTTACCTACAATGCGCAAGTGGTAGCAGGGTTAGTACGACTGTTAAAAGTGTGGGGTATAGCATTACTGCTTATATGGACCATATTGGTGTCTGCTGCATTTGCATATATGGAAGCCGGCCCGTTAATGTTGCCATTGGCCATACCCTTTTTATTTATTTGGTTTTATATCCTGGGCATTATTACCGAGACCATACTTTCTGTAAACCGCAGGTTTGGCTTAATGCTAATTGTGAATGTGGTTTATACCATAGTTTTTATTGCACTACACCTGGCTTATTTGAGAGGCAGCTTCCCATTGAGCCAATTGTTCATCAGTCTAATGCTGATAACAGCAGCAAGGCTCCTGTTATACCTGCCTATATCGGTAAAAACTGTGCGTAAACAAGTAGCAGAACCTTTAGGGAAAACTATACAAGAAGTTCGTTCACTATGGTTTCATTTGGGGCTATACGATATGTCGCAGATGCTGTTCAGGTGGATAGATAAATTTATTATCACCTATTTCTTTGCTGCTGAATTGGCAGCTATATACTTTAACGGTTCGCAGGATATTCCTTTTCTGCCATTGTTACTAGGTGCCGCAGGAAGCGCTGCATTAATGCAATTGGCAAGTACTGAAAAGAGTAATGAAGACATATATATCATACAATTATTGCAGCACTCATCACGGATATTATCATCAATAGTGTTTCCCGTTTTTTTCTTTTGTATGTGTTTCCGAACTGAGCTATTTGGAGTGGTACTTTCAGAAAAATACTTGCCTGCAGTACCTGTATTTCTTGTCTCGGTAATGGCCATACCACTGCGGGCATATAGTTTTACTACGATATTGCAGAACAAGCATAAAGGGAGCATTATAAACATAGGTGCCTTTCTGGACATCTTGCTTGCCTGTACATTAATGTATCCACTTTACTTATGGCTGGGTTTACCTGGAGTGGCACTAGGGTTTGTTATTAGCAGCTACCTGCAGGCGGCTTTTTATTTATACTATTCCGGCAAGGTGGTTGGCGTATCGCCATTTGCACTTTTACCATTGGGCAACTGGGTACGAAAGCTTATTGTTTTTGCCATTGCTTTTATAGGCGTTCATTATATTATGGCAATGGTTTATACTCCGCAAATTGTTTTAATTTGGGGTGTGGTATTGCTAGTAGCCGCCGTTGCTACAACCATCGCCATAGAATTTAAAGCAGCAAGAAATGGCTAATCATATACGTAGGCGCAGGTTGGCCGATATTGAGAATACAGGGTTTAGTACCAGTACCCAGAATACCGAGGGTGGCAGGCTTACTAATAAAGATGGTAGCATTAATGTACTAAAAACCGGCATACCGTTCTGGCAGCGCATTAGCATGTACCATTCTTTGTTGCGTATGCGCAGGTGGAAATTTCTGCTTACTGTTTTTAGCTTCTATACAGCTACCAATGTATTCTTCGCAACACTATATCTTATAGTAGGGGTTGAAAATCTGCAAGGCATACATGGAGGTAATGATTTAATGAGCAATTTTCAACAGGCGTTTTTTTTCAGTTCGCAAACACTTACCACCGTTGGCTACGGCCATATTAGCCCGGTAGGCCTTGGGGCGAATATTGTTGCCTCGCTTGAGTCGTTTGTCGGCATACTATCCTTTGCTTTGGTAACAGGTTTACTGTATGGCCGTTTTACAAGGCCAAGAGCCTATCTTAAATTCAGCGATAACCTGCTGATAGCGCCGCATAAAAGTGGAACAGCCGCTATGGTAAGGGTTGCATCGTACAAAAACAATCATCTAACCGATATTGAAGCACAGGTAACCACATCAATGTTCATAAATGAGAATGGCCAGCAGGTACGCAAGTTCTTTACTTTACCACTTGAAATAAAAAAGATCAACTCGCTGGCCCTAAGCTGGACTATGGTGCACATGATAGATGAAGACAGTCCTTTATACCTGATGAATATTGAAGATATAAAAGAGGCGAAAGTGGAGATATTATTTAATTTAAAAGGTTTTGATGATCACTTCTCCAATATAGTTCAACAAGGTACCTCTTACCATTTTAGCGAGATTGTGTATGGGGCTAAGTTCCTCCCCGTATTCCACCGTTCTGAAGACAATACAACCACTTTACTGGAACTGGATAAAATAAATGCTTATGAGCCAGTACCTCTAATGGAAATAGAAAAATCGGTGGTGAATGCGTAATTTTGCAATATGCTTGCAACATCTATGCTTTCACCTTTATCACAAAAATATTTAGACAGGGAAGAACGTTATAGCGCCCACAACTATCATCCGTTACCTGTTATGCTGACACGTGGGCAAGGCGTGCATGTGTGGGATGTAGATGACAAGCAATACTACGATTTCCTTTCAGGCTATTCGGCAGTAAACCAAGGGCATTGCCATCCTAAAATAATTCAGGCATTTATTGAGCAATCGCAAAAATTAACGCTTACCTCCAGGGCATTTCACAGCGATGTGTTTGGTGAATATGCCGAATATATTACCAGGCTTTTTGGGTATGATAAGGTATTGCCCATGAACACCGGCGTGGAAGCAGTAGAAACGGCACTTAAGCTGGCGCGTAAGTGGGGATATGAAGTGAAAGGCGTGGAAGATAATAAGGCTAAAATTATTGTTTGCGCGCACAACTTCCATGGGCGTACTTTGAATGTAATATCTTTCAGTACCGACCCCACAGCCAGGCATAATTTTGGGCCATTCATGCCTGGTTATGAAATAATTGAATACAATGACCTACCGGCCTTAGAAGCTGCATTGCAGGATAAAAATGTAGTGGGTTTCCTGGTAGAGCCTATACAGGGTGAGGCTGGCGTGGTAGTACCCGATGAAGGATATTTATCGAAAGCGGCAAGACTGTGCCGTGAAGCGAATGTATTGTTTATAGCCGATGAAATACAAACCGGCCTTGCACGTACGGGTAAGATGCTGGCTTGCGATCATGAAAATGTACACCCCGATATTTTAATATTGGGTAAGGCATTATCCGGTGGTACTATGCCTGTATCGGCTGTGCTGGCTGATGATGAAATAATGCTGACCATAAAGCCGGGGGAACATGGTTCTACTTACGGAGGCAATCCGCTGGCCTGTAAAGTGGCTATTGTTTCGCTACAGGTATTGATAGATGAAAAAATGGCCGAGAACGCAGCAGTGCAGGGAGCTTACTTAAGAGAACAGTTGCAGGCGCTTGATCATGCTAATATATCGCTTGTAAGAGGCAAGGGCTTACTCAACGCTATTGTAATAGACCATGCTGAGAAGGATGCAGCATGGGACCTTTGTATGAATCTGAAAAAAAACGGTTTGCTGGCCAAGCCAACACATGGCGATAAAATACGTTTTGCGCCACCTCTCATTATCAATCGTCAGCAGATGGATGATTGTGTGCAGATCATAAAACACAGTCTAGATCAAATTTCTTAATGACTGAACAGCTTAGCACACACAAGCGAATGCATTTATTGGCAGATATGACCACCGGATTATCTGACGGTATTATTGTATTGCTTGCGCTTACTTCCGGCTTAGGCAGGGTAGTGGAAGATATTAACTCATTATATACTGCTGCAATAATAGCTATTTGCCTGGGTGCTATTGCCATTGCCGTGAGCCGCTATTTTACAGAAAAAGAAGGCATTGACGAAGGAGCGCATGAGCAACATGAAATGGAGAGCCTGCAACACCTGGGCCTTAGTGAAAGCACAAGGCTGGAGATAGCGGCAGAAATGCAGAAAGAGGAAAAAAGTGAGTTTGAAAAAATTGTAGATGCGTCGGCAGATATAGCAGGGGCGAAAAAAAGCGCTGTTAATATTGCTATATTTTATGCTATTGGCGGGCTTTTCCCTTTACTGCCTTTTGTGTTGATAGGTGACCGGCAAAACGCTTTTATTTCGTCTGTTGTTATCTCAGTTCTTTGCCTGGTTTTAGTTGGTTATATAAAAGCGTTAGAACGTAGCAGGAATATTGTTGAAGAGATACTTCGCCAATCTATAACAGGTGTACTTGCCGGTGCGGCGGGCTATTTTCTAGGTGGTATCTTTCTTTAGCGTTTATCCTTTATTTCTGTAAGGCTGCCTTCAGGGTATTGGATATTTTCAAGATAGAGTCCATGCCCGGCTACATTGAAATAGGCCTTAGTGCAATCTCTCCCTTCAATCACAGTTCTAAATTCATCTGCACTCATTCTTCCATTGGCTACCTGAAGTTGTGTGCCTACCAGTCCCCTTACCATACCCCGTAAAAAACGATTTGCTTCCACTACATAATGCAATTCTTCTCCTTTTTGTTCCCAGTAGGATTGATGGATTTTGCACAGAAACGTAAAGGTTTGTGTGTTGCGTTTGGAGAACGTTTCAAAATTTTCATACTCCATCAGCATTTTTGCAGTTTCGTTTAATATACTTTTATCAATGCGGAAAGGGTAGTACAGTGCTTTGTTGAGCAGAAATGGGTCTTTGCTGCTATATATACGATAGCGGTAGCGGCGGGTTAAAGCATCGAAACGTGCATTTAATTCGGGGTTGCCGGCGATGTATAATTTGTGTAGGGCAATGTACCGGGGTAGTATTGCATTCATCTTATAAATAAATGCATCGTGCAGCGGCGCCGCTGTATCGAAATGATAATAATTGCCCAAAGCGTGTACACCTTCATCGGTACGGCTGGCGCCAAATGTTTCTATAGGTTGGCGCAGCAGCGTAGAAAGGGCGTTATTTATAGCTAATTGTACAGTGGGTATTTCGCCCTGCAGTTGCGAACCATGAAACGCAGTGCCATCGTACATTACCTCTAAGAAATACCTTGCCATATCAATATCAGGTTGCAAAAGTACTTAAAGCAATGCACTATTATCCGGCCTTTTGCGGCGCTCAATGAAACGGCCAATAAGCCAGAACGATATAGCCAGTACGCCAAAGAAAATGCCTTTATTCAAACCCTCCCAGAAGAATTCGAAATACATTGTGTATAAATTCAGTAAAAGAAAGAATAAACCAAAATCGCGCGTGGTATCGTCATTGCGTTTAATGCCAATATAAAAACTAATGAAGCAGATAATACCAAATAAAACAGGGTAAATGATAACCTGCGTTTGTTTTATTAGCGACCACTCATTCATACTATAATTACCCATGATGGATATACCCCATAGTGCAGTAAACAGGATGATTAACCCCGCAAGGTAGGTTGTACGATTAGTAAAACTTAAGTTCTTGATGAAACGTTGCAAGTAAGAGAATAATAAAACCACTATTCCAAACAATGCAAAACGTACAGGATAGTTCATGTGCAGGAATAGGCTATTGTGCGAATGTGCTTCCGTAAAGGAGCCATACCAGCCCATTATAGCTAGTATAAAGCCTATCCATAATGCACGCGACCGCATGAGTAATGTTAGCCCTGCGAATAATGCAGCTACAATAAACAGAAAACCACTATGCCTGGCGCCAAAACCAATGTCTTTGCAGGCGTACACTAACGATATAAGTAAGAGTAACGCGCCCAGTACCATATATACCTCGTAAGCAATACTCGCTTTATTGGCTATTTTCTTTTTGCAATACCCAAACCAAGCTATACCCATAACAAGGAAGGCAACGGATATGAAAACATTACTAAGCGAGAAGTAAACTTTGAGCTTTTCCAGCAATTTATCGTCAATGAAAATAGCACCGAATGCAAGCACAATGCACGATATAGCAATGATGAAAAAATACTGGGCTAATTGTTGTGAGGCCGAAGTTTTAAGTTCTATGCTGTCTTTTAGCTCAACTGCTTTTTCAGGTGTTATGCCGCCATTCTGCTGCCAGTCTTCTATCGCGTTTAAAATCGTGTCTCTTTCTGCCTTGCTTACTTTCATCTTAAGGGTTTTCCAGCCCTCTAATTTAATGAATTATCAGAACTTGAAGTTATAGGTGATACTTGGCAGTATCGGGAAGATAGATACCTGTTTCACTTTTGCCGACACACCTTCACCAAGACTGCCTTGCGTATCTACATACAGGAAGTATGGATTTTGCCTGCTGTACACATTGTAGATAGAAAATGCCCAGCTACTTTGCCATTTACGGGGTTTCTTATGCTGTGGTGTATAGATAGCGGACAGATCGAGCCTGTGATAAGGGAAAATTCTATATGCGTTCAGGTCGCTATATTCAGGTACAATAGTCTGGTCGATGAAATAATAATTGGTAGGTAATGTAATTGCATTGCCTGAGCCGAAAACAAATACAGCAGAGTAAGTCCATTTTTTACTTGCTTCGTAAGTACCTACCACCGATAGGTCATGCCTGCGATCGTATTTTGCGGGATAACTTTTGCCATTGTTCAAATCGGGGAAAGTCCGGTAAGTCCATGCAAGAGTATAACCTATCCAACCTGTGAATTTACCTTTGGTTTTATTAATAAAGAACTCAGCACCGTAAGCTTCTCCTTTACCAAATACGAAATCCAGCTCAGGGTCGCGATTAGTGGATGGTATATAACCTTCGCGGTATTCTATCTGGTTCTTCAGGTCTTTATAGTAAACTTCGACAGATGTTTCTATTTTATTATCGAGGAAGTTGCGGAAATAACCTACAGAATATTGCCATGCCTGTTGCGGCTGCACATAAAAAGTACTGGGCACCCAAAGGTCTGTTGGCAGCGTGCTACCGTTATTCGATATAAGATGTATATACTGATACGCTTTTGATACGCTGGCTTTTATTGAAGATTTACTGTTCAATGCAAAACGCATATTTAGCCTGGGTTCCCAACCTCCATAAGTTTTTACCAGCTCACTTGAGCCAAACTCTGTACTATCAGTCTTTTTACCATCGATACCATACCGGAACTGAGTATAAGGCCCCGTTTGTCCAAACCATGAGTAGCGCACGCCCGCATTTATTTTAAGCCATTTGAACGGATCGAACTCATCTGTTATATAAGCCCCTGCTTCATGTGCATATTTTATCAACGCATTGTCGGGTTTTAATTCTGTAGCGCCGCTGCGGCCGGATATTTGGTTGGGTATGAACTTATGGTGCGTATATGCCGCTCCCATTTTGAAGTGATGATTGAACGTAGTAAAATAATCCAGATCAACCTTACCATTATAATCGCGAATACCGGAGGATAGTTTGATATCGAAATCATTTTGGCCTGCGGAGAATGCAAACTGATAATCGTTATAAACGGCGGTAGTATTCAGGAAGAGCTTATTGCTGAATAAGTGATTCCAACGCAGGGTAGCGGTACTATTGCCCCAGGGAATATCTGCATCGAAATTACCGCTACTGCTGGCAAACTTAAATTTATCCCTACCAAAATATCCGCTTGCGTAAACGCGATCCTTGTCTGTTATTTTATAATTAGCTTTCAGGTTGGCATCGTAAAAATAATAACCGGAACCTTTCAAGCTGCCGGTAGCAAATGGCTTTATCAATAAATCGACATAGGTACGGCGGCCGGATAACATGAAAGAACCCTTTTCTTTTTTGATAGGCCCTTCAACCGTTAAGCGCGATGCAATTAAACCAATACCACCTTCAGCATGGTATTCTTTCATATTGCCTTCTTTCATCGATACATCGACC
Source organism: uncultured bacterium (assembly GCA_965650105.1). Taxonomy (GTDB): domain Bacteria; phylum Bacteroidota; class Bacteroidia; order Chitinophagales; family Chitinophagaceae; genus Polluticoccus. Next base: position 18,187 of record CBFGNI010000008.1, on the reverse strand, counting down.
ACTGAAGACAAACGGCCGCCATAGTTGGCGGGCATACCACCTTTTATCAGCGTTACATTTTTCAGCGCATCGGTATTGAACACTGAAAAGAACCCAAACAGGTGACCAGAATTGTACACTACTGCATCATCCAGTAATATCAAATTTTGATCAGGGCCGCCACCACGTACATAAAAACCCGAATTACCTTCACCTGCCGATTGTACGCCCGGCATCAATTGTAATGCTTTCAAGATATCTGTTTCCCCAAATATTACCGGCAGGGTTTTTACTTTTTCGGCAGATAGGGTCATAGTACCCATATCAGTACCTTTTATATTTTCATCGCTGCGGCGAGATGTGACCTCCACTTCTTTCAGTTCTGTTCCACTCTCCATTTCTGCATTGTAGGTTTTGCTTGCTACCATGGAGATGGTTTCTGTTTTTGTAGCGTACCCTATGTAAGAGAAAATGAATGTATAAGAGCCTGCCGGTACCGATACAGAGTAAAAACCATAATTATTAGTTTGCGCACCAATGCCCAATTCTTTTACATACACCGTAGCTGACACCAATGCTTCGCCGCTGGATGCCGCACGCATATAGCCGCTAAGTGTTACCTTCTTTTGTGCAAAAGCAGGAGTGCTGCATACCATAAGGAAAGCGAACGACAATATAGTAAGAAGACAGACTTTTAGAAATCGCATCGGGTATAGTTGAACTCAGGTGAATTATTAAAGAGAATCGGTCACTTCACCACACTCCAGCATTTTTTTGCCAAAATATGGGTTTTTAATTTCTGCCTCATTGCTTAACCAATAAGCACCTTTATCGTTAAATGCCATAGGGCAGTATTGGCGATATACGCCTGCATTCTTCAGTTCCACAGTTTTCAGCACATTGTACATAGCGTTCGATACGGTTTCGAAGTAAATGCGTTTTTTTTCGCATGTTTCGTCTTTTACAGAAAGGATGTTCTTATTGCCTATGCTTATAGAATCAAGATCTGTTTTAAGTGTTGCGAAGTTAGTAGTATCGCTAGCCAGGTTGGCTTTAAAGCTATCGACAGAAGTTTGCATTTTGGCAGCAGCTTCATCCGCTTTTGCAGCATTAGTAGCTACCATAGCATCCTTCAATTCATAATAATTATTTACAATACCTACCAGTTGGCTGGTTTGTGCGTCTGTCAACTTGCTTGCTGGTGGGCCAACAGGTTTAGTTTTTTCGGTTGTTGTGGTTTCTGTTGATTTATTTTCGGATTGGCAACTTGAAGCAAATACAGCCAGTGCAACAAATATTAAAGAAAATAAGCGCATGTTATAAAAAATTTTGCTGCAAAAATACGAGAAGCATCAATGCTAAACGTTAGGATTGTAATTTTGCGCACTTATGTTGGTTTCATTACAAAATATATCGTTCTATTTCGGGTCGCGCGCAATTGTTGAAGAAGCAAGCTGGCAGATAGAAAGAGGGGAAAGAATAGGCCTTGTGGGCAGCAATGGTGCGGGAAAATCGACCGTGCTAAGAATGATAACCGGCGCCTATAATATTGACGCAGGTGTTATAAATAAGCCCAAAGATGTTACTATTGGCTTCTTTAACCAGGATCTTTTAAGCTTTTCTACCGATAATTCTATTCTTTCAGTAGGTATGGGCGCTTTTGAGCGTGCCCATGAAATAGAAAAAGAGATGGCAAACATCCTTGCTGAATTGGAAAGTAAACCCGATGATGCCAAACTGCTGGATGACTATAGCCATGCCCTGCACGATTTTGAAGTGGCGGGTGGCTATGAAATGGAACACCGTACGGCTGAAGTGCTGGAGGGACTAGGATTTTCAACTGCTGACCTTCAGAAGCCATATAACCAGTTTAGCGGTGGCTGGCGTATGCGCGTGTTGCTGGCTAAAATGATGCTACAGGCCCCTGACCTGTTGCTACTCGATGAACCTACCAACCACCTGGATCTACCCTCGATAGAATGGCTGGAAAGATACCTGATCAGTTATCCCGGTAGTGTAGTTATCGTATCGCACGATAGGTACTTCCTGGATAGGATGGTAACCAAGATAGTAGAAGTGTGGCAGCAAGATTTGCACCAATATAGCGGCAATTATACTTTCTTCCAGAAAGAGAAAGCCGAACGTATGGAACTGCAACAACGGGCTTTTGAGAACCAGCAAGACTATATACGCCAGCAGGAGCGTTTTATTGAGCGTTTTAAGGCAAAAGCAAGTAAGGCTACACAGGCACAAAGTGCTATGAAAAAGCTGGATAAGCTGGACCGTATTGAAGCACCGGATGGCACAATGCCGGTAATGAATATCAACTTTGACGTTGCAGTACAGCCGGGTAAGATCATATCGACACTTAAAGGCGTATCGAAAAGCTTTGGTGACCTGAAAATATTAGACCATGCAGATGCTGAAATAAACAGGGGTGATAAAATAGCCCTGATAGGAGCAAATGGTAAGGGTAAATCGACCTTACTACGTATAATAGCAGGGCAGGAAATCTTTGAAGGTGAACGTAAAGAAGGACATAATGTAGAAGAAAGTTTTTACGCGCAGCACCAATTGGAGGCGCTGAATATAGAAAATGAGATACTGGAAGAACTGAAGGGTGCCGGTAGCGGCAAGACAGAATTGGAATTAAGACAATTGCTGGGTTGCTTCCTGTTTAGTGGCGATGATGTATTTAAAAGGATCAAAGTATTGTCGGGTGGTGAGAAGGCTAGGGTAGCACTGGCAAAGACCATTGCTATGAAAGGAAACTTCCTGATGCTGGATGAACCTACCAACCACCTGGATATGCAATCGGTTGAGATGTTGATAGAGGCATTGAACAAATACTCTGGTACCTTAATTCTTGTATCGCACGATAGGTATTTTATCAGCAAGACCGCCAATAAAATATGGCATATTGAAGATGGCAAGATCAAAGAATTTATTGGTAGCTACGATGAATGGATGGTGTTTGAAACCGACCGCCAGAAACGCCTGCAAGCCGCTGCTGCACCAGCCCCCACTGTAAAAGTTGAAGAAAGGCCTAAGAAAGAAGAAAAGAAGCTGGTTAATACAAACGACCACGAGCAGCGTGAATTGCGTAAGGAGTACCAAAAGCAACAAAAAGCATTTCAGAAGTTAGAAGAGCAAATGGCACGATTGAATGAAGAGAAAGCCAAGCTGGAAGCGCAACTGGCTGACCCTGCATTTTATTCTGATAAAACACAGTTCCAAAAGCTGGATGATGCGTACAAGCAGCATACTATAAAACTAAACGGAGTATCTGCTGAATATGATAAGGCTTTTGAGCAAATGCTGGAACTTGAAGAGAAACTAGGCTAACGCAATTTGACATTAGCGGATACAATTGTAAATTTATCAACCATTTTAAACCAAACACATTATGCCTTCTTTCGATATAGCCAGCAAAGTAGAATTGCAAACCCTAGATAACGCCATTAACGTGGTGAAGAAAGAGATCGATAACCGTTACGATTTTAAAGGATCGCACGTGGTTATTGAGCTGAATAAAAAGGATATGATCATTAACCTGGAAGTGGAAGGTGATATGCGTATGAGACAACTGGAAGATGTGTTGCTTACCAAATCGATGCGCCAGGGACTTGAAGCTAATAGTTTTGACATGACCAAGGAAGCAACACCATCGGGCAAATACCTGAAGAAAACGGTACCTGTAAAAAACGGCATCGATAAAGAGACTGCTAAGAAAATAGTAAAGATCATTAAAGATAGCGGCTTGAAAGTGCAGGCAGCTATCATGGATGATATCATTCGTGTAACAGCTAAAAAGATAGATGACCTGCAAGATGTTATTCAACTATGTCGCAGTTCTAATCTTGATCTGCCGTTGCAGTTCACGAACATGAAATCGTAATTTGAAAATATCACAAAATGAAAGCCAGCTATTTAGCTGGCTTCTTTTATTTCAAAATGTTGACAACCTCTTTACAGATAGCGCCGCCTTTATCTCTTTCATCTCGCTGAAGAATGAAAATACATACTGTGCTGTTGATATCAGGAAAATAGCAAACATCTGTACCCCAGAAGCCGCCATGATAGTAACCGGTGAGACCAGCAATAGATATTTTGCGCATGCCCAAGCAATAATTCGATTTTTCAACAGGCAATACAGGAGTCTCCATTTCTTTCAACAACTCCTTATCCTTGACGATTTTCCCTTCTCCCAAATTCTGAAAGAAAATCGCAAGATCTTTTGTTGTAGAAGCCATACCGCCACCACCATACAAATCCCATGATGGATCAAGGTCGTAAGAATCCCATGGATATTTTGACCAATACTGGTGCACCATTGTTTTTGTTTTCTTTGGCTTTTTCTCCAGGTCAACAAACCAAGTGTCTTTTAGCCCAAGCTTTTTGTAATCAACTATCTCGCGTATGGCCTCGTAAAATGGTTTGTTTGTAAAACGTTCAATTACTTCGGTAAGTAATAAGTAATTGACATCGGCATATTTGAATGTGTCGCCCGGTTGAGCCAGCGGTGTGCCAATATCTACTGTACGTTTTATTTGTTCGTCTCTTGTCCAATGGTACTTGCGATGTGTATTTACAAAATCAAAATAATCGCCTTCGGTATAATCTGAGATGCCTGAAGTGTGCGACATCAGATGTTTTATCTTGATAGCTTGCAGATCATAACCATCATTTTTTAAGAGTTCTTTAGATCGTGCTGAAATGAGATTTTCAATAGGGTCGTTGGTACTGAATTTTTTCATCTCAACCAGTTTTAGAATAGTAGCAGCAACATACGTTTTTGTATTGCTTGCTAATAAGGCAGGTTGGTCAGCAGATATTTTTTGTTTGGTGTTCTTATCCGAATAGCCAACTGCATAAGACCATGAAATATTTTTATCCGGCGATTCGATATGTGCCATAATGCCTGCAGCATTGGGTATGGCCTGGTAAAAGGAATCGATAGTATGTTGTAAGCGATTTTCTAAGGATTGTGCCTGCGTTGCATTTGTGTAAATAGCCAATGCAAAAGCTAACAGGATTTTGTATTTCATGTACTAAATTATTATTTTCAATTTGTTGCTGCAATCCCCCAAACTTTCACCCAATACCTGAAAAATAAAACCCGCTTAAGTAGCGGGTTAAATAGTGTTAGAAATTGTAAACTGCATCTTTCAGCATTGGTTGCACCTTATCTTTTTCCGATAAGATGGCTTTGCTGATGTCCATCTTCCAGTCAATATTGAGTGATGGGTCGTTAAAGTAAACACCACCTTCCGTGCTTTTATCGTAAAAGTTGTCGCATTTGTAGAATACCTCGGCTGTATCGCTCAATACAGAGTATCCATGTGCAAAACCACGTGGTACCAGTAACTGGCGTTTGTTTTGAGCAGACAATTCTACGCCATACCATTGTCCAAAGGTGGGACTCTCTTTACGTATATCAACCACAACATCCCATATAGTTCCTTCAAGTGCACGTACCAGTTTGGTTTGTGGCGTTGGATTGTTTTGGTAATGTAAGCCGCGCAATACATATTTGCTTGAGCGTGCCTGGTTATCCTGTATAAATGGAATATCAAATCCCGTCAATGCTTTTAACTGACCGGCATTAAAGCTTTCGAAAAAATAACCACGCTCATCACCAAATACTTTCGGTTCAATTATGTACAAGTCCTTTAACGGTGTTTCTATTGCATTCATTACTTAGCCAGTTGTGCTACTACTTCAAGAAAATTCTTAGTGATATATGCCAGTTCTTCTTCAGTCAATTCTGTATGTATAGGTAATGATATTACGCAATCCTGTAGCATATCAGTTGCAGGTAGCTGGTATTTATCGCCACCAAAATCTTTCAGCATATTTTGTTTATGGCTGGGCAAAGGGTAGTACAACATTGATGGTACCTTTCTTTCAGCCAGCATATCGGGCATTTTATCGCGGTCAATACCTTTTACCTGCAATGTATATTGGTGAAATACATGATGGCTATATGACGCACGGTATGGGGTTACGATATTGGGATTGGTCTTAAATGCATTGTCATAATAATCAGCTACTGCACGGCGTGCGTCGCAATATTCGTCCAGATGTGGCAATTTTACACGCAATACGGCAGCCTGTATAGCATCCAGGCGGCTATTGCAACCTACCATTTCGTGGTAGTAACGCACTTTCTGGCCATGGTTAGCTATCATGCGCAGCTTTTCGGCAAGTGCATCATCGTTCGTGAACATTGCACCACCATCGCCGTAACAACCCAGGTTTTTAGAGGGGAAGAAAGAAGTGCAGCTAATAATACCCATTGAGCCATTTTTCACAGTTCTGCCATCGGAAAAAGTGTAGCTACCACCAATAGCTTGTGCGTTATCCTCTATTACAGGTATATTATGCTCTTTAGCCAAAGCCAGCAAAGGCTCCATATCGGCCGACTGACCATATAAATGCACTGGTATGATAGCCTTTGTTTTAGGGGTGATAGCATTTTTCAAGCTATCAAGGTTCATGGTAAAAGTGTCGGTATCTACGTCTACAAATACAGGCTTTAAACGTAATAATGCCACTACTTCTACAGTAGCAATATATGTGTAAGAAGGGGTTATCACCTCATCGCCCGGTTGCAGGCCCAAAGCCATAAGTGCTATTTGAAGGGCATCTGTACCATTGGCGCAGGGTATAGTGTGTTTTACACCCAGGTATTCAGAAAGTTCAGTTGATAGTTTTTGTACTTCAGGGCCGCCTATGAAGGCTGTAGTATCTATAACATTTTGGATGGCCTTATCTATCTCAGGCTTTATTTTTTGGTATTGACGCTTTAGGTCAACCATTTGCAAATTTTGCATATAAAATTGTAATAGCTGCAAACCTACACCTTACCATTCATACGTCAAAACCACAAAAAGGTAAGACAGCATTCTTTAAAGTATTTATAACTATTGATGATTGTATATTTGCCTATCCTTAACGTATAGTTGCCATTTTTTATTATGAAAAGATTGTTGGTTATTATCTTGTTGTTATCTGTAGGCTATCTGCCTGCAAATGCCCAGAGCTCACTGTTTGGCGAGACGAAGCGCCCTGCAAGAAGTGGCTTTATTTTTAGTGTGAATGGCGCGCTTGATGTACCGGCAGCCGATATGGCAAAACGCTTTGGTAATAACTATAAACTTGGCGGTGCGGTACTTTATAAAACAAAAAGTAACTGGATGTTTGGTCCGAAGATCGATTTTATTTTAGGGAACAAGATCAATGAAGATTCGTTGATGAGTAATATTAAAACCTATGATGGTTACCTGATAAACAGAGATGGCCTGGTTGTGGATGTTGGTAAATTTGAGCGCGGTTATATGATTGGCCTGCAAGCCGGTAAAATATTCAATACATCGAAGAAAAACAGCGATAATGGTATTCTTATAACCACATCTGCTGGTTTTATGCAGCATAAGATCAATATTTTTGATAGGGAAAATGCTATACCACAGCTAAAAGGCGATTATCGCAAAGGGTACGACAGGCTAGTAAACGGGGCATATCTTGAGCAATATGTTGGCTATAATTATATGGATAATAAGGGTTTCCTGAACTTTCACATAGGGCTGGATGTTACTGCTGGCTTTACAAAGGGAAGAAGAGATTACTTGTACGATGTAATGCGCCCCGGAACAGATTCGCGCCTGGATGTCCTTTTTGGAATAAGAGGAGGATGGTATATTCCGATATTTAAAAAGAAATCAGAAGAAATATTTTTTGAGTAAAGTTATTTAGAAGCGAAATAGTGATTGATAATATTGTAAAACGAAACAACAGTATCATTCTCATCGTTCCAGTTATTTTCACTATGTACTTCATCCAGCCAGCTGATGGCTTCGGGGTATGAACCGAAACTGTTAAGTTGATCTAATACCTGTTCATAAACATTTGCATTGCCGTTAAATAGCTCGCTTATATAAAGGTATTTATCATTGATGCCTATTATTTTCCGTATATCCAGATTGGTATTGGCCGGGTGGCTTGAAAGTATCGGGTCTGCAATTTTTTCAGCTTCATTTACTGTTGGTATATCAGGTGTTGGCTCAACCTCTGGTGCCTGGCTGTATTCTTTAGGTGCTGTTTCTACTGGGGGCTTTTGTAGGGGGGGAGTCGCTCCGGTGGTTTGTGGTTGCTCATTGATTAGCGAACTATTAAAACTTATACGTCCTCTCATTTCAAGCAGATCGGCATATATCACTTTGGTATAGTCAAGCATCAGGTCAACATCTATCAACTCCGGCTCGCCGTTTTTATTTGCCAGGTCGCTAAGTTTTTGCAGTAAGTTCATTATACGTTGCATACCTACATTTTTAACAAAAATAAGGCCACAAGCTTTATGGCTGAAAACGTATTTTCGTATAGTAATGTTATATTTATAAGTTACTACATGCAAATGAAAAATATCAGACCTACAAGACAGAAGAAGGGCTTAAAACGATTTAAAGTACAAAAACTGGCAGATGCTAATACTTCAGAATACGATAAGCAAATAATAGATATTGTTTTAGTAACCCTGTACAATAATGCCGATAGGGATATACTTGATCTTGAAAAGGAAATATATAATCCCAATAAAATAAAACTCAGTTTAAAACATGCCGAGCGATTGTGGGAAGTGATGCTTAGCTCGGGTTGGATAAGCCCTGTAATAGGTTTTGGCAATTCGGGCAGAATAGCGCTTACCCAAAGTGGCTATCAGCTTATGGCACAATACGGGGGGTATAGCAAGTTTTTGGAAGCCCAGAAAATAGCACAGCAACAGCAACCACAGACCATTATATTACCCTTGCAGGTACAGCAGGACGATGATGCAGAGCCGGAACAACCTAATGGAGAACCATCGAAAGCTGCAGAAGAAAAGAAAAAACCTGGAAATAAATAGGTATAATACAATATCGATAATGGCATTTGCCATGTTAATTCTGCTAATTTTGCTTTATGCGTTTTTGGTTCACCTCTTTTATTATTACCTGTTGTATAGTTAATACAGCAACTGCGCAAGACGAAGTGTGGTCGTTACAGCGTTCCGTGCGATATGCTATCGATCATAATATTTCCATACAGCAAAACGTATTGAACGAACGGCTGGCAAAACTAAGCCTTCAGCAAAGCCAGCTGTCTCAATTGCCAAATGCCAATTTATCGTCATCTTACGGCCGCAGCTTTGGGCGTTCTGTCGATCCTACAACCAACCAGTTTGTAGAGGGAAGCAGCTACGATTTTCTGAGTTTGAGTGGTAGCGCCGATGTATTGTTATTTGGCTGGTTTCAAAAAAGAAATACTATTGCCAAAAATAATTACAGCCTGAAAGCAGCACAGGCCGATGTTGACCAGTTAAGAGATGATGTATCGCTAAATGTTGCAACAGGGTATTTAAGAGCACTGCTGGCACAAGAGCAAATAAACGTAACCCGTAAGCAAGTTGAGCTTTCGGCAGAACAGCTGAAGCAAACCCAAAGTTTTGCTGATGCGGGCAGGCTACCCGAGCTGAATGTTGCACAATTAGAGGCACAACTGGCTAGCGACAGCGCCAATTTGATAACGGCTATTTCTGATTACAATGCAGCGATCCTGGATATAAAAGCATTGCTCAATCTTGATTTTGAAACACCTTATCAACTTGAAGTACCTAATGTAAAGGTAGCCGATGAGCTTGCCGTGAATAGCCTGACACCTGAAGAGATATATAACCATGCAACCAGTCATCTGGGTAGTATCCGTAGCAGCCAGATGCGCTTGTTTGCAGCTGAAAAAAATTATGCGGCTTCAAAAGGCACTTTATGGCCACAATTAAGCATTGGTGCTCAATTAGGTACTAACTGGGCCAGTACTTATAAGGAAGTAGTAGGAAACCCCATCTTTACAGGTAATGGAACGCCCACAGGAAACTATGTACCGGTACTGGATACAATATTACCGGTTTATCAGCCTGAAGTAACGTATCAAACACGTACTATTCCTTTGGGCAAACAATTGGATAATAACTTTCGGCAAACGGTATCGCTCAACCTGAATATACCACTGTTCAATGCCTGGCAGGCTTCTTATTCGGTAAAGCAAGCCAAGATCAATGTACTTTCGCAACAACTGAATAAATATAATGCTGAACTGAAGCTAAAGCAGGATGTATATAAAGCTCATAATGATGCAGGTAATGCCATACAGAAGTACCAGGCAGCTATACGTGCTGTAGATGCGGCACAACGTGCTTTTGATTTTGCACAAAAGAGGTACGACCTTGGGCTCACTAACACTGTAGAATACCTTACCACTCAAATTACCCTTTACCAGTCTGAATCGCGGTTGGCCAGCGCCAAATATGACCTAATATTTAAATTAAAGGTTATTGATTACTATCTTGGTAAAGAATTAAAATTATAAACAGAATGGCAGAGCTAAAGGATGTGCTGATGGAGGCTACGCGCGAGGCAGGGAAAATAATTCAGCATTATTTTCAAGGCACATTCACGGTAGATAATAAGGGAAGTATAAACAATCTTGTAACAGAGGTTGATACACATTCAGAGAAGAAGATCATTGAAATAATAAATAAGCATTTTCCTGAACATAGCATCATTAGCGAAGAAGTAGGAGAATTAATGCAGGATTCAGATTACCAGTGGATAATAGACCCTATTGATGGTACGGTGAACTTTGCCCATGGCATACCTATATGTTGTGTAAGTATAGGGTTAAAATACAAAGAAGACCTATTGTTAGGTACTGTATATAACCCTATGATGAACGAACTATTTTTTGCCGAAAAAGGCAAAGGGGCTATGCTAAATGATATTCCTATATCTGTATCGAAAAAAACAGACTTTAAAAAGGCCTGCCTGGTAACTGGTTTTCCATATAAGTGGCCCAAAAGCTACGAACATCCTATAAAAGTATTTGAACGGTTTATTATGGAGGGATTGCCTGTGAGGCGCCTGGGTTCTGCTGCTATAGATCTTTGCTGGGTTGCTTGCGGTCGTTTCGATGGTTTTTGGGAATATAACCTAAGCTCCTGGGATGTAGCAGCGGGGTACCTTATTGTGCAGGAGGCAGGTGGTAAGATAACTAATTTCGAAGGGCAGCCATATAGCGTTTTTGATAAGGAAACACTTGCTACAAACGGTCTTATTCATGATGAAATGTTAGGCCTTATTCGTAAAAGAGAAAATTAACAACACATTTTTTATTACTATGAGTGAACAACGTACGGAGATAGCTTCGTTAGGAGAGTTTGGTTTGATAGACCATTTAGTACACGATAATGAAACAAAGCAAGCCAGTACATTACTGAGTATAGGCGATGACGCTGCGGTAATAGACCATTTCGGCCGTCAAACTGTAATAACTACCGATATGCTTGTGGAAGGCATTCATTTCGACCTGATGTATACGCCATTAAAACATTTAGGCTATAAATCGGTTGTGGTTAACCTGTCGGATGTCTATGCTATGAATGCAACGCCTACCCATATCACTATGAGCATTGCTATTTCCAATAAATTCTCGGTTGAAGCCCTGGATGAATTTTATGAAGGGGTGTATGCTGCATGCGAAAAATATAATGTGGACCTGATAGGAGGTGATACTACCAGTACATTAAGAGGATTTGTAATAAGCGTAACAGCAATAGGCGAAGTGGCACCGGATAAGTTCATAACAAGATCGGGGGCTAAGAAAGGTGATCTGATATGTGTTTCCGGCGATTTGGGTGGAGCGTACCTGGGTTTGCAATTGCTTGAACGGGAAAAGCGCATTTTCCTGGAAAATCAGGATATACAACCCGACCTGGAAAATAAAGCATATACGGTTGGCAGAGTATTAAAACCAGAGGCAAGAGTGGACATTGTAAACTGGCTACAGGAAAATGAAATAGTGCCTACATCTATGATAGATGTTAGTGATGGACTTAGTTCGGAACTGATACATATATGCACTAAAAGTGCTTGCGGCTGCCTGGTATATGAAGAAAAGATACCGATAAATGAAGCCACCAGGGCTCATGCCTATGAATTTAAGATAGACCCTACAGCCTGCGCGCTAAGCGGAGGGGAGGATTATGAACTACTGTTTACTATAAAACAGGAAGATTATGACAAAGTGAAGCTAAATGAGCAGGTATCGGTAATAGGATACATAGCGGAACAGGCTGAAGGAATGCATTTGCAAACAAAAGGCGGCAACAAACATAAGTTGGTAGCGCAGGGTTGGAATGCATTCAGTAATGAAAAAAATTAGACTGTTCTTTGTAACGTAAATATTTTTTGTATTTTGGGGATTAAATAATTGACAAAACATGAGGTTTTGGAAACATACACTTATTTCTGCCGCGGCATTTATCGGTATTAGTTCTAGTGTTTTATACACATCTTGCGTAAAAGACAGCTGCGAGCGTTTGCATTGCCAAAACGGCGCTGTTTGTAATGACGAGGTCTGCCAATGTCCTACGGGATATGAAGGAACTGAATGCGAGCACTATTTTAGTGAAAGGTACATTGGTATTTATGATGGCAATACCAAATGTAATGAGATGTCTCCTAACATCGATTCTGCAAAAGTTGACCTGGTAGGTATCAATGCAATATCGGTACGTATATACTCAATGGGGGTTGATAGTAATACTTATACTGTTACTGTTGACGCTACATCGGGCAGATATACTGATCCTGTTAGCGGTGTTATAGTTGATGTGATAGACGATGCTGATAAAATTACTATCAGGGAAGAGAGGACTGAAAATGGTGGCAAGACAACTTGTACTTTTATAGGTACCAAGAGATAGATTTTAATAATTATAAATATTTAGCCGGGGGATACCCGGCTTTTTTATGCTTGTATTTTTAAGCAAGCAAATCATTAGTTTTGCTACATGTCTATTAGTGTTCAATCGCTTACAAAAATATACGGCACTCAAAAAGCCGTTGATAATATATCGTTCGAATTGAGTAAAGGTGAAATTGTAGGTTTTTTGGGGCCCAATGGTGCCGGAAAATCTACTACTATGAAAATGATCACCGGTTATTTACCCGCTACGTCGGGCACCATATCGGTTTGTGGCTATGATGTACAGGATAAGCCTATGGAAGTAAGGAAAAGAGTAGGTTATTTACCGGAGGCTAATCCATTGTATTATGAAATGTACGTACGTGAGTACCTGGAATTTAGCGCAGGTGTACATCACTTAGGTAAGCAAGCCAAAGAGCGCATAGAGGAAATGATAACTTTGACAGGCCTAACAAAAGAAGCTCATAAAAAAATAGCTGCGCTATCTAAGGGTTATAAGCAGAGGGTAGGGCTTGCACAGGCAATGCTGCACGATCCTGAAGTTTTGATATTGGACGAACCAACTTCGGGCCTTGATCCTAACCAGATATTGGAAATACGAGATCTTATCCTACGTATTGGCAAACAAAAAACGGTACTTCTTTCCACGCATATTATGCAAGAAGTACAGGCTATGTGTAGCAGGGTACTTATTATAAGTAATGGTAAACTGGTTGCAAACGATTCAATAGAAACACTACAGCAAAATAAACTACAACAAAATGCGTTGATCGTTTCATTCGAATCGACAGTTGATACAAAATTGTTCGGCAAGTTAAAGTATGCTGATAGCTATAATAATATTGGTGAACATACATGGAGATTTATAACAAAGAAGCCAGAAGAACTTAGGAAGGAAGTAATGCAACTTGCCTTGCAAAATGATCTCAACATTAGTGCATTGCAAACTGAAACACAATCGCTGGAAGACATATTCAGAACATTGACTACAAAGCAATAAACCAATACTTCATTGCGATAATTTATATGTAAACATTAGTTATCTTTATTTTATTAAATATGGTTGAATTAATACAATTATATTCATAACGCATATTGATAAACATAATGAAAGAATTAGTTGTGCGGTTGAAGATATTCCTCGATTATAAAAATATTGGTATTATTGATTTATCTGCTGTTTTAGGCTACAATTCACCACAAAAACTCTACAGATTATTTAATACTGAGAATGCAAGTCCAAGTTGCCAGATAGTTGAGGATATATCAAACAAGTATCAAGATCTGAATTTGAATTGGTTATTTACAGGTAGAGGGCAAATGCTTTTTGCGCAGGTTGATGACAATAAATATAAGGATAAGTATTACAAATGCCTTGAGGAGAAACAGGCCTTATATGAACGCATTATACAGCAATCAAATAAGCAAAATGAAGTATAGTATACTATGTTTTATTTTGTAACTCTGGCTTCAGTCGTTGCATGATTGTAATACTCGGTGTATAAGTAGTATTTTTACGGCTCAATATTTTTAAAATGGGTATAGCTGATAAATTATTTAAAATGAAAACTGAGAAAGCAGAGGCAAATCTTAAAGCTGGACAAGAATTCCTGGAAATTAATAAACAAAAAGAAGGTGTGGTAACATTACCGAGTGGTCTGCAATATGAGGTGCTAACGGAAGGTGATGGTCCTAAGCCAACAGAATTTAATAAAGTTACTTGCCATTATCATGGTACTTTGATAGATGGTACAGTATTCGATAGTTCAGTACAACGTGGACAACCTGCTGCGTTCCCTCTAAATATGGTGATAAAAGGATGGACTGAAGGGTTGCAGCTAATGAGTGTGGGCAGCAAATACCGTTTTTATATACCAGCACATTTAGGTTATGGCGACAGGCAGGTTAGCACACAAATTGGGCCTAATAGCACTTTGATATTTGATGTAGAGTTGCTGGGTATTAACTAGTAGCATCTAAAGTTGTTACTAAAGCGTGTGGTTTCCGCACGCTTTTTTATTGTACATACTCCTGACAACCGCTTGCCGCTAAATACGTATATTGTAGTGTAAATGCTATCTGTTACCGCTATTATGAAAAACAGGCTAAGGCCCCTTAATTGTATATTATTGTGCATTATAATGCTATGTGCTATACATCCTTGCTACGCACAAAACGAGATTATTATTACCTCGATAAAAAATGCCGGTGTCATTAAGCCTATACCTGCTACTGAATGGCAAAAATTATATGTTTCGGCACGCATCAATGAGCCTGTTCAAGTAGTAATAAAATTCTCCAAACAACTTTCATCGGCTGAATTAAACGTTGTAAAGCAAAGCGTCACTGTTAATTCATATTTACCCGGCAATGTATATGTTGGATTTTTAAGCAATACAATTCCTGAAAGCATACTACCATTTACGTATATAGCCGAAGTAAAACCTGAATGGAAAGCTGAACCCTATTTGTGGAATAAAGTGAATGCGAATACCAAAAGCATTGAGGTGTTGGTAGGTTTTGATACTCGTTTAAATATTGATAAAATACAAGAAAAGCTATCGTCCTTAGGTGGAAAAATATCTGGTAGTAAAAAATATAATGGTAGCTATCCTATTATCATTCCCGCAAAAAAACTGCGGGAACTTGCTGCATGGTATGCTGTTATTTATATCTCGCCTGTTTCTGCTGATGAACCACTGGATATTGAATCGCAATATGCAGCAAAGGCCAATCTTGTTAGTGCCTCCCCTGTATTTAACGGTTATGGGTTGACGGGTAAAGGTGTTACAATTGGAGTAGGGGATAATGTTTCAGGCGATTTTCATATAGATCTTAAAGATCGTATTATCAATTATAACCCTGTTGGATATACAAATCACGGCGTACATATAAATGGTATTGTTGGCGGCGCAGGGATTATTGATTACAAGGGAGAAGGCGTAGCACCTTCATCAACATTAATAGATCATTTATATAGCAGTGTCTGGGACCAGTTGCCGGAAATGTTTGAAACATATAACATGACGCTTACCAACAACTCGTACGCATCAGTTGTTGGCGATTGTAATTACGCAGGTACTTACGATTTGTATTCCCAGGCTTTGGATCAACTGTCTTTAGATTATCCTGAAGTATTGCAGGTATTTGCCGCCGGTAACGATGGTTATCTCGATTGTTCCCCATATCCACAAGGTTTTGGTACGGTAAATGGGGGATTTCAACCGGCAAAAAATATCATAGTTGTTACCAGTACCAGTAAAAAATACGTAAACGCAATTGACGGCTCGCGTGGCCCGGTAAAAGATGGCAGATTAAAACCTGAAATGACGGCTGTAGGTGTAGATGTGTTTTCTACAACTAAAGGCGAACAATATCTTGTTGCCGGTGGTACTAGTATGGCTTGCCCGGAGGTGACGGGAGCATTAGGCCTGTTGACTGAAAGATACAAGCAGCTACATGCTGATAGCAATCCACCTAATGATATACTAAAATCGCTGATTTTAAATGGTACGATGGATATTGGTAATCCCGGGCCCGATTATCGTTTTGGTTTTGGTTTTTTGAATTTATATCGTTCTTTATTGATGTTGAACGGCAATCAATATTTTTCAAATACAATTCAAAATACGCAACAGCAAATGCAAACCATAACAGTGCCTGCAAATACAGCGCAGTTGAAGGTTATGCTTTGCTGGAATGATCAACCTGCCAGTCCTATGTCAGCTACACAACTGGTAAACGATATTGACCTGGAAGTTGCTGAGCCCAATGCTACCGTTCATTTGCCATTGATATTAGACCCTGCACCGGCTAATATTTTGAGTAATGCTGTTGAAGGTGCTGATAGAAAAAATAATTGTGAGCAGGTAGTTATTAATAATCCACAGCCAGGCAACTATACAATTGCAGTGAAAGGGTTTAATATTCCTTCCGGCCAGCAACGCTATGTTGTTGCCTACGATATTGTAACAACAGGTGTTATGCTGGGTTTTCCTAATACGGGTGCACAAGTTAAAGCAAATGATTCCGTTCATGTGTATTGGGATGCATCTGATAATGCTAATAGCTTTACCCTTGAGTATTCAACTGATGGAGGTGCACAATGGACAGTATTAGATAATAATATACCGGCTGAACAACGATATTATGTATGGCATATTGCTGATGGTATTAATTCTGGTATCTGTCAAATGCGTATAACAAGGAATAATACAAGCCAAACATTCACCACGGGCAATTTTGTTGTCAATCAGCAGCCTGAACTTATATTAGATGATGTTCAGTGTCCGGGTTATATGCGTGTTAAATGGCAACCAATATCATCGGCTACCGGTTATGAGGTAATGCGGAAAGTTGGGCCAATTATGCAAGCTGTTGATACGGTAACAGCAACAGAATATACCCTTGCTGGTTTATCGCCCGATAGTATTTACTACATGGCAGTGAGGCCAATTCTCGATGCCTTGCAAGGATACAGGAGTATTGCTGTAAAACGCCAACCAATTGATGGTAGTTGTACAGACAATATATCTGATGGCGATTTAAGGGCTGAGGCTATTCATTCATCTTTTGGTGGGCGAAAACATACAAGTACAGAGCTAACTAACAATGAACAAGTAGCATTTGTGATACAAAATCTGGATGACGTACCTGTGAATTATTATAGGGTAAGCTATAGTTTGAATGGCGCAGCATGGCAGTCTTTCGAATCGAATACACCCATTAGTGCAGTAGGCAAGTGGCCAATTAATATAGGCTCGTTCAATTTATCTGTACCAGGCAATTATACATTTAAAGTTGCCGTTACCAATTTACTTGCTACTGATCCCGTTCATGCTAACGATACAATAGTTAAAGTTATTCGCCAGCTAAATAATGAGCCAGTATCTGTATCCACTTCTTATGTTGAGGGATTTGAGAATATGGATGTCATAAATACTACAAAAGCTACTTTGGGTATTTCACCTGATGAGCATTGGGATTATTATAATAATTCGGATAGTGGAAGGCTACGTAGTTTTATTAATACAGCTTTGTCCTTAAATGGAAGCCGATCAATAAGTTTGGATGAAGTGCGGAACCGTAAACGCACACAAAATGAGTTAATAGGTACTTTTAATTTGGGTAATTATAATGTAGATAATGACGAGATCCGCATGGAGTTTGATTATCGTTTGCATGGTTTGCCCGATTCAGTGGAAGGAAATGAAGTATGGGTGAGGGGAAATGATAAGCAGGATTGGCAAAGTATATATACTTATAAAGCTCTTTCTTTAAGCATTGGCGATATAATAAACTCAGGTACCTTATGTGTTAGCGATTGTCTTTTAGATGGTAAGCAAAATTTTTCATCAAGTTTCCAGGTAAAGTTTGGACAAAGGGATAGTTCATTAATAGCTGGGCG